>NZ_JAIHOO010000001.1:1500000-1800000 GCF_019733395.1 Lysobacter sp. BMK333-48F3 | reverse complement strand
GGCATGTGGTACGGCAAGGGCCCGGGCGTGGACCGCACCGGCGACGTGTTCAAGCACGCCAATGCCGCCGGCACCAGCAAGTACGGCGGCGTGCTGGCGCTGGCCGCCGACGACCACGCTTGCCGCTCCTCGACCCTGCCGCACGGCTCGGAAGGCGAGTTCACCAGCGCGATGATGCCGATCCTCAACCCGGCCGGGGTGCAGGACATCCTCGACATGGGCCTGATCGGCTGGGCGATGTCGCGCTACACCGGCCGCTGGGTCGGCTTCAAGACCATCGCCGAGACGGTCGAATCCTCGGCCTCGGTCGACGTCAATCCGCTGGCGCTGCAGATCGTCACTCCCGACGACTTCGTGGTGCCGCCGGGCGGGCTCAACATCCGCTGGCCGGACCCGCCGATGGACCAGGAGATGCGCCTGCACCAGTACGCGGTCAAGGCCGCGCAGGCCTTCGCCCGCGCCAACCGCATCGACCGGATCGTGATCGATTCGCCGACCCCGCGCCTGGGCATCATCACCACCGGCAAGAGCTACCTCGACGTGCTGCAGGCCCTGGAATACCTGGGCCTGGACGCGCGCGCCTGCGCCGACCTGGGCATCCGCGTGTACAAGGTCGGCATGACCTGGCCGCTGGAGCCGGTCGGCCTGCGTGCGTTCGCGCGCGGCCTGGACGACATCCTGGTGGTCGAGGAGAAGCACGCCTTCATCGAAAGCCAGATGAAGGAGTCGATGTACAACTGGGACGGTGGCCGCCGCCCGTCGATCGTCGGCAAGTACGACGAGAACGGCGAGTGGATCCTGCCCTCGACCGGCGAGCTGACCCCGGCGCGCATCGCCGGCGTGATCGCGCGCCGCATCCAGCGTTTCCACAACTCCGAGCAGATGCAGAACGTGCTGCGCTGGATGGAGGAGAAGGAAAGCGAGCTGGCCCTGCCGCGCGCCGCGTTCCCGCGCGTGCCGCACTACTGCTCGGGCTGCCCGCACAACACCTCCACGGTGGTGCCGGAAGGGTCGCGCGCGCTCGGCGGCATCGGCTGCCATTACATGGTCACCTGGATGGACCGCGACACCAACACCTTCACCCAGATGGGCGGCGAAGGCGTGACCTGGTGCGGCCAGGCCGGTTTCACCGAAACCGATCACGTGTTCCAGAACCTCGGCGACGGCACCTATTTCCACAGCGGCTCGCTGGCGATCCGCCAGTCGGTCGCCGCCGGCGTCAACATCACCTACAAGATCCTCTACAACGACGCGGTGGCGATGACCGGCGGCCAGCCGGTCGACGGCCAACTGTCGGTGCCGCAGATCGCCCACCAGGTGCGTTCGGAAGGCGTGCACACGATCGTCCTGTTGTCGGACGACATCGCCAAGTGGAACAAGCGCGAGCTGTTCCCCAGCGACGTCGAGTTCCACGACCGCAAGGAACTGGACGCGATCCAGAAGCGCCTGCGCACGGTCAAGGGCGTCAGCGTGCTGATCTACGACCAGACCTGCGCCACCGAGAAGCGCCGCCGGCGCAAGCGCGGCAAGATGGTCGACCCGCAGAAGCGGGTGATGGTCAACACCCTGGTCTGCGAAGGCTGCGGCGATTGCGGCAAGAAGTCGTTCTGCGTCTCGGTGCTGCCGAAGGAAACCGAGTTCGGCCGCAAGCGCGAGATCGACCAGTCGAACTGCAACAAGGACTATTCCTGCGTGAATGGTTTTTGCCCCAGCTTCGTCACCGTCGAAGGCGGCGGGCTGAAGAAGAAGAAGGGCTCGTCGGCCAAGGACCGCTTGTCCGACCTGCCGATGCCGGTGCTGCCGTCGCTGGACCAGCCCTGGAACATCCTCATCACCGGCGTCGGCGGCACCGGCGTGGTCACCATCGGCGCCCTGCTCGGCATGGCCGGCCACCTGGAAGGCAAGGGCGCCAGCGTGCTCGACCAGACCGGCCTGGCGCAGAAGGGCGGCGCGGTCACCACCCACATCCGCATCGCCAAGACCCCGGAAGACATCCACGCCGTGCGCATCGCCGCCGGCGAGGCCGACCTGGTGCTGGGCTGCGACATGGTCGTGGTCAACGACTACTGGGCGCTGTCGAAGATCCGCGCCGGCCGCAGCCAGGTCGTGCTCAACAGCTACGAAGCGATGCCGGGCACCTTCACCACCCGTCCGGACATGCAGTTCCCGGCCACCGACATCGTCGCCGCGATCAAGCTCGCGCTCGGCGACCAGGACCCGCACCTGGTCGACGCGACCCAGCTCGCCACCGCCCTGCTCGGCGACGCCATCGCCGCCAACCTGTTCATCCTCGGCTACGCCTGGCAGCGCGCGCTGGTGCCGATCGCCTTCGATGCGCTGATGCGCGCGATCGAGCTCAACGGCGCGGCGATCGAGATGAACAAGACCGCCTTCGCCTGGGGCCGCCTGGCCGCGATCGATCCGCGCGCGGTGGCCGAAGCCGCCGGCGTGGTCCGCAAGGTGCCGACCGCCGCCGAAGCCACCCCGCACGATCTGCCGCACCTCAAGCCCGGCGAATGGGAAGGCAACGAATGGGGCGCGACCTCGGCGCCGCGCGCGACCCGCAACGAAGACGAACTGCGCCACGTGCCGGCGACGGCCGCCGACGGCGACGGCGTCGCCTTCCTGCCGCTCGACGACCTGCGCCTGTCGCGCTCGCTCGACGAACTGATCGCGCGCCGCGTCGCCTTCCTCACCGACTACCAGGACGCCGCCTACGCCAAGCGCTACAGCGACTTCGTCGCCAAGGTGCGCGAGGCCGAACAGAAGAAGGCGCCGGGCTCGACCGATCTGGCCGAGGCGGTGGCGCGCTACTTCTTCAAGCTGATGGCCTACAAGGACGAGTACGAAGTCGCGCGCCTGTACACCAGCGGCGAGTTCCAGCGCCGCCTGCAGCAGCAGTTCGACGGCGACTACAAGCTCAAGTTCCACCTCGCCCCGCCGCTGCTGGCGAAGAAGGACGCGCAGGGCCGGCTGATCAAGCAGGAGTTCGGCCCCTGGGTGTTCACCGCGTTCAAGTGGATGGCCAAGCTGCGCGGCCTGCGCGGCGGCACCTTCGACATCTTCGGCTACACCGAAGAGCGCAAGATGGAACGCCGCCTGATCGCCGAGTACGAGCAGACCGTCGGCGACCTGCTGTCCTCGCTGGACGGCGGCAACGTCGACCTGGCGGCGGAAATCGCCAGCATCCCCGAGCACATCCGCGGCTACGGCCACGTCAAGGAAGACCACCTGCACAAGGCCAAGGCGCGCGAAGCGGAGCTGCTGAAGGAATTCCGCAACCCGCTGCGGATCGTGCAGGCGGCCTGAGCCGGCCGGCACCTGCGACGACGAAACGCCCCGCGCTTGCGGGGCGTTTCGTTTTGCGCGCCCGGCCCGGGCGGCGAGGACGGCGGAGATCGCGGTTCGGCCGCGACGGTATTCGCGGACGCTGCGAGAGCGGCCCGCCGCCGCGCTTCAGATCGCCCGCAGGGCTTGCCGCACCAGGCCCGCGCTGGCCTCGTCGCCGGCGCTGACCATCGCGTAGTTGTAGCCGCCGCGCGACCAGTACTGGGCCAGCAGGCCGCCGTCGCGGCGGTCGCCGCGCGGCAGCAGGTAATGGCGCGGACCCGGCGGGCGGATGTAGAAGCTGATCGCCGCGCCGGTCGGGTCCTGGTACAGCACCAGCGCCGCGGCGCCCTGGTCGGTGGCGAGCGCGCGCGCGCTCACCGGACGATAGCCTGCGGCGCTCAGGTCGGGCAGGCGCATGGGCTCGCGGAAGTTCGCATCCAGCCACGCCTGCACCTCGCCGGCGCCGGCATCGGTGCGCAGATCGCGGCGCGCGGCGAACAATCGGTGCGCGGCGATCGCGTCGGCCATCGGCGCGGTCGCGATCATCGACCGCGGCGCGGGGCGGCTCCATTCGCGCGCCTGCCAGCCGCCGATGCCGCCGACGCCCAGGCTCAGCAACACCGTCGCGGCGACCGCGTAGCGCGCGCTGCGCCGGCGCGCGAGGCCGGCGCGCAGGCGCGCGGGGTCGAGCAGCGGATCGGGCGGCGGCGCGGCGCCGGCGAGGCCAGCGCGCAGTTGCTGCGCGTCGCGCTGCCAGGCCTGCAGTTCGGCCAGCCGTTCGGGCTGGCGCGCCAGCCAGGCCTCGACCTCGGCGCGACGCTCGGGCGCCAGGCGTCCGTCGATGTAGGCGTGCAGGTCGTGTTCGTCGGGGGCGTAGTGGCTCATACGGAACTCGCAAACGTAAACGGAATACGGCGGCGCGGAATGCGGCGCGACGACCTCATTTCAGCAGCCTCAGCGGCGGCGTCGCGGTCTCGCCTTCGCTGAGGCGCCGCAACGCCTGGCGCGCGCGCGACAGCCGCGACATCACCGTGCCGATAGGCACCTCGAGGATCTCGGCCACTTGCTGATAGCTCAGGCCTTCGACCGACACCCACAACAGCAGGCTGCGCTGCTCCACCGGCAACTGCTGCAAGGCTTCCAGCGCCGAGCGCGCGACCACCTCGCGTTCGGCCGAAGGCTGGCTTTCCGCCGCCCCCAGGCCGATCCGCGCGAGCAGGCCGGCGTAGCGCTGGGCGCGGCGCTGGCCGTCGAGGAACTGGCGGTAGAGGATCGAGAACAGCCACGGCCGCAGCGCCGCCGCGTCGCGGCGCTGGCCCCAGCCGGCGATCGCGCGTTCCAGCGCGCTCTGGACCAGATCGTCGGCGGCGTGCGGGTCGCGCGCCAGCCAGCGGGCGAAGCGTCGCAGCGAGGGCAGTTGTTCGCGCAGAGCCTGGTCGAGTTCGTGCGGGGACATGAGCGCAGAGCCGATTCGGAGAGGGTTCGTCCGTAGGACGCCGCCGGCCGCAGTTTATTCCCGCGGCGCGGTCGCGGCTTATGACCGAAGGAAATCCCCGTGGGACGCCGCTCCTACAAAGGGCAGCGTCGCGCTTGGCCAATCCCCAATCACGAATCCCTAATCCCGGCGGGAATAAGCCGCGCCGGCGCGCGTCGTATCCAGTATCGCAGCCACGGCCTTGCCCATGAACGAGCCTCTCGCCCCGCCCCGACCGCCCGTCCCCCTCGCTCGCTGGGCCCTGATCGCGCTCGCGGTCGGCGGCCTCGGCGCCGTTTTCGCCTACGTCGCCGGCCCGCTCGACCCGCAACGGCTGACCCCGCAGCGCCTGGTCGACCAGTTGCAGGCCAACGGCGGCGCGCATCCGGGCTATCGCCGCAACCATGCCAAGGGCGTGTGCGTGATCGGCCGCTTCGACAGCAGCGGCGCGGCCGCGCGCTATTCGCGCGCGGCGCTGTTCGCGCCCGGCGCCCGCACCCCGCTGGTCGGCCGCTTCGCCCTGCCCGGCGGCAACCCGCATGCACCCGACGGCGGCGTGCCGATCCGCAGCCTGGCCCTGCGCCTGATCCAGGCCGACGGCCAGCAATGGCGCACCGGCATGAACAACATGCCGGTGTTTCCGGTCGCCACGCCGCAGGCGTTCTACGAACAACTGCGCGCCACCGCGCCCGATCCGGCCACCGGCAAGCCCGATCCGGCGCGGCAGCAGGCCTTCTTCGCCGCGCATCCGGAAACCGCCGCGTTCCGCGCCTGGATCAAGGACCAGCGGCCGTCGGCCAGCTATGCGACCGAGCCTTACTACGGCCTCAACGCGTTCTACTTCGTCGCCGCCGACGGCGCGCGCCGGGCGGTGCGTTGGCGGGTCGAACCCGACAACGGCGCGGCCGCCGCGCCGCTGGGCGCGCAGGAGCGCGAGACGCTCGGCGCCGAACTACAACAACGCCTCGCCCGCGGGCCACTGCGTTGGACGTTGTGGGCGACCCTGGCCGCGCCCGGCGATCCGGTCGACGACGCCAGCCGGGCCTGGCCCGCGCAACGCGAACAGATCGACGCCGGCACGGTGGTGATCGAGCGCGCCCAGGACCAGGACAGCGGCGCCTGCCGCGACATCAACTACGACCCGCTGATCCTGCCCGACGGCATCGTCGCTTCGGCCGATCCGCTGCTGCCGGCGCGCTCGGCCGCCTATGCCGAGTCCTACCGCCGCCGCAGCGCCGAAATCGCGCGCGCCGGCGGCCGTCCGCCCCAGGAGAGCGCACGATGAACCGCGACGAGACGATGTTCTGGTGGCCGGCGCGCGTCCTGCACTGGCTGATGGCGATCATGATCCTGACGATGCTGTTCGTCGGCGCGGGCCTGGTCGCGAGCGTATCGGAGCGGCACGCCTGGCTGCTGGCGCTGCACAAGCCGCTGGGGATCGCGATCCTGGCGCTGGCGGTGCTGCGCCTGGCGTTGCGGCGGCGGCATCGGCCGCCGCCGCTGCCGCGCGAACTCGGCGCGGCGCAGCGGTGGGCCGCGCGCATCTCGCATTGGCTGCTGTACGCGCTGATGCTGGCGATGCCGCTGATCGGTTGGGCGATGCTGTCGGCCGGCGGCTATCCGATCGAACTCGGCGCCGGCCTGCGGCTGCCGCCGATCGTGCCGTTCGACCCGGCCTGGTTCGCGCCGTTGCGCTGGCTGCACCGGACCCTGGCCTATGCCTTGTTCGCGCTGGTGCTGCTGCACCTGGGCGCGGCCCTGCATCACGGCTTGATCCGCCACGACGGAGTGTTGCGCAGCATGCTGTGGCGAAAGCGCGATACCGTCCCGGCAGCCGAAGACGAGGCGGGCTGAAGCAGGGCGCTCGCGCAGCGCGGGAAGCTCCCGCAAGCGCGATCGCGGACCGCGTCGATGCCGTCGCTGCGGTTTCGCCGTCGCGGCTTGTGACCGAAGGAAGTCCGCGAGGGGCACCGCTCCACCCCCGATGCCGGCACGCTCGCCGGCGTCGGCTAGCAAACGCGGTGCGCCGGCGTTAACCGGCCCTAGTCAATCCGTGCCCGCCGACCGGTTCGGTTTCGACGTGCGAATCGAAGCCGGCGATCAAGGACCGGGCCTGGGCGATCGCCGCCTGCACCTGCGGCAGCGCCAGCGAGGCGCGATGGCTGTCGGCGCGGTCCCAGACCTCGGTGATCCAGATCGCGTCGGCGTCCTTGGGATCGCGCGCGACCACGTAGCTCAGGCAGCCGGGCATCGCCTCGATGCCGTCGAGCAGGATCGCCAGCAGCGCATCGCGCTGGCCGGCGACGGCGGTCATTTTTCCGATCAGTCCGTACATGGCGGGGGCATCCGAAGAAGAAGGGACGGCGTGGGCCGGGGCCGTCGCGACTGTAGCGCCGAATCGAGGGCGGATCGCGGACAGCCGCGGCGCATTGCGCCGCCGCACCGGGCATCGCTCACTTCGGCGCGAAGATCCTGGTCAGGCGGTCCGGGGTGCCTTCGATGCGCTCCAGGCGCGGATACTTCAGGCCTTCGCGGTAATCGATCCGCACCGTGCGCACCAGGTCGGCGTTCTTGACGATCAGCTCGATCGGCTTGCCGTCCTTGGCCGCGGTCACCGCATCCTTGAGCCGTTCGCCGTTGGCGGCATAACCGTTCACCGCCAGCAGCACGCTGCCGGGCGCGATGCCGGCGTCGAAGGCCGGCCCGTCCCAACGCACCGAGACCACGTTGGCGTCGCTGTTGGCCACGCTCATGCCCAGCGAATAGGTCAGGTCGGTCGCCTTGCGCTCGCCCTCGGCGAGTTTCTGGTACTCGCTCGGAGTGTCGGCGAAGCTCAGCTTCCAGCCGCTCGCGGCCAGGCCGTCGAGCGGCGGCGCGTGGGCGTCCAGGCGCTGGCGCAGGAAGCCGGCCCAGTCGAACGCGGCGACGCGGTTCAGCGTCGCGACCACGTCCTCGAAGGCATAGGGCTTGACCTGGTAGTCGCCGTTCTCGCCGCCGAAGAAGCCGCGGGCGAAATCGTCGAGCGAACGCTTGTCGCCGCTGAGCTCGCGCAGCTTGGCGTCGACCGCGAGCCAGACCAACTGGCCGCCGCTGTAGTAGTCCTCGCTGAGCTGGTAGCTGCCGTAGGGCTTGGCCCGGCGCTGGGCGATCACCGGGTCGTAGGTGGTGTCCTGCAAGCTGCGCCAGGCCAGGCCCGGGCGGTCGTGGGCGTAGCGCGCCACCACCTGGGCCAGCGCGTCGCGGGCGAACTCGGGCTTCCACAGGCCCGAGCGCGCGGCCAGCACATAGCCCCAGTACTGGGTCTGGCCTTCGTAGACCCACAGCAGTTCGTCGTTCAAGGGCTGGTTGAAGTTGTCGGCCACCAGCCCGGTCGGGCGCCGGTATTTGCCGTTCCAGGCATGGACGAATTCGTGCGCGAGCAGGTCGCGGCCGGTCGCGCTGCCGCCGTCCCAGCCGGTGAAGTAGTCGGCGTCGACGCCGTTCTCGCTGGAGCGGTGATGCTCCAGGCCGATGCCGCTGAGCTGGCCCGACAGCGACAACAGGAAGTCGTAGCGGTCGTAAGGCTGCGAACCGAACAGCCGCCCGGCCTGCGTCACCAGTTCGCGATGCGGCTTGAGCTGCTCGGGCTTGGCTTCCAGGTACTTGGCTGCGTCGGCGACCACGTTGAGCCGGACCGGAATCTTGGCTCCGGGGGCGAGGTCGAACTGCTTGTAGTGGCGGCCGGCGAACACCGGCGAGTCCAGCAGGGTGTGCAGCGGCACCGGGCGATAGCGCAGGCGGTCGCCGTCGCGCGCTTCCAGTTCCAGCGCGGTGCCGGCCTGCCAGCCGGCCGGCAGGGTCAGGCTGGACGCGACCTCGATGCTGGGCGCCGGGATCCCGGCCGGGTACAGCGCGACCTGGTTCCATTGCAGGTTGAGCACATCCGGCGTCATCACCACCCGGCCCTGGTTGCCGGCGGTCGGGGTCAGCACGTCGAAACTCAGCTCCAGCTCGCTCACGCCTTCGGGCACGACCAGCTTGAACGCGTAGACGTTGAGCGGGTCGCGCTGCCAGGCGATGGCCTGGCCGTTGCCGCGGATGCGCAGGCCGGCGAGCTTGTCGATCGGCCCGGTCGGCGAATGATTGCCCTGGATCCATTGCGGATACAGCAGGGTCAGCGCGCCGGCCCGCACCGCGATGCGTTGCCGCGCGTGCAGCACCCGCCGCGACAGGTCGCTGGCGTCGACCTCCAGGCGCATGACGACGGAAGCGGCCGCCGGCGCCGGCGGCGCGGTCTGTGCGGCGGCCGGGGCCGTGGCGAGAGCGGTGGCGATCAGCAGCGGCAGGGCGGCGACGGCGAGTCGGGGCATGGCGAGTCCGGTTGCGCGAAGACGATCCCGCATCCTACCCATCGCACCCGCCCTGCCCCCTGCCATTCGGCATGGCCGCGACCCGCCGGGCCGGGCTTGGCCCGATCGCGCACAAGGCAAACGCAACGAGGGGACAAGGCGAGCCTGCCGCCGTGGTTTGCGCCAAGGCGGGAGCCCGGAACTTCGTCGGGGCATGGCGCTGAAGCCTCTGGATCCCCGCTTTCGCGGGGATGACGGGTTTGCGGAGACGCGACGAAGCCCGCCTATCATCGTTCCCGCGAACGCGAAATGACGCATCGGAGAGGCGCGGCGGGCCCTTCCTACCGTCGCTCCCGCGAAGGCGGGAGCCCAGGGCTTTATCCAGGCAAGAGGATCGGTTTGCGGATTGAACGCGCCGGGCGAAGATCCGGCCGCGACCGCAGTCGATCGCCGCGAACAGGCCCCGGTCTCAGCCGCGGCCCAGGCCCGCCATGATGCTCAACGCCACCGCTTCGGCGGCCTTGATCCCGTCCACGCCCGCCGACAGGATGCCGCCGGCATAGCCCGCGCCTTCGCCGGCCGGGAACAGGCCGCGGGTGTTGAGGCTGTGGCCGTCGGGACCGCGGGCGATCCGCACCGGCGAGGAGGTGCGCGTCTCCACCCCGGTCAACATCGCGTCGGCCATGGCGAAGCCCTTGATCTGCTTGTCGAACGCCGGCAAGGCTTCGCGGATCGCCGCGATCGCGTACTCGGGCAGCGAGTCGCCCAGATCGGTCAGGCGCACGCCCGGCGTGTACGACGGCTGCACCGCGCCGAGCGCGGTCGAGGGCCGGCCGGCGAGGAAATCGCCGACGGTCTGGCCGGGCGCGTCGTATTCGCCGCCGCCCAGGGCGAAGGCCTGCGCCTCCCAATGCCGCTGCAGGGCGATGCCGGCCAGCGGGCTGTCGCTGTCGTCGTAGGCGCGATAGTCCTCGGGGGTGATGCCGACCACGATCGCCGCATTGGCGTTGCGCTCGTTGCGCGAGTACTGGCTCATGCCGTTGGTGACCACTCGCCCGGGCTCGCTCGCGGCCGCGACCACGGTGCCGCCCGGACACATGCAGAAGCTGTACACCGAGCGGCCGTTGCGGCAGTGATGGACCAGCTTGTAGTCGGCCGCGCCGAGGATCTCGTGGCCGGCCTGCGGACCGAAGCGGGCGCGGTCGATCAGCGACTGCGGATGCTCGATGCGGAACCCGATCGAGAACGGCTTGGCTTCCATGTGCACGCCGCGCGCGTGCAGCATCGCGAAGGTGTCGCGCGCGCTGTGGCCGACCGCCAGCACCACGTGGTCGGCGCGCAATTGGCTGCCGTCGGCGAGCGCCACGCCGCGCAGTTGCCCGTCCTCGATCAGCACGTCCTCGACCCGCTGCGAGAAGCGGATTTCGCCGCCCAGCGACTCGATGGTTTCGCGCATGTTCTCGACCATCGAGACCAGGCGGAAGGTGCCGATGTGCGGCTTGCTGACGTAGAGGATCTCCTCCGGCGCGCCGGCCTTGACGAACTCGGTCAGCACCTTGCGGCCGTGGTGCTGCTTGTCGCTGATCTGGCTGTAGAGCTTGCCGTCGGAAAAGGTGCCGGCGCCGCCTTCGCCGAACTGCACGTTCGACTCCGGATTGAGCACGCGCTTGCGCCACAGGCCGAAGGTGTCGACGGTGCGCTCGCGCACCGCCTTGCCGCGTTCCAGGATGATCGGACGGAAGCCCATCTGCGCCAGCACCAGGCCGGCGAACAGGCCGCAGGGGCCCATGCCGATCACGATCGGCCGCAGCGGCAGCGCCTCCGGCGCGCGGGCGACGAATTTGTATTCGGTGTCCGGGGTCGGCAGCACCTTGACCTTGCCCGCATCGGCCGCGCCCTTGCGCGCGCCGGCGGTCGCTGCCGCGGCGGCCTGCTCGCGCTGCAGGATCTCGGCCGCGCGCGGCGTGTCCACGTCGATCGAATAGATCAGTTCGATGCCGCCGCGCTTGCGCGCGTCGTAGCTGCGCTTGGCGACGGTGTAGCCGGTCAGTTCGGCCGCGGCGAGGCCGAGGCGGGCGAGGATGGCGTCGGTGAGCGCGCTGGCCGGATGGTCCAGCGGCAGTCGGAGGTCGGTGAGTCGAAGCATGGCGATATTCTAGAGGCTTCGGTCGCGAGCGGTTTTCTGGCCGCGGCGTGGGGCGCCGGTTTCGCGACGACCCGGCGCCGGACGGCCCTCGCTCCGGCCCGCTCCGCTTTGCGCCTGCTTCGGTCGGCTTTGCACTTCCTTCGGTCGCCGCCGCGGGCGAGGGGCGGGAAGCGCTCGCTGCGCTGCGCAAATCGTCGAATTCCCCTTCTCCCGCTTGCGGGAGAAGAGCCCGCCCCCGGAGCGCACTCGATCGGGGGGCCCGCAGGACGGATCAGGCCGCCCCAGCCGCGCCCTCAACGCCCGCATAACCATCGCCGCGCCGGTATTGGCTAGCATGCTCCGTCCCGTTGCCACGACGTCGCCTGCCCCATGATCCGACGCCAGTTTCTCAAGCGCGCCGCCGGCGCCCTCGCCGCCGCCGGCCTGCCCCTGCCGGTGCTGGCCTTCGCCGCGCCCTCGACCCGCCTCGGCCCGCCGCAGCCGTTCGACTTCGCCACCCTCAAGGGCCAGGCCCGGGCGTTGGCCGAGCGCGCCTACGTCGCCCGCAATACCGCCCTGCCGGCGCCGGTCGCGGCGATGGACTGGGACCAGTACCAGTCGATCCGCTTCCAGCGCGACCATGCCCTGTGGGGCGCGGACGACGGCAAGTTCCTGGCCCAGTTCTTCCACCTCGGCCTGTTCTTCAAGTCGGCCGTGCGCATGTACGAAGTCGCCGGCGGCCAGGCGCGCGAGATCGGCTACGACCCGGCGATGTTCGACCGCCGCCGCAGCGGCCTGGACGGCAAGCCGCTGCCGGCCGACCTGGGCTTCGCCGGTTTCCGCCTCAACACCCGACGCGATCCGGAACGCGATTTCGCCGCCTTCCTCGGCGCCAGCTATTTCCGCGCGGTCGGCGGCGAAGGCCAGTACGGCCAGTCGGCGCGCGGCCTGGCGATCGACACCGGCACCGGCCGGCCCGAGGAATTCCCCGATTTCACCGCGTTCTGGCTGGAACGCCCGGACCCGGGCTCGGACACCCTGGTGGTCTACGCCCTGCTCGACTCGCCCAGCATCGCTGGTGCTTACCGCTTCGCGATCACCCCGGGCGACGTGCTGCTGATGGACATCGATTGCGCGCTGTATCCGCGCAAGCGCATCGAACGCATGGGGCTGGGCCCGTGCACCAGCATGTACCAGGTCGGCGAGAACGACCGCCGCATGGACTGGGACTGGCGCCCGGAGATCCACGACACCGACGGCCTGGCGATGTGGACCGGCGGCGGCGAATGGATCTGGCGTCCGCTGTGCAATCCCGAGCAGTTGCGTTTCAACATGTTCGCCGACGAGAACCCGCGCGGTTTCGGCCTGCTGCAGCGCGACCGCAACTTCGACCACTACCAGGACGACGGCGTGTTCTACGAGAAGCGCCCCTGCCTGTGGGTCGAACCCAAGCAGGGCTGGGGCGCCGGTTCGGTGCAGTTGGTCGAGATCCCGACCGTCGACGAATCTTTCGACAACATCGTCGCGTTCTGGAACCCGCGCGAGAAACCGCAGGCCGGGCAGGAACTGCTGTACGGCTACCGTCTGTACTGGGGCGCGCAGCCGCCGGCGGCGCCGAGCCTGGCGCGCTGCGTCGCCACCCGCACCGGCCTGGGCGGACGGATCGGCTTCAAGCGCGATTATTTTTCCTGGCGCTTCGCGGTCGACTTCGCCGGCGGCCGCCTGGCCGAGCTGGCCAAGCGCAAGGCCACGGTCGAACCGGTGCTGCAGATCGGCCGCGGCGGCCGCCTGGAAACCGTGTCGTGCCGGCCGCTGCACGAGATCGGCGGCTACCGGGCGATGTTCGACGCGGTGCCGCCGGGCGATGCCACCGAGCAGCTCGACCTGCGCCTGTTCCTGCGCGACGCCAGCGGCGCGCTGAGCGAAACCTGGCTGTACCAGTGGTCGCCGCCGACGAAGGGCGAACGCAAGCTCTATTGAGCGGCGATGCGGTCGCGGCAACGCGGCTACGGCGAAACTTGCGACGCAACTGCAGGACGCGGTCGCGACTCGCGTCGCTCCTACAGCCGCAATCGCAGCATCAAGGCGGCTTCGGCGTCGCGGCCTTGATCGGGCGGCGACGCCGGCGCCCGGCTCAAGCCACCCGGGTGCGTCGCGCGCGGGTCAGGTGCACCAGCAACAGCGAAATCGCCGCCGGGGTCATGCCGGGGATGCGCTGGGCCTGGCCGACCGTCTGCGGGCGCACCCGCTCCAGCTTCTGCTGCACTTCCGCCGACAGGCCGCGCACCGCGGCGTAGTCGAAGCCATCCGGAATCGGCGTGCTCTCGTTGCGCTGCTGGCGCTCGATCTCGTCGCGCTGGCGATCCAGGTAGCCGGCGTACTTGACCCCGATCTCGACCTGCTCGGCGACCTCCGCATCGGCCACCGCCGGCCCCAGCGAAGCCACCTGCATCAGCTTGGCGTAGTCCAGCTCGGGGCGCTTGAGCAGATCGCGCGCGCTGCTTTCGCGGCTGACCTCGACCCCGAGGGTCTGGGCGATCTCGCGTCCCAGGGCATTGTTCGGCGCCGCCCAGACCGCGCCCAGGCGCGCGGTCTCGCGCTCGATCGCCTCGCGCTTGCGCGCGAACGCATCCCAGCGCGCGTCGTCGACCAGGCCCAGCTCGCGCCCGAACGGGGTCAGGCGCAGGTCGGCGTTGTCCTCGCGCAGCTGCAGCCGGTACTCGGCGCGCGAGGTGAACATGCGGTAGGGCTCGCTGGTGCCGTGGGTGATCAGGTCGTCGACCAGCACGCCCAGGTAGGCCTCGTCGCGGCGCGGGCTCCAGCCCTCGCGGCCGAGCACGAAGCGGGCGGCGTTGACCCCGGCCAGCAGGCCCTGCGCAGCGGCCTCTTCGTAGCCGGTGGTGCCGTTGATCTGGCCGGCGAAGAACAGCCCGGCGACCGACTTGGTCTCCAGCGTGGTCTTGAGCCCGCGCGGATCGAAGAAGTCGTATTCGATCGCGTAGCCCGGGCGGGTGATGTGGGCCTGCTCGAAGCCGCGGATCGAACGCACCAGTTCGAGCTGGACGTCGAACGGCAGCGAGGTCGAGATCCCGTTCGGATAGATCTCGGCCACGTCCAGGCCTTCGGGCTCGACGAAGATCTGGTGGCTGGCCTTCTCGGCGAAGCGCACCACCTTGTCCTCGATCGAGGGGCAGTAGCGCGGGCCGATGCCTTCGATCTGGCCGGTGTACAGCGGCGAGCGGTCGAGCGCGCCGCGGATAATCTCGTGGGTGCGCTCGCTGGTATGGGTGATCCAGCACGACACCTGACGCGGATGGTCGGCCCGCGTGCCGAGGAAGGACATGACCGGACGCGGATCGTCGCCCGGCTGCTCTTCCATCACCGAGTAGTCCAGGCTGCGGCCGTCGATGCGCGGCGGGGTGCCGGTCTTGAGCCGGTCGACCACGAACGGGCCTTCGCGCAGCCGCGCCGCCAGCGCGATCGCGGGCGGATCGCCGGCGCGGCCGGCGGCGTAGGTGGTCTGGCCGACGTGGACCTTGCCGGCGAGGAAGGTGCCGGCGGTCAGCACCACCGCCGGCGCGCGGAAGCGCAGGCCGGTCTGGGTCAGCACGCCGGCCACCCGGCCGGCGTCGAATTCGATGTCGTCGACCGCGGCCTGGAACAGGGTCAGGCCCGGCTGGGCCTCGACCGCGCGGCGGATGAAGCCGCGGTACAAGGCGCGATCGGCCTGGCAGCGGGTGGCGCGCACGGCCGGGCCCTTGCTGGCGTTGAGCCGGCGCCACTGGATGCCGGCGGCGTCGGCGGCGTGGCCCATGACCCCGCCAAGAGCGTCGATCTCCTTGACCAGGTGGCCCTTGCCGATGCCGCCGATGGCCGGGTTGCAGCTCATCGCGCCGACCGTCTCCACCGAATGGGTCAGCAGCAGCGTGCGCGCGCCGGCGCGCGCCGCGGCCAGCGCGGCCTCGGTGCCGGCGTGGCCGCCGCCGACCACGATCACGTCGTATTGGTAGAAAGAATCGCTCATCGCTTCGTCGTCGCCGCAACGGTCGTCGCCCACGGACGACCCGGCGCTGATTTTACGGCCAGGGACCGGCCGGGGGCTTCACTCAGAGTTGGCACACTTCATGCTTGGGATACACGTGCACCTTGCGGGGCAGGCGCTAGACGCCGGCTGGAATTGGAACAGGGGCTGGCCAAGCGCTCGCGGGGGAAGCCGGGGGGCCGAATGTCGGGGGACATTCGGCCCCTTTTTTATTGCGCCCTGCAGGCCGGCGACCGGCCTGCGCGCGGCGCCCGCGGCGCCGCCGCCATCGCCCGCATCGAACCCGGCCGTCCCGGCCGCACGACGCAAGTCATTGAATCGCAAAAAGCAAAAGCGCACGGCTAGGCGTGCGCTTTGGCTATGCCCCGAGTCCGGGGGAATGGGCGCCGACGCCTGACGGGGACGGAACAGGGGGGATCCGTGATTCCTCGCCAGGCGCCGACATAGAAGTCTCTGCTTACCGAAAACGTCCAAATACGACGTAAGCGGTCAGTAGCGGTAGATTGCGGTCACTTCGGCCGGAACGCAAGTGCGCGCCGTTCCACTTTTGCAGCACCGGGTGCACGACCGTGCACCCGGCAGGCCTCCGTTCAGCGTTGGACCTCGCGCCAGGGCACGCCGCGCCGGCCGCTGGCGGGCGGGCTGGACGGCTGCGGCATCGACGGCCGCGGGATGCTGCTGGGCTGCGGCACGCTGCCCGGGCCCGGACCGCTCCAGCGCTGGCCGCGATCGCTGCGCGCGTCGCGCCACGGAATGCCGCGCGGGTGGTCGGGCAGCGACGGCCGGGTGGTCGGCGGGCGATGCGGGCGGTTCGGGTAGTAGTAGCGCGGGTACGGCGACGGGTAGTAGCCGTAGGGATAGCCGTAGCCGCCGTAACGGTACGGATTGCCGTAGTAGCCGCCGTAGCGGTAGTACGAGCCGCCGTAGCCGTAGGGATAGCCGTAGCCGTAAGGCGCGCCGTAGTAGCGGTAGTCGACGCTCGGCCGGCCGTAGTAGTACGAGCCGCCGCCGCTGCCGCCGCGCAGGGAATAGTCGGTTACGCAGCCCGCCAGCAAGGCGGTCGCGAGCAATGGGAACAGCAATTTGCGGATCATGTCGGACCCCCGGTTCTCAGGGGTCCAGCTTCGGTCCGGCGTTTTGAACTCGGGCTTAATTCAACCCGGGCCGGCCTGTATGGTTCAGCCCGCGGCCTTGGCGTCGGCCGTGGCCTGGGCATTGGGCGCCGACACCATGGTCGGATCGAGCCGCGGCGGCATGCATCCGGCGAGCAGGACCGCGAGCAGGCATACCGAGAGTTTGCGGAACATGGGTCATCCCCTGTTTTTTATTGGACATCGACGGAATGCCGCGTCCTGGGTTCGGTTGAGCCATCGTGGCGCGTCGTCCGGAGTATAGCCACACCGCCTCCGGCGTCGTTCCGTGACCGGATCGGCGCACGATGAGATCCAAACTAGCCCCGCCCCGGGGGCGAATTCCGGTACCGGCTCACAGATCCGCAGCGCCGCTTCGTGCCGCGCCCGATCGTCGCGGTTGGCACACTGCCGCCCGCGCCTGCGCTTGAGGTAGATTGCCGCGACGGTCGACCGGCCCGTTGCGCGCCGCGATGCGCGCGCCGGCGGGAACCTTCCGCGCCTGCGGCGGGTCTTCGACCTCGGCGCCGGAGCGGCGCCGTCGCGCACCACTCATCTTTGGCCCGGCAGTTCTCGATGATCGAATTGGAAGCGGTCCATCGTCGCTACGAGATGAATGGGCAGGCGGTAAACGCGTTGGATGGGGTCGACCTGAGCATCCGAGCCGGCGAGTTCGTCGCCATCACCGGCGCCTCCGGCTCGGGCAAGTCCAGCCTGCTCAACATCCTCGGCTGCCTCGACCGGCCCAGCCGCGGCCGCTACCTGATCGAAGGCCGCGACGTCGCCGCGCTCGACGACGAAGCCGCCAGCGACATCCGCAATCGCCGCATCGGCTTCGTGTTCCAGAGCTTCCATCTGTTGCCGCGGCTGAGCGTGCTGGAAAACGTGCTGCTGCCGCTGCGCTTCCACCGCGCGCCGCCGGCCGACAGCGCGCAGCGCGCGCGCCAGCTGCTGGACCGGGTCGGCCTCGGCGCGCGCAGCGAGCACCGCCCCAGCGAACTGTCCGGCGGCCAGCAGCAACGCGCGGCGATCGCCCGCGCGCTGTTGTTGCAGCCGGCGCTGCTGCTGGCCGACGAGCCCACCGGCAATCTGGATTCGAAAAGCGCCGCCGACGTGCTCGACCTGATCGGCGAAGTGCACGGCGGCGGCCAGACCGTGGTGCTGGTGACCCACGACCGCGACCTGGCTGCGCGCGCGCCGCGCGAGGTGCGCTTGCACGACGGCAGGATCGAACATGACTCGGCGGCTTGATCGCAGCGCCGCCGCGGCGTTGGCGCTGCTGGCCTGCGCGCCGGCGGCCGCGGCCGTGCTGACCGGCGAAGTGCGCTCGCTCGGCGCGCAGCCGATCTACACCCCGCAGTCCAACACCGCGCCGGTGACGATCCGCTACTTCGTCCCCGAGGGCCAGGCGGTCAAGGCCGGCGAGGTAGTGCTGCGCATCGACCCCGGCCAGGCCGGCACCCAGATTCCCGAACTCGACGCCAAGCTCGAACAGACCCGGGCCAAGGCGGCCAAGGAAACGGCCGAACTCGAGGTCAAGACGGTCGACGCCGAAGTCGCGCTGGCCGACGCCGAAGCCGCGCTGGCCACGGCCAGGATCGAAGCGGCGATCCCGCGCGGGCTGATTTCGCAGCTCGACTACGACCGCCACCAGGGCGACCTGGACAAGACCACCCGCGAGCTCAAGCTCAAGCGCGAACAACTCGCCGCCGCCCATTCCGCGCAGGCGCGCCAGCGCGAAGACGCGCGCCTGGAGGTGGCCAAGCTGAGCGGCCAGCGCGATTACTACGCCCTGCTGCTGCGCCAGTCGGAAGTGCGCGCCGAACGCGACGGCATCGTCCTGCACGGGTTCAACACCAACTGGATCGGCGGCCGCATCGACGAAGGCAGCTCGACCATGCCCGGCAGCAAAGCCGGCGAAATCGCCGGCGACGGCGGCATGCAGGTCCGCGCCTGGGCGCTGGAACCGGACCGGCGCGGACTGCGCGTCGGCCAGCCGGTGCAACTGGCCTTCGATGCCCTGCCGCGGCAGCGTCTGCGGGGGCGGATCACGGCGATCGCCGGCGCCCCGGACCGCAAGCCCGAATGGGGCGAGGGGCGCTATTTCAGCGTCGACATCGCCCTGCCGCCGCGCCATGCGCTGAAGCTGTTGCCGGGCATGAGCGTGCGGGTCAGCCCGCTGGCTCCGGCCGGAGCCGCGCGATGAGGCGCCTGCGCCACGCCATCGCGTTGGTCCTGATCGCCGCGGCCGCCGGCGCCGCGGCCGCGCCGCTGCGCGTGGACGGCGAAGTCTATGCGCGCCGCACCTCGGCGCTGATGCCGCCGACGGTCGAACGCATGTGGCAGTTCAACATCACCCAGCTCGCCGCCGACGGCGCGCCGGTCAAGCGCGGCCAGCCGGTGATCGCGTTCGACAGCAGCGACGTCGTCAAGCAACTGGCGGAAAAGCGCAGCCGGCTCAAGGAAAAGCAGGTCGAGCTGGACAAGCTCGATCTGGAACTGGCCGAACGCGAACGCACCGAGCGCCTGGCCACCGACGAAGCGCGCGCCGCGCTCGACAAGGCGCAGCGCAAGACCCAGCAACCGGCCGAGCTGATCGCCGGGATCGAGTACCGCAAACTGCTGATCGCGCGCACTCAGGCCGAGCGCAAGCTGGCCCTGGCGCAACGCCGCGAGGCCTTGTCGGCGCAGCAGCGCCGGCAGGAACGGCGCCTGCTCGCCGCCGAGCGCGCCCAGTTGCAGGCCGACGTCGACCGTCTGCAGCGCTCGCTGGCGGCGCTGGAAGTGCGCGCGCCGCGCGACGGCCTGATGATGCATCGGAGCAACTGGGAAGGCGAAAAATACGACGTCGGCTCGCAGGCCTGGGTCGGCCAGACCGTGGCCGAGATTCCCGACATGAGCACGCTCGCGGTGCGCGCCGAATTGCCCGAACGCGAACTGCAGCGCGTCGCGGTCGGCGCGCCGGTGCGGATCGTGGTCGAGGGCGGCGCCGGCAGCGTGCTGCGCGGGCGGATCGAATCGGTCGGCCGCGCGGTGCGCAGCAAATCGCAGGTGCAGCCGGTGCCGGTGCTGGACCTGGACGTGCGCCTGGACGACCCGCGCGCGCCGTTACGCCCGGGCCAGGCGGTGCGGGTCGAGATCCCGGCGCCGCGGGGCGTGCGATGAGCCGGCGCTGGCAACGGCCGCGCGCCGCCGGCGCGACCGGTCTGGCGCTGACGCTCGCGCTGCTCGCCGGCTGCGCCGCCGAGCAGGCGCCGGCAGCGACCGAAACCGTGAGCGCGGCGCCGCTGCGGCTCAGCGTCGCCGGCGAAGGCGAGCTCAAGTCGGCCAAGGCCGCGCCGCTGCAGGTGCCCGGACGCAACTGGTCGGCGCGGCAGCTGGAATGGATGCTGCCGGAGGGCAGCGCGGTCAAGCGCGGCGATCTGATCGCGCGCTTCTCCGCCGCGCAGGGCAAACAGGAACTGGCCCAGACCCTGATCGACCTGCAGCGCAACGAGTTGGCGCGCGCGGCCAAGCAGGGCGACCTGGACACCGCGCAGAGCAAGGTTGCGGTCGACCTGGCCCAGGTCGCGGTGCAGTTGGGCATCGCCGAACGCTATGCCAGCGCCGACCTGAGCACGATGGCGCGCAACGAGGTGCTGGACGCGGTCGAGGACGCGCGCTTCCTGCACGCCAAGCGCGACACCCTGGAGTGGCAGCGCGGCCAGGCCGGCGTGCGCGGCGGCGCCGAACTGGCGGTGCTCGACGCCCAGCGCGCGACCTTCGACATCACCGCCAAGGCGCGCCAGGCCGACCTGGACGCGCTGGAACTGCGCGCGCCCAACGACGGCGTGCTGATGCTCAGCGCCAACTGGTCCGGCGACAAGCCCAGCGTCGGCGCGACCCTGCGCGCCGGCTTCGACTACGGCAGCCTGCCGGACGCCTCGGCGATGGAGCTGGAACTGAGCCTGCCGCAGATCGAGGCGCAAGGGGTCCAGGTCGGCGACATGGTCGAGATGGCGCCGGTCGGCCGGCCCGAGCAGCGCATCGTCGGCAAGCTGTCGTGGGTCGCCAGCGCGGCCAAGGTCCGCAGTCAGGAAAGTCCGGTGAAGTATCTGTCGATGAAGGCGCCGATCCCGGCCGAAGCGATCGCGCGCTACAAGCTGGTGCCGGGGCAGCGGCTGCGCGCGCGGGTGATCCTGTTCGACGCGCCGCGCACGCTCAGCGTCGCCAACGTCGCCATCGAAGGCGATGCCGGCAAGGAATACGTGCGGGTGCGGAACGGCGACGGCTTCCTGCGCCGCGAGGTGCGCCTGGGCGCGCGCGGGCCGGCGCGCTCGCAGGTGCTGTCAGGGCTGCGCGACGGCGACGAGGTATTGCTGGCCGCGGCCGGCGCGGTCGACGGCGGCATCGGAACCGACGACGACGCGGACCCCGGCGCAGATGCCGCGGCGCCGGCGAAAACCGCGGCCGGCGCGCCCACCGCCGCGGCGCGCAGTCCGCGCCAGGCGCGCCCATGAACGGTCTGTCGCGGATGCTGCCGCCGATCTGGCGCGAGGCGGTCGAAGAACTGTGGCGGCGCCGCCTGCGCACCCTGCTGACCCTGCTCGGGCTGATCTTCGGCGTCGGCGCGATCGTCGCCATGCAGGCGGTCGGCGAAGGCAGCCGGCGCGAAGCGCTGCGTCTGGTCGAAAGCCTGGGCCTGAACAATCTGATCGCCGAAGCCAAGGCGCAGGACGAAAGCAGCCTGCGCGAGACCCGCGCACGCAGCCTCGGCCTGAGCCTGGCCGACGCCGACGCCGCGCTGGCGGTGGTGCCCGGCGCCGAGCGCTACGCCGCCGAGAAACCGGTGCGCACCCATTCGGTGTTCAGCGACCACGGCCGCAGCGACGCCCAGACCAGCGGCGTCAGTCCGGACTATTTCGCCCTGTCCTCGCTGCGCATCGCCCGCGGCCGTACGCTCAGCGCCGAAGACGACCAGCGCCTGGCCGCGGTCGCGGTGCTCGGCCACCAGGCCGCGGCGGACCTGTTCCCGGGCATGGACCCGGTCGGGCAACTGCTCAAGGTCAATCATGTGTGGCTGGAGGTGGTCGGCGTGCTCGCCGACCGCGACCTCAGCAAGGATCAGTTCGAAGGCGTGCAACTAGGGCTGGAAAGCAATCGGGTCTACCTGCCGCTGGCCAGCGCGCGGGCGCGCTTCCGCTTCCAGCCGCAGGAGGACGAAGTCGACCGTTTCCTGTTGCGCCTGCGCGATCCGGCCCAGCTCGCCGCCGGCGCGCGCGTGCTGTCGACCGTGCTGGCCCAGCGTCATGCCGGGATGGCCGATTTCCGCCTGGTGGTGCCGCAACAGCTGTTCCAGCAGCACCAGAAAACCCAGCGCATCTTCCGCGTGGTGATGGGCGCGATCGCCGGGGTCAGCCTGCTGGTCGGCGGCATCGGCATCATGAACATCATGCTCGCCAACGTGCTCGAGCGACGGCGCGAGATCGGCCTGCTGCGCGCGCTCGGCGCGCGCCGGCGCGACGTGGTCGCGCAGTTCCTGCGCGAGGCGACGGTGATCTGCGTCGCCGGCGCCGCGCTGGGCCTGTTGTTCGGCGTCGCCCTGGCCTATCTGATCGCCTTCTTCGCCGGCTGGCAGGTGGCTTGGGCGCCGCTGCCGGTGCTGCTGTCGGCGTTGTTCTGCGCCGCGGTCGGCCTGGCCTTCGGCGTGTATCCGGCGCGCCAGGCCGCGCGCCTGGACCCGATCGCGGCCCTGCGCCACGACTGACCTGCGCCAAGACCGACCTGGCCCGCCGCTGAGCCGGCGGACGCGGCCGGCGCGCGTTCGGCGACCCGGCGCACACCTCGCGCGGCGGCCCGGCGCACCCGCCAGGGCGCGCACGCCGCCCTCGCCGCCCCTGCGCTACGCTTGGGCCATGAACGAGATGACCGCTCCGCTCGCGGCCGACGCCGCCCTCGCCCCGGCCGCGCCGGAATTTTCCGACGTCCTCGCCGCCGCCGCGCGCATCGCGCCGTTGGCGCACGCCACCCCGGTGCTGCGTTCGCGCGCGCTGGACGAACTGGCCGGCTGCGAGCTGCACTTCAAGTGCGAGAACCTGCAGCGCGGCGGCGCGTTCAAGTTCCGCGGCGCGAGCAATGCGGTGTTCGCGCTCAGCGACGAAGACGCCGCGCGCGGCATCGTCACCCAGAGCTCGGGCAACCACGGCGGCGCGATCGCCCTGGCCGCGCGCCTGCGCGGCACCACCGCGACCGTGGTCGCGCCGCACAACACGCCGCAGGTCAAGCTGGCGGCGATCCGCGCCTACGGCGCGCGCATCGTGACCTGCGAACCGCTGCAGGCCTCGCGCGACGCGGTCACCGCGCAGGTGTTGGCCGAAACCGGCGGCGTGCTGGTGCATCCGTTCAACGACCCCAGGGTGATCGCCGGCCAGGGCACCGCGACCCTGGAACTGCTCGGCCAGGCGCCGGGGCTGGACGCGGTGATCGCCCCGGTCAGCGGCGGTGGGCTGCTGTCCGGCACCGCCATCGCCGCCCACGGCGTCGACCCGGCGATCGAGGTCTACGGCGCCGAGCCGCTGGGCGCGCGCGACGCGCACGACTCGCTGCGCGAAGGCCGCCGCATCACCGGCCGCTTGCCCGATACGATCTGCGACGGCCTGCGCGCCGAACTGGGCACGCTCACCTTTCCTATCCTGAGCCGGCACGTGCGCGAGATCCTGCTGGTCGACGACGCCCAGGCGATCGCGGCGATGCGGCTGATCTGGGAACGCATGAAGCTGGTGGTCGAGCCCTCCGGCGCGGTGCCGCTGGCGGCGGTGCTGGCCCAGCGCGAGCGCTTCGCCGGGCGCCGGGTCGGGCTGATCGTGTCCGGCGGCAACGTCGATCTGGGATTGGCGTCCGCCTGGTTCGCCGACGCGTCCTGACCGGTTCGCGAACTGCTTCGCGTTTGTTATGCGGCAGCGTTTTCTACGGACACGAACGGCCGCATAAAACGCGTAAAAACCCCCTTCATCTGTGATCTTGGTTTGCGTTTTTTGTGAACGCAGCTGGCACGCTGCGCCATCGCGCGCCAGTCCCTGTCATGACGCGCCGCTCGAGCAGCGAGCCGTCTTCAGGAACATGCACAGGCCAGGGGAGTAACACATGGTGGATGTCGAATTCCGCGTGGTGTCCGACCGGCGCGACGGGCTGCTGCTCGCGTTGGGACAGGTGGTGATCGCCAACGGCTTCACCTTGCTGCGCCAACGCATGCTCAACAGCGAAGAAGGCGTGGTCCTGAGCATGGTCGTTCGCGGCCCGGCCGAGTCGCTGCTGGTGCTGGAAGAGCGCCTGGGGACGCACCACCTGGTGCAGAGCTTCGAAGCCGCGGCTTACGAAGGCGGCAACGGCGCGGCCGCAGCGCCGCCCGCGGCGCCGGTGCGCAGCAATGGCGCGGCCAGCGCGCCGAACCTGCCGCCGCCGGCCGCAACGCCGGCCCCCGCGGCGGTCCAGGCCGCCGCGGTGCCGATCGACACCCAGCGGGTCGAGACCCTGCTGCCGCAGCTGGCGCGCAACTACCCCAACATCCTGCTGCAACTGGTGGCGCTGGAACGCGAGCTGCCGCCGAGCCAGCGCGAGGCGACCATGCGCTACATCGGCCAGCGCGTCGGCGCCTGGGTCTACAAGCGCGACTTTGCGCTCGGCGGGCAGCTGCCCCTGCACGACTCGGTACGCCGCATCGCCTTGCCGGCGATGCGCCAGCTGGTCCAGGCCGAGCTGCAGGACGATGCCTTGCGGATCCGCAACAGCCCCTTCTGCCATCGCGGCGAAAGCGGCGAATGCTGCCACTTCCTGCGCGGCATGCTCGGCGGCCTGCTGGAGGGCCAGCACGGCGCCGAAAGCGTGCGGGTGGTGGAAAGCCAATGCCGCAACACCGGCGCGGAAGCGTGCCGGTTCGAATTCCAAGCCTGACCGGTCCGATACCGGTCGGCCACGGCGCGGAAGGCCGTGGCGTTCCGGACGCTCCGGCCGCAAGCCGGAGCCGCAATGCCGCAACGGCGCGGGGAAGGCGCCGCCGCGGCCCATAGCCAGACAACCCACCAGGGGGTTCCGCCATGCCGCTCGAACACGCCATCCAGTGCATCCATGACCCGTTCCTCGTCGTTCTGTCCTACGTCGTGTCGGTGCTGGGCTCGTTCACCGCCTTGCAGTTGGCGATCGCGATCCCCAGCGCGACCACCCCGGGACAGCGCTGGCGCGCGGTGACCGCGGCCGGCATCGCGATGGGCGGCGGCGCCATCTGGGCGATGCACTTCATCGCCATGCTCGCCTGCAAGATGGACGTGACGGTGACCTACGACCTGCCGATCACGATCGGTTCGGCGATCGTCGCGGTGATCTCGTGCATGGCCGGGCTGGCCATCGCCGGCAGCGGCCTGTTCAACTGGGGCAAGCTGATCCTCGGCGGCGTGCTGATGGGCCTGGGCGTCACCGGCATGCACTACGCCGGCATGGCGGCGATGCTGATGCCGGCCGACACCGTCTACAACAGCAGCCTGGTGCTGGCCTCGGCGGCGATCGCGGTGGTCGCCTCGATCGTCGCCCTGTGGCTGGCGTTCAACCTGCGCGGCTGGGGCCAGATGCTCGGCAGCGCCCTGGTGATGGGCGTGGCGGTATGCGGCATGCACTACACCGGCATGCTCGCGGCCAGCTTCATCCCCAACAAGGCCGGCAGCGCCGCGCTCGCCGGCGGCGTCAGCGGCGGCTACCTCGGCATCGGCATCTTCGTCGTCACCACGGCCCTGCTCGCCGCGGTGCTGACCCTGAGCCTGCTGCGCCAGCGCCAGCGCGCGATGGTGCGAATCTGATCCTGCGCATCCGCAAACCCACCCGGCAATAAGGAAAGGCCCGCCTCGCGCGGGCCTTTCCGATTTTATATGGTGCGTTCTATATGGCGCGTTCTGTACAACGCGTCTTGTACGACGCGTTCCGCGCCGCGCGGACGGCGGGCCGGCGCGATCGCACGGGATCGCACGGGATCGGCGATCATGTCCGCCTGCCCCGCACCGCCTGGAGTTCCGATGAAGATCGACGGCACCCGCCGCGACGACCGCGCCACCGAACTGGTGCTGTCGTATTACGCCGCCTTCAACCGCGGCGACTGGGACGGCATGCTCGCCACCCTCGCCGACGACGTCGCCCACGATCTCAACCAGGGCGCGCGCGAAACCGGCCGCGAGGCCTTCGCCGCGTTCCTGCAGCGCATGGCCCGGCACTACCGCGAGCAGTTGCGCGAGGTGGTGGTGATGACCTCGCCCGACGGCGCCCGCGCCGCAGCCGAGTACGTGGTCCACGGCGAATACCTGGTCACCGATCCGGGCCTGCCGGAAGCGCGCGGGCAACGCTACGTGCTGCCCGGCGGCGCCTTCTTCGAGATCGCCGACGGCCGCATCCGCCG
Organism: Lysobacter sp. BMK333-48F3; assembly: GCF_019733395.1. Lineage (NCBI taxonomy): Bacteria > Pseudomonadati > Pseudomonadota > Gammaproteobacteria > Lysobacterales > Lysobacteraceae > Lysobacter > Lysobacter sp. BMK333-48F3. The sequence goes on along the minus strand of NZ_JAIHOO010000001.1, from coordinate 1,774,156 downwards.
GGTCAGCAACTACTACAACCTCGGCGACTGGACCGCCCAGGTCGGCGCCTGAACGGCGCCGCGCGGCCCGGCGCGGCGCTCAACCGCCGCGGTCGCTGCGCAGTTGCTTCACCCGGCGCTCGTTGCCGGCCGCGGCGCGCGCGGCGACCACGCTGAACATGACGATGCCGATCCCGACCAGGCAGGCGCCGGCGAGGGTGCGCCCCTGCGGCCAGGCCTCGCCCAGCCACAGCGCGCCGATCACGGTCGCGAACAGGATTTCCGCGGCCTGCATCGCTTCGGCCGCGGCCAGCGCGGTCGGCTCGTTGCGGACCATGCCGGTGGCCTGGAAGAACAGCACGGTGGCGATCACACCCGCGCCCAGGGCCACGCCCGCCGCCAGCCACAGCTGTCCCACCGGCGGCGCGCCGGCCTGCGCGCCCGCGTACGCCGCCACCGCCCACCACAGCGGCTGGCTGGCCAGGGTCATGCCGAACACGCGCTGGGTGGCGTTGAGCTCGGTGCCGCTGCGCTCCAGGTGCAGCAGCAGGCCGCGGTTGCCTAGGGGATAGGCGAAGGCCGAGACCGCGACGCAGATCAGCGCGATCCAGCCGGCGCGGTCGAGCCGGCCGCCGCCGTGGCCGAACTGCATGATCAGCACGCCGGCGACGATCAACAGGCCGACCAGCAAGGCCGGCAACGGCACCCGCGCGCGCGCGTCGCGGTACAGGAACGGCGCGCACAGCATTCCGGCGATCACGGTCAGCTGGAAGGTGCCGGCGATCAGCCACGACGGCCCGCTGGCGGCGGCGTAGCTGAGGCAGACGTAGAACAGCACGAAACCGATCCCGCTCCACAGCAGCCACGGCCAGGGATGGGCGCGGATCGCCTTCCACACCGGCTTGACCCCGCCGAGCAGCGGCATCGCCAGCAACAGCATCGGCAGGGTGAACAGATAGCGCAGCGCCGCGGTCCAGGCCCAATGCCCGCCGGCGGTCGCGGCGGCGCGGTTGAGCACGTAGGTGCAGGTGAAGAACAGCGCCGAGGCCAGCGCGATCGACACCGCCCACAGGGCGTGGCGGCGCTCGCTCATCGCTGGCGCACGCGGATGCTGGACGCCGGCACCTGCACCTCGTCGATCCCGCCGCTGCGGATCGGCGTGCCCGGCGCCGGGCCCCAGGCGTGGGCGTAGATCACCTCCCAGGTCGCCGGCAGCTTGCCGTCGCCGCCGCGCAGCGCCTCGTAGGCCTGGGCGGCGCGGGCGAAGCGGGCGCGGCCGGTCAGGCTGCGCCGGCGCTCGCTCATCGCGTTGGTCGCGCCGAGCGTGCGTAACTCGCGCATCAGATGGCCGAGGTCGGGATGGCCGAGCACGAACTCGTCGCGATCCAGCACCGGGTTCTTGAAGCCGGCGGCGATCAGCGCGTCGCCGAACTGGGCGATCGACGGGAACAGGCTGACGTGCGGTGCCGAGTCGGCCTCGGCGAAGGCGCCGCGCAACTCGAACAAGGTGTCGGGGCCGAAGGTGGACACCAACAGCAGGCCGCCGGGCTTGAGCACGCGGCGGAAGCCGGCGAACACCGCCGGCAGGTCCTCGACCCATTGCAGGCACAGGTTGGAGAACAGCACGTCGACGCTGGCGTCGCGCAGCGGCAGCGCGCGCGCGTCGGCGCAGATCAGGTCGGGACGGCGCGGGCCGCCGAGCAGGCGCGGCCGCCAACTGCTGCCGGCATGGCCGCGCGCTTCGCGCAGCATCGGCAGGGCCAGGTCGAGGCCGATCACCTGCGCGCGCGGCCAGCGCTGCTGCATCGCCGCGGTCAGGTGGCCGGGACCGCAGCCGACGTCGACCACCACCTCGGGCACGCGGTCGTCGAGATAATCCAGGGTTTCCGACAGGCGCGCGCCCACTTCGCGCTGCAACGCGGCGGCGCCGTCGTAGCCGTGCGCGGCGCGCGAGAACGAGCGCCGTACCTGGCGGTGGTCGAACAGATCGGTCATGACGAGGTCACTGCCTGCGCAGCGATGGAGTGGGGGCGGGAGCGACGAATTCGCGCAGCAGTTGCGCGACCTGCGCGGTGGCGCCGAGGAAGGGCGCATGGCCGGCGCCGGCGATGACTTCGCTGCGCGCTTGCGGCGCCAGCGCGGCGGCGGCGGGCATCGCCCCGGCCGGCACCAGCCGGTCGCGGCGGCCGGAAATCCACAGGCTGGGCACGCGCAGGCCGGGCAGTTCGCCGCGCACGTCGAAACCGTCGAGCAGCAGCAGGCCTTCCTGCAAGGCGCGCTCGGCCGGTTCGCCGCGTTCGAAGGCGCGTTGCTTGAGGCAGCGCAGATCGTCCTGGGCGCTGCTGGAACCGAGCGCTTCCAGGGCGAGGAAGCCTTCCAGGGTGCCGCGGAAGTCGTTCTTCAATGCGCTGCCGAAATTGCGGAACAGCTCCGGCGAGACGCCGTGCGGCCAGTCGGCGCCGGTGACGAAGCGCGGCGAGGACGCGACCAGGATCAGCCCGCGCACGCGCTGCGCATGGTCGAGCCCGGCGCGCAGCGCGACCTGACCGCCGAGCGACCAGCCCAGCCAGTAGGCATCGGGAAAACGCCCGACCAGTTCGGCCGCGAGCGCGGTCGGATCCAGCGGCGTCGCATCGTCGCGGGCGTAGCCATGACCGGGCAGGTCGACCAGGTGCAGGGTGCAGTGCTCGGCCAGGGCCTCGACCAGGGGCGCGAACAGGCCGCCGTGCATGGCCCAGCCGTGGATCAGGACGAGCGCCGGGCGGCCGCTGTCGGGGGCCGCGCCGGTGGTTTCGATGTACATGGAGGTTCCGTCTTGCCTGGTTTGTTGCCTGGTTTCGGTACTGCGCGGCCGATCCGTCCGGAGCGGCCGATGAAAGGGTCGGCTGCGGCGGCCGGCGCGCGCGATCGCCTCAGGCCGGCGTCGCTCCGCCGTCGCCGCGCAGCGCCAGCAGCGCCGCCAGCGCGTCCTCGCGCCGCGCCGCCGGCACCAGCAGGTGATCGTGGTGATAGCCGGCCAGCACGTTGCAGGCGATGCCGCGCGCGGCCAGCGCCTGCGCCACCGCCGCGGTCAGGCCGACCGCCTGCAGCGCCGAGTGCACGCGCAGGCTCAACCAGGCGGCGACGAAGTCGTAATCCAGCCCCCGCGCATCGGCGTGCTCGCGACGCAGCACGCAGGTCGGCCCTTCGGCCTCGACGATCGTGGCCTGGGCCAGTTCGCGCGGCAGCGCGTCCCAGTGCGGCGCGCTGACGAACACGTACTCGCCGTCGCGCGCATCGACCTGCAACGTGGCCAGCATCTTCGCCAGATCGGTTTCGGCGGCGGCGAGCGGTCCGGCTGCGGTCATCGGGCCGGAGTCATCGGGCCGCGCTCGCCGGCGGCGCCGGCGCGTCGTCGCTGCGCTCGATCGCGACCCGCTCGGCGGCGCGCGCCAAGGCCTCGATCAGGCCGTCGACCTGCTCGCGCGTGTGCAGCGCCGAGAAGGTCACGCGCAAGCGCGCACGGCCTTCCGGCACGGTCGGCGGACGGATCGCCGCGACCCAGTAGCCCTGCTGTTCCAGCGCCTGCGCCATCGCCAGCGCACGCCGGTCGCTGCCGCAGACCACCGGCTGGATCGGGGTGCCCGACGCCAGCAGTTCCAGACCGAGCTTGGACGCGCGGTCGCGGAAATGCGCGGTCAGTTCGGCCAGCTTCTCGCGCCGCCAATGGTCGTTGCGCGCCAGCTTGATCGCCGCGCGGGTGGCCGCGGCCTGGGCCGGCGGCAGGGCGGTGGTGTACAGATGGCTGCGCGCGGTTTCGGCCAGATGGCCGATCAGGTCGGCGTCGCCGTGCAGCGCCGCGCCGTAGCTGCCCAGGGCCTTGCCGAAGGTCGCCAACTGCAGCGGCACTTCCTGCACCGACAGCCGCGCCGCGGCGACCGTGCCGCGGCCGTCGGGGCCGTTGACGCCGACGCCGTGGGCGTCGTCGACGTAAAGCAAGGCCTTCTGCGCGCGCGCCACCAGCGCCAGATCGCGCAGCGGAGCGACATCGCCGTCCATGCTGAACACCCCGTCGGTGGCGAGCATGGCCAGGCCGTCGGGCACGTTGCGCAACTGCCGGATCGCGCCTTCGGGATCGGCATGCGGATAACGCCGCAGGCGGCAGCCGGACAGGCGCGCGGCGTCGATCAGGCTGGCATGGTTGAGCTTGTCCTGCACGCAGACGTCGTCTTCGCCGAGCAGGGCCTGGACCGCGGCCAGGTTGGCCATGAAGCCGCTGCCGAACAGCAGCGCGCGCGGCGATCCCAGCCAGTCGGCCAGTTCGCGCTCCAGCGCTTCGTGCTGGGCGTGATGGCCGCAGACCAGGTGCGAGGCCAGGCCGCCGACGCCTTCGCGCGAGGCCGCGTCCTGGAACGCGTTGATCACCGCGAAGTGCTGCGACAGGCCGAGGTAGTCGTTGCCGCAGAAGTTGAGCAGCGAGCGCCCGTCGACCTCGCAACGGGCGCCGTCGCGGTGGGTGACCGCGCGATGGCGGCGCGTGCGCGCCTCGGCCACGCGCTGGTCGTGGGCCGCCTGAATCCGTTCGCGCCAAAGGGGTCGCTGGCTGCTCATTGCGATAGCTCCGCCGCCTCAGGCGGCGCAGGTGTGGACGGGCTCGACCGGGGGCTCGAGGTGCTCCTCAATACTCGCATGGACGGTGCCCGCGGTCTCGACGATCTGCATCGGCCGCAGGCCCAGGCGGGCGAACAGGGCCAGGTCGCGCTCGGTGTCCGGGTTGCCGGTGGTCAGCAGCTTTTCGCCGTAGAAGATCGAGTTGGCGCCGGCCAGGAAGCACAGCGCCTGCAGCTCGTCGCTCATGGCTTCTCGCCCGGCGGAGAGACGGACCATGGACTTGGGCATCATCAGCCGGGCGACCGCGATGGTGCGGACGAACTCGAACGGGTCCAGCTCGGTGGTGCCGGCCAGCGGCGTGCCCTCGACCTGGACCAGGCGGTTGATCGGCACCGAGTCCGGATGCGCCGGCAGGTTGGCCAGGGTCTGCAGCAGGCCGGCGCGCTGCTCGCGCGATTCGCCCATGCCGACGATGCCGCCGCAGCAGGTCTTCATGCCGGCGTCGCGGACGTGTTCCAGCGTGTCCAGGCGGTCCTGGAACTCGCGGGTGCGGATGATCTCGTTGTAGAACTCCGGCGCGGTGTCCAGGTTGTGGTTGTAGTAGTCCAGCCCGGCCGCCTTCAGCGCCTGGGCCTGGTCGCCGGAGAGCATGCCCAGGGTGGCGCAGGTCTCCAGGCCCAGCGACTTCACTTCGCGGATCATCGCCGCGACCTTGGGGATGTCGCGGTCCTTGGGCGAGCGCCAGGCCGCGCCCATGCAGAAGCGCGAGGCGCCGGCGGCCTTGGCCTGGCGGGCCTTCTCCAGCACCGCTTCGGTGCTCATCAGCTTGGTCGCGTCGACCCCGGTGTGATAGCGCTGGGCCTGCGGGCAGTAGGCGCAGTCCTCGGGGCAGCCGCCGGTCTTCACCGACAACAGGGTGCTGACCTGGACCTCGGCGGGGTCGAAATTCTCGCGGTGCACGGTGCCGGCGCGGTGCAGCAGTTCCGGGAACGGCAGGTCGAACAGGGCGCGCACTTCCGCGCGGGACCAATCGTGGCGAAGCGGGGTCGTTGACACTAGGGCTGGCTCCACAGCGGGGACTTCACTGACGGCGGGCAGAGGAATGCACCGACAGCAGGGGCGAGTCGGAGCCGGCAGTCTGGGAAGCATGACCCAGACTGTCAACCGCAGCTTACCCATTCCAGTTGACAGTCTCTGGCGACGGCTGGGCTGGGCGCTGTGGCCGGCGCGCTGCCTGGTCTGCGACGAAGCCGCCGAGGCCGGCTGCGACCTGTGCCCGGCCTGCGCCGCGGACTGGCCGCACGCGGGGCCGGCCTGCGCGCGCTGCGCCTTGCCGCTGCCGCAGGGAAACCCGGTGCAGATGCCCGGCGATGAATGCACGTTGGCGGCGGTTGCCGACACGGCGCGCGGCCGCGGCCCGGATCGCGCCGACCACGGCGGCCAGGCCGGCGAGCGGCATCGGCGCGGCGCCCTGCCCTTCGCCGACGATGGCCCGGTCTGCGGCGACTGCTTGCGCCGCCCCCCGCCGTTGGACCGGGTCCGCGCCGCCTGCCTGTACCGGCCGCCGCTGGACCGCCTGCTGCCGCGCTTCAAGTTCCACCGCGACCTCGCCGCCGGCCGGCTGCTGGCGACGATGATGGCGCGTGCTTTCGCCGAAGCCGGAGCCGCTGCGGGTGGTCATCGCAGCGCCGAAGCGCGCGCGCCGGCGCCGGGTCCCGACTGCGGCCGCGCGCCGGACACGGCCGCCCCGGTGCTGATCCCGGTGCCGCTGCACCCGGCCCGGCTGCGTCGGCGCGGCTACGACCAGGCCCTGGAACTGGCCCGGCCGCTGGCGCGCCGGCTCGGCCTGCGCCTGTACGACGACGGCCTGCGCCGCAGCCGCGATACCGCCGCGCAATCGCGACTGGACGCCCGCCAGCGCCGGCGCAACCTGCGCGACGCCTTCGCCTGGCACGGCGGCGCCGCCCCGGCGCAGGTGGTGCTGGTCGACGACGTCATGACCACCGGCGCCACCTTGCACGCCGCCGCGCGCGTGCTGCGCCGCGCCGGCGCGCAACGCATCGAGGCCTGGGTCTGCGCGCGCGTGCCGCTGGGGTGATAGCCCTTGTAGGAGCGACGCTGCGCACGTCATATCGCGCCCTCAGCGCGCGGCCGCCACCGAACGCAGCGCGGCGCCGACCCGGATCGTCCAGCGCCGCTGGTGCAGCAACAGGTCGCCGGCCATCGCCGGCTGCACGAAGGCGGTGCGGTCGGTCACCCGCAGTTCCAGCGTGCGCGTCGCCGGCGTGGCCGCAGACTGGACGAAGTCGTAGCTCGGCGAAGTCGCGCCGGGGATCGCCACGCCGTCGAGATACCACTGCACGCCCAAGGCGCCGACGCTGGGCTGCAGCAGAGCGGCCGAGAACCGGCGCGTGCTGCCGCGCTGGTAGTTCACCGCGGTCGCCGGCGAAGGCGACTCGCTGCCCGGCTCGATCAGGTCGATCCCGGCCGCCGGCGAGCCGAAGCCGCCGCGATACAGCTTGCGCACGTATTCCTGCCGGCACACCGGGCAGAACGACGTGCCCAGCGCGCGCATCAGGCAGCTCGCACCGACCGGCCGGTACATGCCGGCGGCGCGGTAGCGCGCGCCTTCGAACAAGCCGGTGCCGGCGGTGCCGTCCGGGGTCGGGATCGGCAGCCCGGGCGTGAACCAACTGCGCCACTTCACCAGGCTGGCGTTGCTCTGGTTGGTGACGTTGGCCTCGCAGGGTGCGTTGCCGCCGACGTCGCTGCAGGCCGGAAACCCCGGATACGGCGTTTCGTATTCGTCGGCCAGGCCGTGGAAGCTGTGGCCGAATTCGTGGATCGCGATCAGCGCGGCGCTGGCGTGCGCGGACAACACCGCATACGAGCCGCCGGCGCCGCCGTAGACCGGATCGTTGACGGTGACGATGATCTTGTCCCAGTCGGGAAAGCCCGCCGCCGCGGCCATGACCTTGGACGAGCGCACGGTCAGCAGACGATGGATCTGGCTGGTGCAGAACGTCGCATCGAGCGCGGTGGCGACGAAGCGGCCGGCGAGCGGATCGCTGCGCGCGCCGCTGTCGGCGCAGCAGCTCGTGCCGGTGCAGCCGGCCTGATACGGCGGATGGTCGGCGCCAGACTGGCTGGAGGCGACGAAACCGGCCTGCCAGTTCACGAAGCTCTGGTACTCCTTGTACGGACTGACCTGGAACATCGCGGTCTTCAGCGCCGCAGCATGATCGGCGAACACGCCCTGCTCGGCGGCGGTATAGCCGTCGCCGAGCACCAGGATGTCGAGCCGGTTGGCGGAATTGGCCGCCTTGTCGGCGGTCGCGGCGGCTACTGCGGTCGGCGCCGCGGCCGGCGCCGCCGTCGTCGCCAACGGCAACTGCGCCGAACGCAGGGCCAGCTCGCGCAGGTCGAAGCGCTGCACGGCCTTGCCGGCGCCGTCGCCGAGTTCGATCGCATCGGCCTCGGCCAACGGCAGGCGCACGACGAAGGCGCGATGCGGATCGCGCACCAGCGGATGCGATTGGATCGCACCGTCGCCGCGCTGCGGATCGCGGGCGAACTCGGCGCGCAGGAAGTTCGGCTGCCGCGCCTCGTAGGCGACGGCACTCTTGGTGCCGTTGCGCAATGCGCGATAGCCGATGCGCTCGACGCCGCGTTCGGCCGCGACCGCGCCGGCGCGGTCGTGGCCGTCGTCGGCCAGTCGCACCTGGGCGTAGAACACCGGCTCGGCGCGGCCCTGGACATCGCGTTCGAATACGACGTAATGGGCCGGCACCGCGGCCCGGGCTGAAGACATCGCCAACAAGCACAGGCCGAGCAAACGCAACAACGGCGAGAACGTCATGACGGACTCCGACGGACAAGTGTGGAGGAAGCCGCACAGGGAATGCGCGACTGCCCTCGCCGATGCATCTGCCGGTTTCGATCCGGCCTGCCAGCGAAACGACACCGCGCGGCACGGAATCCGCACGGATATCGCCCGCCTCTCGATCGACGACAGCGGCACGCTACTCCAGGGCAGAACGCGTCTTGGTCGGACCGGTCACAGTCTGCCGCCCTTGGCGCGGGAGCGATTTGTGATGCACAGCGGCGAATGAGAATGTCGCGGCTCCAACCGCCCGCCCGAACAGCCGCTGTGCGACGCCTGCCGTTGCCGTTGCCGTTGCCGTTGCCGTTGCCGTGAAAAGCTTGGCGCTGGACCGATCTCGCGAGAAGACCTGCAGCCCCGGAGGGCGGCCCGCATGGATGCGGGTCGTGCGCAGCCAGGCCAGGGATGGCCTGTGCGGAGCAGCCCCGCGCAGGCCTCGTCCCATAGTGGCTTTTGATTCGAAACAGTTATGGCGTTTTCTTTGGTTACTTTTGACCGAAGGAAATCCCGTGGGACTTTGTCGCCTTGGACAAAGAAAGTGACCCGGCCGCTTGCGGACGGAAGCTTTGCTTTGAAGCTTTGAAGCCTTCGAACACAGGCGTCGCGAGACCGCTGCAACGCGGTCGCGGCTTACGCCGCTCCTACAAGGGGCGCAGGACAAAGGCGGGGCGAATGGGAGGGATGGCGGTCGCGGCTTTCGGAGCCTTCGAACACAGGCGTCGCGAGACCGCAGCAACGCGGTCGCGGCTTACGCCGCTCCTACGGGGGCCGCAGGACAAAGACGCGGCGAATGGGCGGGATGGCGGTCGCGGCTTTCGGAGCCTTCGAACGCAGACGCCGCGAGACCGCAGCAGCGCGGTCGCGGCTCACGCCGCTCCTACAGGGGGCGCAGGACAAGACGTGGCGAAAGGGAGGGATGGCGGTCGCGGCCTGTGACCGAAGGAAATCCCGGTGGGACGCCGCTCCTACCCCGCGCGCGGCAGGCGGGCGATGGCGCGGTCGAAGGTCGCCGCCAACAACACCACCCGCAACACATCGGTCAGCAGCGACGTGCGGAACGACAGCGGCGTGGTCAGGAACACCGACCAGGGCTGGCCGATGACCCGCTGCCAGTCCGGATCCTGCGGCCCGATCCACAGCGTCATCAGCCGCCACGACCAGGAGTCGAGGTAAGCCAGCAACTGCCAGCACACGCACAGGGTCAGCAGCGCCGGCAAGCCGGCGCGCAGCACCAGGCGCAGGCTGTTGACCACCGGCACGCCCTTGCTGGTCCAGCCCGCGCTGGCCTTGTCGGCGAGCATGCGCAGGGTGAAGTGCATCGCCTTGAAGCGCTGGGTGACCTTGCCCAGCGCCTCGTCGGCGTCGTCCAGGCGCTGCGCGCGGCGCAGGTCGATGCCGTAGACGATCGCGGTGATCGCCAGCCAGATCAGCGGCAACGCGACCGCGCCGGCGGCGGTGGAGAAGAACTCCCACAGCGGCGCCAGGCCGCGCTTGGTCGGCGCCAGGGTCTTGTACAGCGCGGTCGGGCTTTCCCACCAGGTGGTCACGGCGACGTAGACCACGCGCTCGTGCCACCAGTCCTGGGCCAGCTTGGTCAGCTGAGCGATCGCGGCCACGCCGACGAACACCCAATAGGCTTCGCAACTGGTCGCGATCACGTTCCACAGCGCGTGGCCGCTGGCCGCCGCACGGCGCTTGCTGAACCAGCGCACCGCCCAGGCCACCGCCAGCGCGATCCACAGGCCCTTGAGCTTGAGCACCTGGTTGAGGTTTTCCTTTTCCCAGACGCTGAACACGTACTCGGTGCGGAACTGCCGGCGCAGGTCCTCGAGCAGGCCCCAGCCGGCGTAGTAGGCGAAGAACGGCAGCATCGCGATCGCCAGCGCGGTGATCCACTGCTTGCGCACCGCGCGGGTATCCGGGGTCAGCGCGCCGCCGGCCAGCATCGGCAGCGACGGCCGCAGCGACTGGAACATCAGGATCGTGCCGGCCAGCTGGGTCACGATCAGCACCGACAGGGCCGCGAACGACAGCAGCACCGAGCGCTCGCCGAGCTTGACCGCCAGGTCCATCAACAGGTCGTAGCAGACCCGCTGGGCGAAGAACCAGAACGCCAGCGCCGGCCAGTGCCGCCACAGCAGGCGCGCGGCCATGAGCGGAATCTCCAGCCAGGCGGAAGGAGTCCCCGCCGCCGCGAGCGGCGATGGACCAGACTGGCTTGCGGCGATCGAACTGGGCGGCATCGGCGGGCCCGGGAAAGGAGTCGGGCGATGGTAACCCGTCGTCGGCTAGCGGCCGCAGTGACGAACATCAGGCCCGCCCGGGGCCATGGCCTGCGGGCGGGGCCGGCGTTCGCTACCGGGACCGGTGCCGGCCCCGGCTGCGGGCTCATTTGTCGGCAGGCAGGAGGTCGTAGCGAAAGCGCAGGTCGATTTCACCCTGGTCGGCGCGGGAAACGTAGGCGCCGCCGGGCAGGGCGACGGTCTTGCGCACTCCGAACTGCTCTTCCATCGCCGGTTGCCGTTCGTCCTGCCCCAACCGCGGCGGCAGCTTCTGTGCGTACAGGTCGTCGAGCAGCCGCCCGGTCTCCGCACCGGCCTGGGCGATGGCCGACTTCAACCGCGCGCAATCGTTCTCGGCCCAAAGCTGGGCGCGGCGGAAGCGGCTGCCCTCGAACGTCCACACCGGTTGACGGGCGGTGTCCATGAACTTCTTGTGCAGTCTCTGCTCCGCGAGCGCGGCCTTGCGGTCGATCGGGTCCGCGCTGCCGCCGCGCGCATTGACGCGCTTGATCAGTTCCTCGCCGCCGCTGGCCGCGTAGCGCGCCCGCTCCTCCGCCACCATGCTGTCGATATCGGCCTGGGTCTTGGGCTCGAGCGATACCGGGTCCGACACCACGATCAGCAGATCGCGCCACAGCGGGCGCTTGCGCCAGTCCGACCCGCCATCCTGGGGGGCATAAGCGCTGACGTCCACGGTCGTCACCAGCCCGGCCATCTCGACCGACAGCGACGAGGTGAATGCGAACACGTGGCGAGGCTCGCCCTGCTTCACCACCGAGTCGAGACTGCGCTCGTCGGCGGACGAAGCCAGCGACCGGACCCCGGCGCCCCAGGGGCTGCGTCGCACGGCTGCGTCGATCGCCGCGTGCATAGCCGTGTCGGCCTGCAACTCGCAACCCGCGCGGCGGATCGGCGAAAAAGCCGCCATGGCGCGATGCTGCGCGTCTTCGTAGATCGAAGCGTTGATCAGCGCCCCGCTGATCAACCCCGTCGCCAGTCCGACCCCCAAGGTCGTGGCGGGACTGACGCCCGGTCCCCAAGGGGTCACCGAGACGGAATAGCTAGGCGTCATCGCGTATCCCAACTGGGGACGCAGTGTGGTGTTCATCGCGACGCTACGCACCGGCAGACCGGCGGCCAAGGCGGCACGGTCGACGCCGTAGCCGTCGACGATCTTGTCCGCGGCTTGCGCCGGCAGAGCGAACGCTAGCGCCAGCGCGACGGACGCCGGCACGGTGTATCTGGTCATGCAATATCCCCTGTAAGCCCTTGCTTCGCGGGCGGCGCATTATCTATGCAAGCGCCGGCAACCCCAAGGACTTGGCGTCAGGCGAACGAACGAGGCCGCGGATAATGGCCATCGGGGCACATCGGAGCCGACAATGGCGTCGCTCGAATCGGCCGGGGATGTCGCCCGAGCCCGGCGCCGGACTCAGCCCTTCAGCGGCAACAGGCTGAAGCGGAACCGCAACGGCGTCGAACCGCCTTCGTCGCGCGAGACGAATACGCCTCTCTGCGAGGCGAGCGCGACACGGTCGGACCGATAGCCGTCGATATCCTTGGCGACGGCCTGGGCGTCGGTGGCGAAGCCCAGGGCGAGCGCGCCGGCCGCCAGCAGCGAAGTCTTGAACATATCGTCCCCATGCGCGCGCCTGCCGACGCAGAAGCACCGATTCTGCGCAGACGCGTGCTCGCGATCAACGAGCGTGCAATGCCGGATCAGTGTGACCTAGCGGAAGGACTCACTCGCCCACGGTCGAAGGCGTCTGCGGCTTGGCCGCCATCTCCGGGCTGATCTTCTCGATCGTGTGGCGCAGTTCGCGGCCGAGGATGACCTTGGCGTCCTTGGCCCAGGCGTCCAGGCGCTGGTCGAAGGCCAGCTTGGCCTGGCTGTCCGGCCACACCAGCTTGAGCTCGCGCAGCTTCTGGATGAAGCCGCGGAACAGGGTCTTGTCGAAGAATTCCGGCGCCGCCGGCGCGTACAGCAGCGACAGGCGCTGCGCGGCGAGCTGGCACAGGCTTTCCAGCTCGGACGCCGAGAGCGTGCCGGGGCCGTTCTTCACCAGCACCGAAATGGCGATGTAGTAGCGCTCGAAAGCCTGTTGCAGCGAGTGGCCGATCGCGCGCAGGCGGAACACCTCGTCGGTCTGGCCGGCGTTGCGGGCCAGGATGCCGCCGTCGTCGTCGCTGACCCGCTCCAGCAGGCCCTCGCGCACGAACACCTCGACCGTGCGCACCAGCCGCTGCGACCACTGCTCCTCGGTCCAGGGCAGGAACAGCTCGGCCTGCAGGAACGGGTACACGCTGCGGCCCAGGCGCAGCACGCCGGCCAGGCTCATGCGCCGGTTGTGCTGGAAGCAGCAGGCGATCCACGAGGCCGCGGTGAACAGGTGCAGGACGTTGTTGCGGAAGTAGCTCAGCAGCACCGCCTTGTCTTCGCCGTCGACGCCGAGCACGTCGCCGAGCGGATGGGCGACGCGCTCGAGCACGCCGATCTCCTCGCCGTGGGCGACGATTTCCTGCGGCGTGTGCGGGGTCACGGTGACCCGGTCGGAGTACGGCAGCTCGGCCAGCAAGGTCTTGCTCAGCGCGATCTGCGCCAGCAGGTCGGCCTCGCCCATCGCGTGCTTGGGCGTGGACAGCAGCGCCAGCGCGAGCAGGTTGATCGGGTTGACGTCGGCGGCGCGGTTGACGTTGACCTGGATCCGCTCGGCCAGGGCGTCGACGGTGTCGGACAGCCAGGCCGGCTTGTCGTCTTCGCCGATCGGCTGGCCGGTCCACTGCGGCGCGTGCTCGGCGAGCAGGTCGTTGAGCCGGATCGGCTCGCCGAAGTTCACCACCACCTGGCCGTAGTTGGAGCGCAGCACCTTGGGAATGCCCCACAGCAGCTGCCAGATCGATTCCTTTTCCTTCGGCTTGCCGGACAGCTCGTCGAGGTAGCTGTTGCCCTCCATCAGCTTCTCGTAGCCGATGTAGACCGGCTGGAACAGCACCGGCCGGGTCGGCTGACGCAGGAAGCCGCGCACCGTCATCACCAGCATGCCGCCCTTCGGCGGCAGCAGCCGGCCGGTGCGCGAACGTCCGCCTTCGATGAAGTACTCGATCGAGTAGCCGCCGGCGACCAGTTGCGCCACGTATTCGGAGAACACCGCCGAATACAGCGCGCTGCCGCGGATGCTGCGGCGCAGGAAGAACGCGCCGCCCTTGCGCAGGATGGTGCCGACCACCGGCAGGTTGAGGTTGACCCCGGCGGCGATGTGCGGCGGCACGATGCCCTTGGTGTAGAGCAGATAGCTCAGCAGCAGGTAATCGAGATGGCTGCGGTGGCTGGGCACGTAGACCACTTCGTAGCCGGGCGCGGCCTGCTTGAGCTTGTCCAGGTGGTGCACCAGCACGCCGCGGTAGATCCGGTTCCACACCGGGGTCAGCAGGAAGCTGGCCGAGCGCACCGCCGGATGCGAGTAGTCGGCGGCGATCTCGTAGGCCATCGCATGGGCCTTTTTCCACGCGTCGGCGTTGCTGCTGTTGTCGCGCTTGGCCTGGTCGTTGATCGCGTCCTTGACCGGGTCGGCGGCGAGCACGCGGTCGATCAGCATGCGCCGGGTCGACAGGTCGGGGCCGATCACCGCCGCGCGGATGCGGCGGAAGTGGGTGCGCAGCACGCGCGAGAGCTTGCGCACGGTGCGCTCGGGCTCCAGGCCCTCGGCGACGATGCCGCGCAGCGACACCGGCGGGGCGAAGCGGACCATGGTGTGGCGGCCGTTGAGGGCGATCGCCAGCAGCCGGCGGAAGCGGCCGACCAGGGTCCAGTTTTCCGAGAACAGCACCGAGAACCAGCCGCTGCTGCGGTCCGGGGCGCGGCCGACGAAGATCGACACCGGCACCAACTGCACGTCCAGCGCCGGGTCGGCGCGGTGCGCCTGCAGCAGGCGCGCCAGCGAGCCGGAATGGGTCTTGGCCGAAGGCGGGCCGGACGGGGCCAGGGTGCCGGCGTGGCGGCGCGACAGGGCGACATAGGCGCGCTTGCGGCCGAGCGGATCGCCCGGCAGCGGCTGCAGCGGCGAGGGCAGGCCGGCCTCCAGGCAAGCGCGCTCCAGGATCAGGGCATTGGACAGGCCGTAGTCTTCCAGCACGTAGCAGACCGGGCGGCCGTCCCATTCCTCGGCGATGTGCTCGGCCGGGTCCTTGGGTTCGATGCTGACCGACACCCAGGGCGCCATCAGCTTGCCGAGCAGGCGCGCCCACCACGGCCGCGGCGTCGCCGGCACGGCCGCGCGCGCGGCGCCGGCCGGGGCGGTCATCGGCAGCTCGGGCTGGGCCGGCGGCGGCTCGGCGGCGGCCTCGGCGCGCGCGACCGGCTCGGCCGGCGCGGGCTCGGCGGCAACGGAGTCGGTCGTTGCAGGCCCCGTCGTTGCGAGCTCGACCGGAGCGGGCTCGATCGAAGCAGGCGCGGGCACGGTGGATTCGTCTAGCCCGAGCCCGTCGGCGTTCGGCGCGGTCGCGGCCTGCGCCTCGGCGGCGTCGCCGGCCTCGGCGGGACGAGCGGGCGCGTCCGGGTCGTTCGGTTGGGCGTGGGGGAACGGCAGGGGCGTTTGTTTCGGCATCCGAATCATTATGCCTATTCGGCTTCGGCGCGCGCCTGACCCGCTGCGGCGGCGCGGCCGGCCCGCACGGCGGCGCTCAGCGCGCCTGGGCCGGTGCCGTGGCCGGCCCCGCGACGGCTGCCGCGGCCTTGCCGGCGCGCACGCCGGCGGCCGCTGCGGCCGGCGGTTTGGCCGGCGCATCGGCCTCGGCCTCGGCATGGCGCAGCAGATCGCTGAGGTACCAGCGGCCGTCGCGGCGCTCGACCAGCACGTAGGCGTCGACCGCCTCGCCGGCGAGCCGGTAGCGGATCCGCACCCGCGCGGTGTCGCCGGTCTGCTCGGCCAGGCTGGCCTGGACGCTGCCCAGGGCGGCGTCCAGGTCCAGGCCGTATCCGGTCAACACCTGCTTGAGCCGCTCCACGAACGGCCCCAGCCGGCGCAGGCTGCGGTCCATGCCGGCATGGGCGAAGGCGTCCGGCGCGGCCAGGCCGGTCGCGCGCGCGGCCGCGACCAGCTGCGGGATGGCCGCACGGGCGCGCTTGGAATCGCCCAGCGGCGCGGTCTGGGCCCAGGCGCTGAACGCGACGATCAGCTGGGCATGGTGGTCGCGCTCGGTCTCGCTGTAGCCGGGTTCGCTGCGCACGTACTGGGCCGCGAACAGGCCCAGGGTCTTGGCCGCCGAGCGCAGCTCGGCATCGGCGCCGGCGAACTGGCGCCGGTAGGTCGCCACCAGGGTGCGCTCGGCGTCCGGCGCGGCCAGCGCGGCGATGAAGCTGGGAAAGCGGTCGTCCAGCGGCAGCTCGGTCAGCGGCCAGACCGTGCGGCCCTCGCTCCACGCCGTTTCCAGGCGCGCATGCAGCGGCGCCGGCACGGCGTGGCGGGCATAAGCCTCCAGGTCGTTGCGGCGCAGGTCGGCGACCAGTTGGGTCACCGCCTGCACCGGCTGGGTCGCGACCGGCTCGGGCGGCGGCGGCGCGCGGCCGCAGCCGGCCGCCGCCAGCACGCCGATCAACAGCACACCGGTCGACAGCACGCCGGTCGACAGCACGGCGGTCGACAGCAGCGCGGCGCAGGCGCGTCGGACGATGGACATCGGGTGCGGCTCCCCAGTCGCGGACCGGCATCTTGGCCGCGGGCCGGTAGCGACACAAGCCGGCCGCCGTCACGACTAGGCCGAAGCACACGGGTCGGCGCGCCGTGCCGCCTTTTTGCGCAAACGGCCACAACGCAAATTCGTGACGGAAATCACATTTCACCCACCCGGCCTGCGCGCGAACGGCGCGCGTGACCGGCTGACGCTTTCGTCCGCCGCGGGATCGCTATGTTGCCCGCTCTGGCGGGTTTTTCCGTTGTAGCCAGTTAGCCGGTAGCCTCGCCGGCGCGTCCATAGCGCTCTGCGCAAGGAGAACCGATCCATGCGTTCCGCATCGCTCCGCTCCGTCGCCGCTTTCGCTCTGCTCGCCGCCGCCGCGCCCGCCCTGGCCGCCGACGACAGCACCACTTTCGACGTCACCATCACCATCACCAGCAGCTGCACGATCAGCGCCACCGCGCCAACCGACGTCAACTTCGGCAGCGTCGCCTCGACCGCGACCAACGTCGACGCGCAGGGCCAGCTGGTCGTCACCTGCACCCCGGGCACCGCCTACACCATCGCCCTGGACAACGGCCAGAACGGCAGCGACGTCAACAGCCGCAAGATGAGCGACGGCACCACCGAGGTGCCCTACCAGCTCTACCGCGCCGGCGCGCGCGGGTCCGGCGACGTCTGGGGCAGCACCACCGGCGTCGGCGGCAACGTCCTGGCCGGTTCCGGCACCGGCGCGGCGCAGAACCTGCCGGTCTATGGGAGGACCCCCAGCGCCAACTTTCCCGCTGCGACTTACAGCGACGTGGTGACCGCCACGATCACCTACTGACCGGGCGCCGATGCCCGGCCGCCGGCCCGCCACCGCCGTCCGCCGCCTGACCGCCGCGCTGCTGTGCGCGGCCGTCGCCCTGGCCGCTCCGGCCGCGGGCGCCGGCGGATTGCAGCTGACCCCGACCACCCTGACCCTGAGCGCGCGCCGCCAGGCCGACGGGCTGTGGCTGATCAACGGCGGCGAACACCCGCTGCAGGCCCAGGTGCGGGTGTTCCGCTGGATCCAGGACGAGGCCGGCGAGCGCTTCGAACCCAGCCGCGCGCTGGCGGCGAGCCCGCCGATGCTCGAACTCGCGCCCGGCGCGCGCCAGTTGGTGCGGGTGATCCGGCTCGGCCCGCCGCCGCCGGCCGAGGAAAGCTATCGCCTGATCGTCGACGAGTTGCCGCCGGCGGACGGCGCCCGCAAGCCCGGCCTGCAGTTCGTCCTGCGCTACTCGGTGCCGGTGTTCCTGGCCGCCGCCGGCGACCCGCCGGCCGCGCCGCAGTTGGGCGCGGCACTGAGCTTCGACGGCGACCGCGCCAGCCTGGAGGTGCGCAACCGCGGCGACCGGCACGCGCAGCTGGCCGACCTGGCCTTCGTCGACGAACGCGGCCAGCGCCACCCGGTCGCGCCCGGACTGCTCGGCTATGTCCTGCCCGGCCAGCGCATGCGCTGGCCGTTGACCGCTCCGGCGGCGCTGCTGCGCGGCGCCGGCACTCTCAAGGCGAGGATCAATGGCGAAGCCACCGAGCAGGCCCTGGCGCTGGATCCGCCGGCTCGCTGACGCCATGGCGGCCGGCCTGCTCGCGGCGTTCTTGCCGACGTACGCGGCGGAGCCGCCTCCGCTGCTGGCCCGCGCCGGCGACGCCCAGGCCGCGAGCCTGCCGCTGTACCTGGAAGTCAGCCTCAACCAGGGGCCGTACCAGGCGCCGCAACCGTTCGAACTGCGCGCCGGTCGGCTCCACGCCAGCGTCGCCACCCTGCGCGGGCTCGGCTTCGTCCTGGCCGGACACGATCCGGCCGAGGTGCTGGCCGTGGACGCCGTGCCGGGCGTGGCCGTGCGCTACGACGCCGCCCTGCAGCGGGTCGCGATCGACGCGCCGCTGTCGCAACTGTCGCTGGCCACCACCCGGCTCAACCAGCCCGGCCTGGATGTGCCCGAGGCCAGCGCCTCGCCCGGGCTGCTGCTCAATTACGACCTCTACGCCAGCCGCGAGCGGCGCAACGACAACGTCACCGCCTACGCCGAACTGCGCGCGTTCGGCCTCGGCCCCGGGGTGTTCAGCCAGACCGCGGCGACCCGCCACTACCGCAACGACGGCGCGCCGCGCCGCACCGACTCGGTGCGCCTGGACAGCACTTGGCGCTGGTCGGCGCCGGAATCGATGCTCAGCCTCAGCGTCGGCGACGTGGTCAGCGGCCGGCTCGACTGGACCCGGCCGCTGCGCCTGGGCGGCCTGCGCCTGGGCCGCGACTTCGGCCTGCAGCCCTACCGCATCACCACCCCGCTGCCGACCTTCGCCGGCGAAGTCGCGCTGCCCTCGGCGGTGGACCTGTACGTCAACGGCCTGCGCCAGTACAGCGGCGAACTGCCGCCGGGCCCGTTCCAGCTCGCCACCGTGCCCGGCATCAGCGGCGCCGGCAGCGCCCAGATCGTCATCACCGACGCTTTCGGCCGCACCCGCCAACTCGACTTCCCGTTCTACGCCGCGCAGCAACTGCTCGCGCGCGGCCTGTCGGACTGGTCGCTGAGCCTGGGCCTGGCGCGCGAGGACTACGCGCTGAAGTCGTTCTCCTACGGCGACTCGGCGCTGGCCAGCGCCGAGCTGCGCTACGGCCTCAGCGACCGGCTGACCGTGGAGGCGCACGGCGAAGGCGGCGACGGCATCGCCAACGCCGGGTTCGGCGCGGTCGCCCTGCTCGGCCGCGCCGGCGTGCTCAGCGGCTCGCTCGCGCACGGCCGCGACGCGCGCAACGAACGGCCCTGGGAACGCAGCGGCTGGCAGTACGCGGCGGCCTACAACTGGGGCAACGGCCGCCTCAATTTTTCGCTCGACAGCCGCCGCGCCGAACGCGGCTACCGCGACCTGGCCTCGCGCTACGGCCTCGGCCCGGCGCGGGTCAGCGAACGCGCGCTGCTGAGCTGGAACGACGCCGACCTGGGCAGCTTCGGCCTGAACTACGTACGCCTGGCCTACCGCGACGACGCCGGCCGCCGGCAAGCGCCGGCGCGCTACGCCGGCCTGCACTGGAGCCGCAGCTTCGCCGGCCGCGCCCACCTCAGCCTGAGCTACAACCAGAACCTGGACCTGGCCGCCGACCGCAGCGCCTACCTCGGCCTCAGCCTGGACCTGGGCGAACGCACCCGCCTGGCCGCCTCGCTGCAACGCGATCGCGGCCGCGACCAGGCGGTG
The DNA here is from genome assembly GCF_019733395.1 of Lysobacter sp. BMK333-48F3. Classification (NCBI taxonomy): domain Bacteria; kingdom Pseudomonadati; phylum Pseudomonadota; class Gammaproteobacteria; order Lysobacterales; family Lysobacteraceae; genus Lysobacter; species Lysobacter sp. BMK333-48F3. Next base: position 1,754,524 of record NZ_JAIHOO010000001.1, on the reverse strand, counting down.
CTGGACCTTTCGCAACCGGTACCGGGCGACGGCGGCTTCGGCTGGCGCCTGCAGGCGCGCGGCGGCGACGGCGCCGAAGGCGGGCTGGCCGAACTGGGCTGGTTGAACTCGGTCGGCCGCTTCGGCCTGGGCCTGGCCCGCGTCGCCGACCAGGACTACGCCTACGCCAGCGGCAGCGGCGCGTTGGTGTGGATGGGCGGACACGCCTTCGCCGCGCGCTCGGTCAACGACGCCTTCGCGGTGGTCTCCACCGACGGCGTCGCCGGCGTGCCGGTGCTGCTGGAGAACCGCCCGATCGGCCATACCGACGCCGACGGCATGCTGCTGGTGACCCCGCTCAACGCCTGGCAACGCAACCGCCTCGGCATCGATGCGATGGCGCTGCCGGCGCAGATGCGGGTCGATCGGGTCGAGGCCCAGGCCACCCCGCGCGACCGCTCCGGCACCGTGGTGCGCTTCGGCCTGACCCCGATCCGCGCCGCGGTGGTGGTGCTGCACGACGCCGCCGGCCGGCCGCTGGCACCGGGCAGCCGGGTGCGCAGCGAACACGGCGAGGACGCCTGGGTCGGCTACGACGGCGAGACCTATCTGGAAGCGTTGCAGGACCACAACCGCCTGCGCGCGACCGCGCCGGACGGCCGCGTTTGCGAAGCGCGCTTCGAACATGCGCGCTCCGGACATGCACGTTACGAACACGCCGGCGGCGACGGCATCGCCCGGATCGGGCCGGTGACCTGCGCTGCGGAGACGCCGCGATGAACGCATACGCGTCCGTGCGCACCGCACTCGCGGCACTCGCGTTGCTATGGCTGTTGTTGGACGCGCCGGCGGCGCGCGCGGCCACCACCTGCTCCGCGACCATGACCGATCTCAACTTCGCCCCGACCAACGGCGGCATCGTCGATGCCACCGCGAACTTGAGCGTCACGTGCTCGACCTTCGGTTTGGCCGTGCTGGGCACCGCCAAGGTCAACATGTGCGTGAGCGTTTTCAGTGGCACCGACGGCGGCGGCACGCTTAATCCGCGGCGGCTGATCAACGGGTTCAACGACCCGATGCAGATGCAGTTGTACACCGATGCAGGACGCAGCGCGATCTGGGGCGCGCGCGGCAACGCCACGGTGCCCAATTTTCTGCCGCTACAGTTCAGCTACTCGGTGCTGGCGCTGGGCGGCAGCCAAACCCTCACCGCGACGCTATACGGCCGCATTCCGGCGCAAAGCGGGCTCAACGCCGGCACCTACCTCAACCGCTTTACCGCCGCCGCCGACACCAAGATCGAATTCCGTTACGACGAGCCGACCATCATCGGCTCTGGAACCATGCCTGCCTCCTGCACATCCGGCGGCAGCCCCGGGACGTCCAGCAGCTTCCCCTTCACCGTCAACGGCTCGGTGCCCAACGCCTGCACCCTGACGCCCAAGCCGGTGCCGACGCTGGGCTTCGGCAACACCCCCGGCTTCATCACCGGCAACATCGACCAGACCACCAGCATCGGCCTGGTCTGCACCGGCCGCACGCCGTGGCAGATCGGCCTCGACAACGGCCTGCACGCCAGCGGCAACATCCGCCGCATGGCCAACGGCAGCGGCCAGTTCGTGCCCTACGAGCTGTACCGCGACGGCAGCCGCAGCCAACGCTGGGGCAATACCCTCAACAACGACACCCTCAGCGGCACCGGCAGCGGCGCCAGCCAATCGCTGACCGTGTACGGCCGCGTCGCGCCGCAGACCGCCACGGTCGGCAGCTACAGCGACACGATCACGGTGTTGGTGACGTATTAGCGCGCGTCGTCATCGCGAGTAGATCTGGTCTTGGCCACGACCAGGGTCCTTTCAGACTGAGTGCCGGATCGAAATACACCGCCACAGGTGTCGCAGCTGAGCGATAGCGCCCCTTAGTCTTGAGCCAGCAACCAGTCCTCACGTGCAAGCGCATCAATTCAGACCGTGCTAGCGGCTGGCAATCTTGTGCGAGTTAGCGGGTAAGCAATCGGTCAACTCACGAACAAGCCTCTCGCCTTGCACGACAATGCTGAATGGCCCACCTGACTGACTGGGATAGCAGTCGACCATAATCACTCCAGTGGGATCGTCGGAATAAAAGACCACTGAATCCTCGGTAGATTCCGCCACCAGCAGCAGGCTACCCGGATCCGTCCCATCCAGCCTTGCAATTCCGAGATAGGGCTTCTCGTGGAAACCCAGGCTACCGCTCAGGGTTCCCAATCGGCCCCGGACGCACGATAGAAGCTCATTCGCCTCGAATCGGCTTATATAAGGCGCCACAAGGCCGATTGCATCTACGATGTCCTTGGGCCAGCAGAAAGGCAAAGGCTCCTCGACACCCCTGTCGAAGTCATCGAGCGACAGCACTCTCCCGGTAGCCGCCGCGACCGCCGCAACAAGCCGTTCGCCATAGGTTTCGCGGAGCCGCTCCTGATCACGCAGCGCCTGTGCATGCGCGCGCCGCTCTCGAAGCCGGTTCAATCTATCGCCCTGGTCTTCCATACTCTTCATCGCTTAGGATCAAAATCCATGCGGACTTTATCTTCATTCTGAATTCCAGAGCGCGCCCATGAAGTTCAGTCGTTGCGACTGTTCTGGATCCAGGCACCCGCTATCGGTGGATTGCGATCATTGCCTTGGGTCACTGCGAAAACCAGGAAAATCGAAGCAAGAGATCTTTGACATGCCAATGTACGCTCCACGTGGCGCATACATTGTTTGGAAGAGAATGACATGAGTAAGCCATAGCGATATCCGGAGAGCCGGAGATAGCGGTTGCTCCCAGGACTCCGGCCAATCGTCGATCAACTTCGTTCGCGCAAGAAAGACTCCGCGCGCAGCTTCTCGATGAAATCTCCGCAATCGCAGAATGTCTTTTTCAGTGCTGGATCGAAGACTCTTCATAGTCGATTGAGCCAGACGCAGCGTATGACTCGATCAGCTCCATGACGCGCGCATAGTCGACTACTGGCGGCACATCGATCGCAAGGAAGGCGGGGAGATTCGACACCTCCGAGGAACAGCCGAGCCGCTTCAGCGACGCGCGCAACGCGGGAACGACGTGTTCATCGAATGCAACGACACGGATCGTGGAGTGGCCACCCGGTCCGGCCAACTTTGTAAATTCAAGGCGACCGTTCACGACGACCGCAGTAACCGTATCGCCGGAACTTACGCCCCGGGCATAGAACGGCGTGTTATCGAGTATGTAGAGCGCTTCTCCAGCTGGAGTGGCCCACAGACTCTCCCAGTCAACCGGAGGGTAGCCTTCTTCATCCTGCTCCAGCTTGAAATGGATCTTTACCGGATCCGACGCCGAATTCATGGTGTTCCGCCCTCGCAGCTTCCGGTTGATCTTCGCACCGGCCCAAGCGGCAGGACAGTCGTTCGACACAAGGCTGGTCGCCCGGCAAGCCGATGGCCCTGAATCAAACGCCCCTCGCTCAAGCCCGTCGCAACTGGGGCTATGCGCGTGCGTGAGAAGCGCGAAGAGGGTTTCCCGCCGGAACCGGCGCGGCCAAAGAAAAAGGAGGCGCGAGGCCTCCTTGCAAAACCGGCTTGCGCCGGCAGATGTCGAGTTGTGGCATGGCCCCGGCTCGCACCGGGATGGGTGCAGCCTAGCGCCGGCCTGAAGTTAATGCAACACCTGAAGAAACATCCTTCAAGTAATTGATTTTGTTGAATCGAATGTCGCCTTTCCGGCTGAGATCGCTCAGGGCGCCACGTCCAGCGCGGCGCGCTTGGCCGCGCGGCGGGCCTCGCGTGGCTGGCTGTAGTCGTTGTTGAAGGTCATCGCCTCCCACGAGCCGTAGCTCGGGTTGGGCAGCATCCACCAGCGTTCGCCGAACCAGTCGTGATGCTGCTGCAGCAGCGCGTCGCGGCCTTCCGGCGTGTTCGCCACCACCTGGACGAAGTCGCCGAGCTGATCGCCGAACTGCATCAGCACGCGGTACTGGCGGCCGGCCAGCAGGCGGCGGCAGTTCTTCTCGCTGCCGTTCTGCTCGCAGCCCTCGACCACCGTGCCCAGGCCGAGGAAGACCTGGTCGTCGGCGACCGGCAGGCCGGCACTGCGCAGGTTGGCCAGGGTCGCGTCCTTGAGGTGCACGGCGCGGTTGGACAGGTACAGGATGGTGACGCCCTTGGCCTGCGCGGCCTTGGCGAAATCGACCACGCCCGGCAGCGGCTTGGCTTTCTTTTCCGCGACCCAGGCGTCCCAGGTCGCCTCGTCGTACTCCTTGCCGTCGCGCACCAGGCGCGCCTGGTAGGGCGAGTTGTCGAGCACGGTCTCGTCGACGTCCATGATCACCGCCGGCTTCAGGCCCTTGGCGGCGTTGCCGCGCTCGTCGGGCACCAGCGCGTCCCAGTTCGGCTGCTTCAGCGCCTGGTCGAGCTTGTCGGCGGCAGCGCGATAGATGGTCTCGGTGCTGGCGCGGTACTCGACCGCGCGCTGCATCCACAGCACGGCGTTGAGGTTGTCGTCGGCCTGGCCGGCAGCGGGCTTGGCCGCCGGCGCGGCGGCGGGAGCGGCCGGCGCGGGCTGCGGCTGCGCATCCTGCGCCGCGGGGGCGCCGGGCTGGGGCTTGCAGGCGGCCAGCGCCAGCGCGGCGGCGAGGACGGCGAATGGCAGGGCGCGGAGGTTCATGCGCAAGAGGTCCCGGAGAAAACGGCCGAGTGTAGGCCGGGGCGCAAAACCGTGTCGAGCGCGGCCGGCCGCGCCTCAGTATGGCGCCGCGGCGGCGGCGGCCCGGCGCGCGCGCCACGAGGCGCGGCGCAAGGTCAGCGCGGTGCCGCGTTCGCGCGCGTCGCCGATCACCGCCTCGACCCAGGGCCGCGATACCAGGTAGCTGCTGCCGCTCATCGAAGCCTCGTCGGCGACCACGTCGCGGCGCAGGTCGATCCGCGCCTTGCTCCGGTACCAGCCCAGGGCGAGCTCGTCGTAGCGCTGGTGCGGATCGGCGCAGCCGCCGCGGTCGAGCTGGACCAGCACGATCGCCTGCGAGCGCGGCCAGTACACCCGCACCCCGTCGTGGTCCTGATCGGGGTGTTCGAGCACCCGGCCGATATGGAAAGTGCTGGCGCCGCCCGGGCCATCGGCATCGAGCAGTTGCTGCAGCAGGTTGACCAGACAGGGGTAGCCGGGATGCCGATCGGCCGGCGCCGTGCCGAGCTCGGCCTCGGCGGCCGCGAGCGGCGCGGCGGCGCAGCACAGCGCCAGGCCGAGGGCCGCCAGCGCGGAGAGCTTGCTCATCTTCGTTCCTTCCGTGGACCGGCCGATGCCGGCGTGTGCGTCGCAAGCCGCGCGCGTCAGGCGTCGGCCGCGACCGGCGCGATCTGCAGCGAAACTTGCTTGCGTCCTTCCGCGACCCACTGCGTGCCGACCTCGGCGAAACCGTAGCGGGCGTGGAAGCGGCTGGACGCTTGGTTGAACGGCACGATGTAGAACTCGCAGGCGATGCGCTCGAAGCCGCCGTCGCGGGCGAAACCGAACAGATCGTCGTAGAGCAGGCCGCCCAGCCGGCGCCCGCGGTGGCTGGCCGCGACCGCGATCCGGTCGACGTACAGGAACGCCGGATAGCGCTCGCCGAACCACAGGTAGTTGGGGCTGTCGTAGGCGGCGCCTTCGCGCAGCGCGAGCAGGAACCCGACCACCTCGTCGCCGTCGCAGACCGCCCGGTGGTAGGCCGCCTCGCGGTCCAATTCGCGCAGGCGCTGCGCGTCCATCGGGCTCATCAGATCCACCGACTCAAGATTGAGGGCGAGGATGGCCGGATGATCGGCGGCGGTGGCGTCGCGGACGGTGAGGGCGGTCATGGCGGCACTATGCTCGAAAGCTGGAAGCTTCAAGTCGGCGTCCCCACCTCGTCCCAGTCCTGCTCGTCGAAGCGCAGCAGCCAGTTGAGCGCGTAGTGGCGTTCGTAGACCACGCTGGGGTGCAGGCCGATCGGCGGCTCGGCCTCGTCCAGGCGGGCCTGGCGCACCAGCCAATGGCGGCGGTAGATCGCGTCGAGGGCGTCGAGCAGTTCGGCGACCGGGCGCAGCCGGGCCTGGGCGATGCGCGCCTCGTCGGCGTGGTCGATGGCCACGCGCGCGACGTCGGCGGCGTCGCAGGTTTCGGTCGGTTCCGGCAGGGTGTCGCGCAGGCCCAGCGCCCATTGCAGCAGGGCGGCGCTTTCGTAGCGCCAGCCCTGGTCGGCCCAGGTCTCCTGGTCCGGCGAGGCCTGATCGATGAAGGCGCGCTCGACCGGAGTCAGCGCGGCCACGCCGGGGCCGAGCTTGGCCGCGATCTCCTGCGTCGACAGCGGCTGCGTATGCAGCGACTCGGCGCGCACCGCGACCGCGCACAGGGCCAGCATGCGCCGCGCGGCTTCGTCGTCGCCGCGCAGGCGCACTTCGCCCTCGCCGAGCACCGGCGGCAGGTGCGCCGGCGGCGGCGCGCCGAGCGCGTGCAGGGCCTGCTCGCTGCGCGCCTTGCGCGCACGCGCGTCGGCCGGATACGGCAGGGTCGCGTCGGTCTCCACCGGCGGTTCGCCGCGGCTGACCAGGACGTTGCCGGCGGCGTCGCGCACGCTGCCGTCGGGCAGGAAGCAGATCGCGTTGGCGGCCTGGCCCCAGGCGGTCAGCGCGTCGAAGGCGTCGTCCTCGACCTCGAAGCTGTAATGGGTCTGGACCCGCTGCAGGTGCCGGATCACCGCGAAGGTGCGCGCGTCCATGCCCTGCTCGACCGTGCCCAGCACGTAGCCGACGAAGCCCTGCAGATGCGGCACCAGCTCCGGATCGCTGCGGTCGCGCCGGTTGGCCGGCGCGCGCGCGAACTCCGGCGCAGGCGGCGCAGCGAGGGTGGAATAGGCATTGATCAGCAGGGTCATGGCTCGGCGCTCGGTCGGTTGGGGCGGTTCGGCCGGAATGCGGGGCTAGGGGCGCATTGTCGCGATCAGATGCGGTCGGCCTGCCCGTGCCCGGGCTTCACCGTCACCAGCACTTCGTTGAGATCGGCGCGAATGCCGCGGCTGAGATCGTCGATCAGGAACATATGGGTGTACAGACCCGAGGCCGCGTGGATGTAACGGCAGATGTCGTAGCCCCAGTCCACGGTGACCAAGGCGCCGTCCTCGCTGACCGGGTTGCCGTGGTACTGCGGCTCGTGCAGATGCTCGATGACGCCGTCCTCGCCCATGCGCGCGCGGCGCGCGGACGGATGCTGACGATGGACCAGCGGAACGGTGAAGACATGCGCGCCGCCGGGACGCAGGGTGCGGGCGATCTCGGCGAACGCGCCGGCCGGATCGAACACGTGCTCCATCACGTCCTGCGAGATGTGCAGGTCGAAGCTTTCGTCGGCGAAAGTGAGTCGCTCCATGTTTTCGCAGCGCACCCCGTCGACCAGTTCGCCCGACGCGACGCCGGGAAAGAACTGGCTCGGAACGTAGTCCTTGCATTCGGTCTGCAGCTTCAGGCTCGCGCCGCGACCGGCGGGAGACGATTCGTGGATGCGCATCTCGCGCCACTGCGGATACAGGGTCTCGATCACATGCATCAAGGCGCGTTCGCGCGGAATGCTGCCGCAGCTTTCGCACAGGTAGCTGTCGCGCAACCATTCGTGGGTCGCCGAGAACACCGCCTCCTGGCCGCAAGTCGGACACAGTCCCTGGCTGACCAGGATCTTGGGCACCGCAGGCGGAGCCGCAACGGGTTCCGGCTCCGGCGCTGGCTCCGGTATGGGTTCCGGCACCGGCTCGTGCAGCGCAACCTCGGCGGAAGTACCCACGCTTTGCTCAGCAGTGGTAAAACGGCGTCTTAATCGACGCAAAACCGAATACGCGTTCATCCTGCACCCTCAATCAGATTGACGAAGCTACCCTCGTCATGGGGGAAGAGGCAATACCGGGGCGGCGCGAGCGAAGGCAGAACGCAGCGCAGCCTGGAACTGGTACTGCTTCACACCTTCGCCGAACGCCCCGCTTGCGCAGCGCCGCGCGATCGTCGCGCCGCTTCACCCCTCTTCCAGCAAGGCCTTGATCGCCGCGAACCCGGCCATCGAGCGCTCGCGCTTGCGCGCCGCGTCGGCGACCGGGTCGGCGCCGTCGCGTTGCAGTTCTTCCGCCGGCAGCTCGTCGATGAAGCGGCTGGGCTTGAGCCGGATCCGCTCGCCCCAGCGCTGGGTCTCGCGCGAATGCGACAGGTACAGCACTTCCTTGGCCCGGGTGATGCCCACGTACATCAGCCGGCGTTCCTCGTCCAGGCGGCCTTCGTCGAGGCTGGCGTCGTGCGGCAGGTTGCCGTCCTCGACGCCGACGATGAACACGAAGCGGAACTCCAGGCCCTTGGCCGCGTGCAGGCTCATCAGCCGCACCTGGTTGCCGGCCTCGCCCTTGTCGGCGTGCGACAGCAGCGCCAGCTGCGCCGCCAGTTCGCCCGGGCCGGAGCCGCGGCCGCCGTCGAACCAGCCCGACAGTTCCTCCAGGTTCTCCTTGCGCCGCTGGAAGCTGGCCTCGTCCTTGCACTGCGCGCGCATCGCCGACAGCAGGCCGCTGCGCTCGGCCAGCACGCCGACCAGTTCGGCCGGGCTGATCTTCTGCGCCTGGTCGCGCAGGTAGCGCACGATCTGGACGAAGCCGTCCAGGGCGGTGCCGGCGCGCGGGGTCAGCTGCTTGATCGCGTGGATCGACTCGGCCATGCGCGACATCGGCAGATGCGCGTGCTGGGCCATCTCGGCCAGCTTGGCCAGGGTGGTGGCGCCGATCTCGCGCTTGGGCGAGGTCACCGCGCGCAGGAAGGCGGTGTCGTCGTCGGGGTTGGCGATCAGGCGCAGCCACGACAGCGCGTCCTTGACTTCGCCGCGCTCCAGGAACGCGGTGCCGCCGCTGAGGTGGTAGGACACGCGCAGCAGCTGCAACGCCTTTTCCAGCGCGCGGCTCTGGTGGTTGCCGCGGAACAGGATGCAGAAGTCGCTCCACGGCGCTTCGTGCTTCTGCGCCAGGAAGTGGATCTCGGCGGCGACCTTCTCCGCCTCGTGGGCGCTGTCGCGGCATTCCCAGACCTTGATCCGCTCGCCGTCGGCCTGGTCGCTCCACAGGGTCTTGGGGTGTTCGTGCGGGTTGTTGGCGATCAGCGCGTTGGCCGCGCGCAGCACCCGGTTGCTGCAGCGGTAGTTCTGTTCCAGCTTGATGATCTGCAGGCTGGGATAGTCCTTGCCCAGCTCGAGCAGGTTGTCGGGGTTGGCGCCGCGCCAGGCGTAGATCGACTGGTCGTCGTCTCCCACGCAGGTAAACAGTCCGGTCGGTCCGGACAGCGCCTTGAGCAGGCGGTACTGGGCGTCGTTGGTGTCCTGGCATTCGTCGACCAGCAGGTAGCCGATGCGCTCGCGCCAGGCCAGCTGCAGGTCGGCGTGGGTTTCCAGCAGTTCCACCGGCAGCCGGATCAGGTCGTCGAAGTCGACCGCGTTGAAGGTGGTCAGGCGCGACTGGTAGCGCTCGTACAGCACCGCCGCCTCGATCTCGCGCGGGGTGCGCGAAGCGGCCATCGCCTCGCCCGGCGACAGGCCGGCGTTCTTGGCCCGCGAGATCAGGTTGCGCATGTCCTCGAGCACGTCGGGCTTGGTCCCGGCCGGCATCAGGTCCTTGACCTGGGCCGCGCTGTCGTCGCTGTCGAACACGCTGAAGCCGCGCCGCAGGCCGGCCCGGGCGTGTTCGAACTGCAGGAACTTCAGGCCCAGGGCGTGGAAGGTGCAGATGGTCAGGCCGTCGGCGCCGTCGCCGCGGATGCGCTTGGCCACGCGCTCGCGCATTTCCTTGGCCGACTTGTTGGTGAAGGTGATCGCGGCGATGCGCTTGGCCGGCATCCGGCCGCTGGCGATCAGGTGGGCGATCTTCTCGACGATCACGCGGGTCTTGCCGCTGCCCGCGCCGGCGAGCACGAGCAGAGGGCCATCGGTGTGCAGGACGGCGGCGCGCTGGGGGGGATTGAGGCCTTGCATGCGGTCTTCGTCGCCGGCGGGGAGCCGGCCCGGGCGCGGCAGTTTAGCCGACCGGCGCGGCCGGCCGGCTGCGCCCGCGGATGAACGGGCGGGCGCCCGCCGCCGCGGGACGAAACCGGGCGAAACCGCGATCGATGCGATTCCCGCCGGCCCCGGCGCGGCGTATGGTGCGGCGTATGGGCGGGGCCGCGGGGCCTGCCGCCCCACCGAGGAGAACCCGGCATGAAACGCCTGCTCGTACTCGTCATCGCCCTCGGCGGCGCACTCGCCGCCCCCGTCCTGGCCGCGCCGGACGACGCCGCGGCCGCCGCCGCGGTCGGCGCCGACAGCGACCGCATGCAGCGCGAACATTTCGACCAGCGCAGCCGGATGGCCAAGACCCATCCCAACGAGCTGTGGCGCCTGTACGGCAGCCAGGCCGCCGCGCAGGGCGACTGGGACGACGCCTTCCGCCATTTCCGCCGTGCCGCGCGCTACGCCGACAAGTACTCGCAGCACCGCCTGAGCCTGATGTACTGGTACGGCCTGGGCGCGAGCCAGGACCGGGCCCTGGCCTACGCCTGGGCCGATCTGGCCGCCGAGCGCCAGTACCCGCAGTTCGCGATCCTGCGCGAGAAGATGTGGCAGGAGCTGGACGAGGCCGAGCGCGAACGCGCCCTGCGCGAGGGCCAGGCGCTGTACGACCAATACGGCGACCGCGTCGCCAAGCCGCGCTTCGAGCAGGCACTGTCGCGCTCCAAGCGCGAGATCACCGGCAGCCGCACCGGCGACGTCGGCCGGCTGCAGGTGTTCACCCCGGGCCCGGCCCGGCTGTTCGAGCCCGGCGCCACCGACCTGACCGCGATGTACCACGACTGGCGCTTCGACAGCGCCCGTTACTGGGCCGCCGAGGACGTGGTCTGGCGCGACGGCAACGTCGAGGTCGGCCCGGCGCAGAACGCACCGCGTTCGAACTGAACCCATCGGCGTCGGACCGGCCGCGCCGGTTCGACGTCCGCCGCGCGCGCCGTCAAGTCTGTGGCGCGGCGCGCGCGCGGCCTACACTGCACGCATGGCCAAGCTCTATTTCTATTATTCGGCGATGAACGCCGGCAAGACCACGACCTTGCTGCAGTCGGCGCACAACTACCGCGAGCGCGGCATGCGCGTGGCGATCCTGACCCCGCACCTGGACGACCGCGCCGGGCGCGGCACCGTGGCCTCGCGGATCGGCCTGCGCGCCGACGGCGAAGCCTTCGATCGCGACCAGGACCTGGAAGCGCTGATCCGCGCCGACATCGCCGCGCGTGGCGCGCTGCATTGCGTGCTGGTCGACGAGGCCCAGTTCCTGAGCCGGGCCCAGGTCTGGCAGCTCAGCGAGGTGGTCGATGCGCTGCGCATTCCGGTGCTGTGCTACGGCCTGCGCACCGATTTCCGCGGCGAGCTGTTCGAAGGCAGCCAGTACCTGCTGGCCTGGGCCGACGAGATCAGCGAGATCAAGACCATCTGCCATTCCGGCAAGAAGGCGACCATGAACGTGCGCGTCGACGCCGGCGGCCGCGCGGTGCAGGACGGGCCGCAGGTCGAGATCGGCGGCAACGACCGCTACATCTCGGTTTCGCGCGCCGAGTACAAGAAGGTGATGCGCGGCGAGGGCACGATCGAGCCGCTGCAGCAGCCGTTGCCGTTGTCGAACTGAGGAGCGTGCCGGCGTCGTTGGGTGACGGAGGCGAAGCAAAAGCCCCCCCTAGCCCGTCCGGCCAGCAGGCATAGCCTGCTGGCGTTCGATCGTGCGCGAACCTGCGGTTCGCAAGCGCACGCTCTCACCCTTTTTCAAAGGGGGGAATGCTGCCGGCGGCGCTGGCCTGACGCAGGCTCGCGCGAATTCGCTCCCGCTTTCAACTGGCCCTCTTTGAAAACTGGCCCCCTTTGAAAGCTGGCCCCCTTCGAAAACCGGCCCCCTTTGAAAAAGGGGGCTGGCGCCTGCGTTGTTCGGATGCCCGCGTTCCGGCGGCGCCGGGGGATTTGCTCTGCGCTGTTCCCGCTCTCCCCGCTCAGCCCAAGGCCGAGCGGAAATACGCGTCCAGCGTCTCCTGCCGCCCATTGCCGGCGGACAGCGCCGGCGGTGCGGCCTGCATCCGCGTCAGCTCGGCTTCCAGGAAATCGCTAATCGCGGCGATCCGCGGCCCGGCCTCGGTTTCGGCGCTGCGGCGCTTGCGTTCGAGCAAGGCGTCGACGGCCTCGCGCACCGGGCCGTCCGGCAGCAGCCGCGCCATCAGGTCTTCGAACGCCATCGGCGGCGGCGTGCGCTCGCGCTCGATCCACTGGCAGGCCAGCACCGGGCGCAGCACGTACAGGTACTTCTTGGTCCGGATCGCCTCGCCGCCGAGGTGGCCGCGGTAGGTGCCCAGGGCCAGGCTCAGGTAGTGGTGCCAGGCCGCGACCGGCGAGTAGAACGTCTCGGCCAGCCGGCGCAGGCCCGGGCTCAGCGCCGGATCCTCGCGGTACACCACCGGCGAGCGCACCCACTCCAGCAGGGTCGGGTTGGACTTGGACAGCAGGCGCAGGGCCTTGCGCAGGTCCCAGCCGCTGACGTCTAGGTCGTGCTCGATCGGCAGCTCGATCACGTCGCGCTGCGGCTGGTTCGGGCCGGTCAGCTCGTTGACGGTCAAATACCAGTCGCGCTCGTGGACATAGACGAAGCGCGCGTCGTAGTCGCTGTCGGCCGAGGAAAAGCCCCAGCCGCGGCTGCCCGATTCGCAGGCGTAGACGATCCGCACCGCGTGCTCGCGTTCGATCTCGGCCAGGGCGTCGAGCACCGCGCGGCGCTTGTCTTCGGCGATGGGATGCAGTTCGGGCAGGGCGGACAGGACGGTCATGCGCGGCGAGCGGAGGCGGACGGCCGTCCAGTCTAGCCGCGCGGCGGCGCCGACTTCATCGTCGCCACACCGACCCGCGCCACTGTCGTATCGTTGCCCGCGTCCTCACTCCCGCCCGCTCGCCCGATGCCGCCGATGCCGTCCGCCCTGCCGATCCAGACCGAACGCCTGCTGCTGCGCGAACTGGTGCCCGCCGACGCGCCTTTCATCCTCGAACTGGTCACCGACCCGGCCTTCCTGCAGAACATCGGCGACCGCGGCGTGCGCGACCTGGACAGCGCCGCGCGCTATATCGCCGACGGCCCGACGGCCAGCTACGCCCGCAACGGTTTCGGCCTGTGGCGGGTCGAGCTGCGCGACAGCGGCGAGCCGATCGGGATGTGCGGCCTGCTGCGCCGCGACACCCTGCCCGATCCGGACATCGGCTACGCCTACCTGCCGCAGCATCGCGCGCGCGGCTACGCCCAGGAGGCCGGCGCCGCGGTGCTGCGCTACGCGCGCGAGGTGCTGGCGCTGCCGCGGGTGCTGGCGATCGTGCATCCGGCCAACGCCGCTTCGATCCGGGTGCTGGAGCGGCTGGGGCTGTGCGCCGAAGGCAGCCTGCGCATGAACGGCGAAAGCCACGACGTGCGCCTGTTCGCCACGGCGCCGGCCGCGGGCTGAGCGCATGCGCCGCGCCTGGCCCGCTCTGCTCGGCCTGCTGCTGGCCGCCTGCGCGGCGCAGGCGCAGCCGCTGGCGGTGCGCGACGGCGACCTGATCTTCCAGGTCTCGCGCTCCTCGCAAAGCCAGGCGATCCAGCGCGCCACCGGCTCGCGCTACAGCCACCTGGGCGTGATCCTGCATCGCGACGGCCGGCCCTACGTGTTCGAAGCGATCGACCCGGTGTCCTACACCCCGCTGGCGGCCTGGATCGCGCGCGGCGAACGCGGCCACTACGTGCTCAAGCGCCTGCGCACGCCGCCGGACGCGGCCCAGCAGGCGCGGCTGCACGCGCAGGCGGCGCGGTTCGTCGGCCGCCGCTACGACCTCGCCTTCGAATGGTCGGACCGGCGCATCTACTGCAGCGAGCTGGCCTGGAAGCTGTACCAGCGCGCGCTCGGCCTGCGCATCGGCCAGACCCGGCCGCTGCGCAGCTTCCGCCTCGACGACCCGGCGGTGAAGGCCAAGCTGCGCGAGCGCTACGGCGAACGCGTGCCGCTGGACGAACCGGTGATCGCGCCGGCGGCGATGTTCGATTCGCCCTTGCTGCGCACCGTCGCCTCGGGCTGAACCCTGGCCCCGCGCAGCCGCGGCCGGCCGTCGACCAGGTCGGTCCAGACCGCGTAGGCCGCGCCGCCGGCCAGGGCCAGTTGCGGGAAACCGGTGCCGCGCCCGCGGCCGCGCACCTGGGCCAGCGCCAGGCGTTGGCGTTCCTGGCTCAGGTCCGGCGCCAGCCGCGCCAACTGCAGGCTCTGGCCGCCGCGGTCCTCGCGCATCCACAACACCCAGGCCTGGTCCGCGTCCAGGGCCAGATCGACCCGGCCCTGCACCGCCTCGCCGCGATCCAGGGTCAACGGCGCGCCGAAGCGTCCGCCGGCATCGGCGCTGGTGGCGATGCGCAGCGACGGCGCCTCGCCGGCGCCGGTGTACCAGGCCACCAGCGCCCGCTCGCCCTGGGCCGCGACCGCCGGTCCGTTGACCGGGCAACCGGGCATGACCCAGCCGTCGGCGTGCACCGGCTGCGGCGGCGTCCAGGCGCCGTCGATCAGGCGGGCGGCGGCGATGTCGCGCACCTCCTGTTCGCCGCGATCGCGGTAGACCAGCAAGGCGCCGCGCGCGGTCGCGACCGCGTCGGTCTGGCAGCAGTCGCAGGTGCGGGTATCCAGCACGGCCTCGCCGGAACGCTGCAGATCGGCGCCGAAGCGCGCGCTGCGCAGGGTCATCGCGCCGCCGTGGCCGGCGTGTTCGCCATGGCCTTGGCCCTTGCCGCTGGCGCGGCCGTCCAGCCAGGCCACCCGCATCGCATCGGCGCCCTCGGCCCACAGCGAGACGAAGCCGTGCTCGGTCGGAGTGCCGTCGTCGTTGACCGCCAACGGCGCCGACCAGTGCGCGCCGCCGTCGGCCGAGCGCACCAGCACCACGTCGTAGGCATAGGGCGCGTCGCCGGACTTGCGCAGCCAATGCGCCCATAGCGCGCCGTCGGCCGACACCGCCAGGTGCGGCGTGTCGGCCCAGTTCACGAACCAGTCGTGGCCCTGCGCGATCGCCCGCGGCGCGCCGCGCCAGCGCCCGTCGGCGCCGGCCTGGGCGAACTTCAAGGCATGCAGGCCGTCGCGCGACTCGATCCACGACAGCAACAGGCCGCCGTCGGGGGTGGCGATCAGGTCCGGCTGGGCGCCGCCGTCGACCGGCAAGGGCCAGTCTTCGACCTGCCACGGCGCTGCGGCGGGTGCCGCCGGCGTGGGGTTCGCCGCCGCAGCGTCGGTGGCCGGCGGCGCCTGGGGCGCACCGCAGGCGGCGACGAACAACGCGGCCAGGGCCGGCAACCAGCAACGGATCGGGCGACGGATCGAAGACGGAAGCATCGGCTCAGGACCCGCAACGAGGACGCCGCATTGTGCGGCGCGCCGGCCGGCCGCCGTCAACGCCGCCGCGCGGCATTTCGCCGCGGGCTCAGCCGCCGCGGCGCCAGACCCGGCAGCGGTTGTTGGCCGGCATGGCCAGGTCGGCGATCAGGCTCAGGCCGTGGCCGGCGGCCAAGGCATCGACCGCCTCGGCATCGCGCAGCCCCGAGGCCGGATCGCGCGCCTTCAGCCAGGCGTCGAACTCGCGATTGCTGTCGCTGGTGTAGCGCCCTTGGTAGTTGAACGGCCCGTAGACCACCAGCGTGGCCTGCTCCGCCAGTACATTCGCCAACCCGGCGAACAGCGCCTCGACCTGCGGCCAGCCCATGATGTGCAGGGTATTGGCGCTGAATACCGCATCGAAACCCGGCCCACGTCCATCCGCAGCCGGCGGCAGCGACGGCATCGGCACCAGCCCGGTCGCCGACCCGGCCACCGCCGCCAGTGCGATCGGCGCCGGCGTGTTCGCCAGCCCCGCCTCGTCCAGCCACATGCGGATTCCGGGCAAATGTTCGGCGCGATCCGAGCACTGCCAGCGCAGCCACGGCATCGCCGCGGCGAAATGCACCGCGTGCTGACCGGTGCCGCTGCCGATCTCCAGCACCTCGCGGCGGTCGGCGAAGCGCTCGCGCAGCACCGCCAGGATCGGCTCGCGGTTGCGCTCGCAGGCGGGAGAATGGGGTTTCATGGAGGAGGATTGTCGTCTCTGACGCGGGCCCAGCCCAGTACGTCCTCGCTGCGCACGGCGACGCGGAGCAGCCGACGGTTCTCCAGGTCGGCGACCGTGCCGCGTTCGCCGACCAGGTAGTGCGGGCCGATCCGGGTCACGAGATCGACATCCGCCAGCAGGTAAGCGCTGGGATCTCTGCCGCCGACCGCCACGCAAGGACGCTTCGACCAGACGGCGTTGACAGTGTCGCATCCGCTTTTTGTCAATGCGATATCGACGCGCGGGATCTGACCCAGACCGAAGAAGTTGACGATGCGGCTGGCGCCCGTGGACAGCGAACTGGTGAATACCAGGACGTACAAAACCAGCATAGCGGGGATGAGCACGCGGGTGGAACGCGGCATGTCCGCTGTGCGGAGCATCACCAGATGCAGAACCACGGCGCCGATGGCGAGCCCGGCGGCCTTGGCGAGGAAAGTATCGCCATCGTCTTCTCGCCACAGCAGGACCACCATCAGCGTGAACGCCCAGGCGACCGTGTAGCAGTAGGACAGAAAGAACAAAGTGACCCAGCGGCTGCGCGAAGGGGCTATGACGAATCGATGACGCAGCGGCGTCTCGAGCATGATCGCCACCACCATGGGCGGGATCATGCATACGAACAGCAAATAGCCGCGGTCGTAATACAACATGGCGATATACGCAGCCAATCCGACCGCAGCTGCGGCGGCGCTCAGCCAAGCGTAGTCCCTATGCTTCCAGCGTGATCTGAACGCCTGATCGGCACGCAGCAACACCGCATTCCGCGGCCCTACCCCGCTCCGGCGCCAATACACCAACATCAGACCCGGCGCGATCATCGCCACGGCGACCGACACCAGCAATATCAGCCCGATCGCCGCCGAAGCCATCGCCACGCCCAGCAGGTCCGACATCGCCAGTACCGGCAGATAGCCGATGCGATAGAAGTGATGCAGAACGATCGCGCCGCCCCATACCACCGCCAAGGACAGAACGCCGGTTTTGGGATGTTGTCGGAACCTATCCAACAGCCAAGCCAATCGAGCCACTGGGGGCCCGCTTGCCTCGTCGGTTCGCGCATCCATGCCGGCCTCCTGCCTAGGTCATGCAGTTACCTTGCCACAGGCGCCATGCGCTTCCGAGTGCGCCGTTCACGGCATGGGCCGCTTCAACCAGCGCGCAAGGCCGCGAACGCCAGCCCCGACACCACGCCCAGCGACGGGTCGCCGGCGACCTGCTTCGCGTCAGGGAAGCAGCGGCGCACGGCTTCGCGGACGTAGGGGGCGCGCGACATGCCGCCGGTCAGGAATACGGTCGCCGGCGGTTCGCCGATCTCCTGGGCGACCTCGGCCAACAGCTCGGCGACGAAGCCGAGGAAGGGCTCGGCGGCCTGGCTCAGGTCGACGGCGCTGGAGGCCAGGCCCAGGCCGGTTTCGATGTAGTCCAGTTCGGCCCGGCTGTCGGCCTCGCTGCTGAGCCGGACCTTGGTCGCTTCGACCGCACGGCTGAGGCGAGTGGTGTTGCCGGTCTGCTGCAGGGCGATCAGGCGCGGGCCGAACGGGGCTTCGACCTCGCGGTAGCTGTCGCGGCGCTGGAACTCGCGCTGGCGCACCACGTCGTGCACGGTCGCGGCCTCGACATAGTGATGCGCCGGCACCCGGGTCGCGCCCTTGCCGAACAGCGGCATGAAGCGCGACAGGCTCAGCGACAGGTCGACGTCGACGCCGCCGCGGGCGATGCCCCAGGAGCCGAGCACCACCGGCTCGCGTTCGCCGCCGACCTCGGCCAGGGTCACGTCGGTGGTGCCGCCGCCGATGTCGACCACCAGGGTGCGATGGCGATGCGCGCTCTGGGCGTGGTAGCCCAGCGCCGCGGCCACCGGTTCTTCGAGGAATTCGACCTGGTCGAAGCCGGCGCCCTGCGCGGCCTCGGTCAGGATCGCCAGGGCCTGGTCGCCGCCGGCCGCGCCCATCGAGCTGCGGAACTGCACCGGCCGGCCCAGCACCGCCGAGCGCACGTTGGCGCCGAGCTGCTGGCTGGCGCTGAGGCGGATGTGTTCGAGGATGTAGCCGGCGATGCCGACGATGGTCTGGCGCACGTGCGGCGCCAACTGGTAGCCGAGCATCGATTTGGGCGACTGCACCAGGTTGCCGTAGCCCTCGGCGAGGTAGGCCTCGACCGCGTCCTCGCCGTAGACCGCGTTCTGCAGGGTCGCCGCCGAGGCGCGCGCCTCGCGCACCTGCTGTTCCAGCCATTGCCGGCGCACGGCGCGGATCGCGTCGCGGCGCAGGTCGGCCTCGTTGCGCTGGAGCGGGCTCGGGATCAGCGCCAGCGCGGCCTCGCGCTGCTCGGCCGGCAGCCGCGCGGCGTGCTCGCGCCGGGCCTGGGCCTCGTTGAGGGCGCGGGTCTGCTGGGCGCGGGCGCTGCGCACCAGGGCGTCGACCTCGGCTTCGAGCGCATCGGTCAGCTCGAACCGGCTCGGGTCGGGCACCGCCTCGGGGAAATACACGGTGGTGCGGAACTGGCGCTCCTCGCCGAACCGGACCGTGCGCACCGCGCCGTCGATCACCGCCGCGGCGGCGGAATAGCTGGTGCCGAAATCGATGCCGATCTTCATTGGGACTGGAGCGTTTTGCGGCGCGCAAGGATACCCGTTGCGCGGCGCAGCGGCCTGAATCGTTTAGGCATGGCCGGCAAAGCCTATGGCGTCTCACACGCTGAGATCGCAGTCTCGTACAACGAGACTCCCCTCCGCCGCCTGCGCCCATGTCCGCCCTGATCGATCCGTCCCCGCGCGACCTCGTCCCCGCTGCGCAGCGCTCGCAGGCCCTGGCCCGCAGCGAAGAGGCCATCGACGCCCGCCACGGCGGCGCCCTGGCCGACCGGCTACAACGCCGCTACCGCGACCGCATCACCGGCGCCTTCACCCTGCCCGGGCGCGAAGGCCGCTACGCGCCGCTGCCGGACGACCTGCCCGAGCCGCTGCGGCGGGCGCTGCGCGAGCGCGGCATCGAACGGCTCTACAGCCACCAGGCCGAGGCCTGGACGGCGACCCAGGCCGGCGAAGACGTGGCGGTGGTGACCCCGACCGCCTCGGGCAAGTCGCTGTGCTACACCCTGCCGGTGGTCGCCGCGGCCATGGCCGGCGCCGCCGGCGCGCCCGCGTCGAAGGCGCTGTACCTGTTTCCGACCAAGGCCCTGGCCCAGGACCAGGTCGCCGAATTGCTGGAGCTCAACCGCGCCGGCGACCTGGGGGTGAAGGCCTTCACCTTCGACGGCGACACCCCCGGCGACGCGCGCCAGGCGATCCGCCTGCACGGCGACATCGTGGTCTCCAACCCGGACATGCTGCACCAGGCGATCCTGCCGCATCACACCAAGTGGGCGCAGTTCTTCGAGAACCTGCGCTACGTGGTGATCGACGAGATCCACACCTACCGCGGCGTGTTCGGCAGCCACGTCGCCAACGTGCTGCGCCGGCTGCAGCGGATCTGCGCGTTCTACGGCGCGCGGCCGCAGTTCATCCTGTGCTCGGCGACGATCGGCAACCCCCAGGCCCACGCCGAGGCGCTGATCGAGCGGCCGGTGCGGGCGATCCTGGAGTCCGGCGCGCCGACCGGCGACAAGCACGTGCTGCTGTGGAACCCGCCGGTGATCAATCCCGACCTGGGCCTGCGCGCCTCGGCGCGTTCGCAGAGCAACCGCATCGCCCGGATCGCGATCAAGGCCGGGCTGAAGACCCTGGTGTTCGCCCAGACCCGACTGATGGTCGAGGTGCTGACCAAATACCTCAAGGACGTGTTCGACCACGACCCGCGCAAGCCGGCGCGGATTCGCGCCTATCGCGGCGGCTACCTGCCGAGCGAGCGGCGCGAGGCCGAGCGGGCGATGCGCGACGGCCGCATCGACGGCATCGTCTCGACCTCGGCGCTGGAGCTGGGCGTGGACATCGGCAGCCTCGACGTGGTCGTGCTCAACGGCTACCCCGGCTCGGTCGCCGCGACCTGGCAGCGCTTCGGCCGCGCCGGCCGCCGCCGCCAGCCCTCGCTGGGCGTGCTGGTGGCCAATTCGCAGCCGCTCGACCAATACATGGTGCGGCATCCGGATTTCTTCGCCGACGCGCCGCCCGAACACGCGCGCATCGCCCCGGACCAGCCGCTGGTGCTGTTCGATCACATCCGCTGCGCCGCGTTCGAGCTGCCGTTCCTGCACGGCGAACGCTTCGGCCCGATCGACCCGGCGGTGTTCCTGGAGGCGCTGGCCGAAACCGGCGTGGTCCACCGCGAGGGCGAACGCTGGGAATGGATCGCCGACAGCTACCCGGCCAACGCGGTCAGCCTGCGCTCGGTCGCCGACGGCAACTTCGTCGTGGTCGACCGCAGCGACGGCCGTCAGGCGATCATCGCCGAGGTCGATTACTCGGCCGCGGCGCTGACCCTGTACGAGGGCGCGATCCACATGGTGCAGTCGGTGCCCTACCAGGTCGAACGCCTGGACTGGGACGGGCGCAAGGCCTATGTCGTGCGCACCCACGTCGACTACTACACCGACTCGATCGACTACACCAAGCTCAAGGTGCTGGACCGTTTCGACGGCGCCGCCGCCGGACGCGGCGACAGCCACCACGGCGAAGTGCACGTGGTCCGGCGGGTGGCCGGCTACAAGAAGATCCGCTATTACACCCACGAGAACATCGGCTACGGCCCGGTCGCCCTGCCCGACCAGGAACTGCACACCACCGCGGTGTGGTGGCAGCTGCCGCAGGGCGTGCTGCTGTCGCGCTTCGAATCGCGCCAGGACGCGCTGGACGGTTTCCTCGGCGCGGCGCACGCGCTGCACGTGGTCGCCACGGTGGCGGTGATGGCCGATGCGCGCGACCTGCAGAAGTCGGTCGGCAACGGCGACGGCGCCTGGTTCGCGACCCAGGACGCGAGCGGCCGCGGCCAGTTGCGCGGGGTCGAGTCCGAGGCCGCGGCCGGGTCGCTGGCGACCCTGGAAGTGCAGCAGTTCGTGCCGACCGTGTACCTGTACGACAACTTCCCCGGCGGGGTCGGCCTCAGCGAACCGCTGTGGCGGCGCCAGGCCGAACTGGTCCAGCGCGCGCGCGAACTGGTCGGCCGCTGCGACTGCCGCGCCGGCTGCCCGGCCTGCGTCGGCCCGGTATTGGCCGCCGACGAAGACCGCGCTGGCAGCGCGACGCCGAAGGCCCTGGCCTTGAAGGTGCTGGGCCTGCTCGGCGAGGGTTCGCCGGATGACGGTTCGCTGGATGACGGTTCGCCGGATAACAGCCGGCTGGATGCCGATCTGCTCGACCCGGCCTCGCTCGACCGCGATTCGCTCGCCCTGCTCGGCCAAAACGCCCTGGGCGAAGGCCGCGAGGCGTGAGCCTGGACCTGGCCAAGCTGCGCCTGCTGCAGCGGCAGGCGGGACGGACGCAGGCCGATGCGCCGCCGCCGGCCGCCTCGCCCGCCGCAGCGCTCACTGCCGCCGTTGCCCCAACCCCATCCGCGCCCGCAAGCGCAGGCCATCGCCATGCCGCGGACGCACAAGGCACCCGCCGCGCCGACGCCAGCGCGCCCCTCTTTGAAAAACAGGGGTTGGGGGAAATTCGCTCTTCGGCCGATCCGCCCGCGCCGCTGCCCCGCGCATCGGCGACGCCGAACCAAAGCCGGATCGCCGCCAGCGACATCCCCTTCCTCGACGATGCGCTCGACGATGCGCAGCCCCGCCCTGCGTCTACCGATGCCGCGCAGTTGCGCCGCCTGATCGCCTTGCGCGAGCGCAAGCCCGGCGCGGATATCGCCGCATCCCCTGCCGTCGAGCCGGCGTCCCCGGCGACCGCGCCGCCCTCGCCCGCTCCCAGCCCAGCCGCTGCGCCCCCGCCCCGCGCCGAGAGCGAAACGCCCAGCCGCGCGCGCGGCCCGCGCACCGACATCGACGCCCTGCGCCGCTTGATCGCCTTGCGCGAACGCAAGCCGACGCCGTCGGCCGCGATCGAATCCCCACCGGTCGCGGCCGGCTCCGCCGCGTCGCCGGCGCGCCGCTCGCTCGACCGCTCCTTGCCGGGCGAGGAAATCGCGCCGGGCCTGTACTACCTGCAAGCGCATCTGCCGCTGCCGGTGCCGGCCAGCGCGCTGTCGCTGGCGTTCGCCAAGCGCGGCGACGAAAGCGTCGAGCCGCAACGGCTGCTGTTCTTCGACACCGAAACCACCGGCCTGGCCGGCGGCACCGGCACCCGCGCCTTCATGATCGGCGCCGCCGACTGGCAACACGACCCCGGCCGCGGCGCCGGCCTGCGCATCCGCCAGCTGACCATCGCCAGCCTCGCCGCCGAACCGGCGATGCTGCGCGAATTCGCCGGCTGGCTGCGGCCCGATACCGTGCTGTCGAGCTACAACGGCCGCTGCTACGACGCGCCGCTGTTGAACGCTCGCTACCGGTTGGCGCGGCAGCCCAATCCGCTGCTCGGCCTGGATCACGTCGACCTGCTGTTTCCGACCCGGCGGCTGTACCGCGGGGTGTGGGAGAACTGCAAGCTGGCGACGATCGAACGCGAGTTGCTGCGCATCCTGCGCGAAGACGACCTGCCCGGCGCACAGGCGCCGGCGGCCTGGCTGCAGTATCTGCGCGGCGGCAGCGCGGCGTTGCTGCGGCGGGTGATCGCGCACAACCACCAGGACGTGGCGACCCTGGCGCAACTGCTGCCGCGCCTGGTCCAGGCCCACGCCGAACTGGCTCCATCGGGGTAGGAGCGGCGCAAGCCGCGACCGCGAAACCGCAACGGCGACGCCAGCGGCTGCAACGCGTCGCGACTTGCGTCGCTCCTACCCCTAAAGCCCGCGACGCGGGCTGGCGGTTGCATGCGCCGAAATGCGCACAGCCGGGCGCGTTCAGGCGTCATCGTCGCCGGCTACACTGCGCGGCCCGCGGCCTTCATGCGCCGCACACGTCGCCGGCCGCAGGCTCGCGACACAACGATCAGGAGCCCCGCCATGTCCTCCTTCGCCCGATTGCGCGTCCTGTTGCCCGCCGCCGCGGTGCCGCTGCTGCTCGCCGCCTGCGCCACGCCGATTCCGCCGACCGACGTCGGCGGCGGCCCGGGTTCCCGGCCCGGCGTCTGCAATCCCGAAGCCGCGCGCTGGGCGGTCGGCCGCTCGCCCTCGGCCGACGTGGTCGAACGCGCCCGGGTCGAAAGCGGCAGCCGTTCGGTGCGGGTGCTGGAACCGGGCACCGCGGCGACCATGGACTACCGCGAAGACCGCCTCAACATCGACGTCAACGAACGCGGCGCCATCACCGGCCTGCGCTGCGGCTGAGCGCGACTGCGGTCGCGGATCGGACGATCCGCGGCCGGCGTTAACCCTGGGCACAGCCGCCGGACGGCAGGCTCGGCCGGACCGCGCCGCGCGCGCATTCGCCCAGGACACCGCCATGCCGAACCGGACTCCGCGCCCGTCTTACGCCCCCTCGTCCCTGCGACGCCTGCTCGCCGGCGTCGCCCTCGCCGGTTCGCTGTCGCTGGCCCTGAGCGCCTGCGCCGGCGCGCCCAAGGCCGATGAAATGCCCAGTTCGGCCGAACAGGCCCCGCCGCCGGCCGACAGCGCCGCGATCGCTCCGGGCGAACCGGCGCCGCCGCCGCCGCGCCCGCGCTGCAATGCCGAGCTCGCCCAGGCCAATGCGGCCGGCAAGGCCGCCGACACCGCCACGGTCGAGCGCGCCCGCGTCGATGCCGGCGGCGACCTGGTGCGCGTGCTCAAGCCCGGCCAGTTCGTGACCAAGGAATACCGCGAGGGCCGGGTCAACGTTTACGTCGACGAGAACAACGTGGTGACCAGCGTCAGCTGCGGCTGAACCCGCGCCGCCAACACGACCGCGCGATGGCGTCCCGCTGCGATGGACCGGCCCGGTCCGTCGCAGCGACGCCGCACCGCTCGCCCGGCCAGGCGTCGGCCGCGCTGCGAACGCCGCGATCCCGTCGCCGCGCTCACCGCGCGGATGCGGCGGTAAGCGACGACGATCGGGCGCGTCGCAGCGCCGGCGCCGCGCCGTTTGGCCTACACTGCCGCGGTTCGCCAGGAGTCCGTCATGCGCCGCCATCTGTGGCTGATCGCCGCCGTGTTGTTGATCGGCCTGTGGGCCTGGAGCCAGCGCGGGGAACGCGCTCCCACTCCGGCCACGCCCGCTACACCCGCATCGGCGCCGAGCACGATCGCGATACCGACGTCGACGCCGACGCCGACGCCAATCGGCGTCCCCGACCGCCGCGGTCACGACGAAATGCCGCCGATCGCCTCGATCGCGCTGCCGCCGGAAGCGGCCGATGTGCTGCGCCGGATCGCCGCCGGCGGCCCGTTCGAGCACCGCCAGGACGGCGGCACCTTCCAGAACCGCGAACGCCGCCTGCCGCGGCAGCCGCGCGGCTATTACCGCGAATACACCGTCGACACGCCCGGCGAGAACGACCGCGGCGCACGCCGCATCGTCACCGGCGGCGATCCGCCGAGCGAGTACTACTACACCGACGACCACTACCGCAGCTTCACCCGCTTCGAACCCGACGGAGGCGCGCGATGAGTTCGGTCGATCCGCGCGAACTGCTCGCCGACCCGGCCCAGGCCGGCGCTTACTTCATCGATGCGCGCGATGCGCGCGCGCTCGCCGATGCCGCGACCGAGCTCGAGTTCGCGGTGGCGCGGGTGGACTTCGCCGACTGCACCGGCAAGGACGACGCGCTGACGCGCATCGCCCGCGGCCTGCGCTTCCCCGACTGGTTCGGCGGCAACTGGGACGCGCTCGACGACAGCGTCAACGACCTGTCGTGGTGGCCGGCGCCCGGCTATCTGCTGCTGATCGAGAACGCCGGCTCCTGGCAGGCCGAATACGGCGAAGACGCGGCGACCCTGATCGAAATCCTCAACGATGCCGCCCAGGACTGGGCCAAGCAGCGCACGCCGTTCTGGGCGTTGCTGCCGCTGCCGGAAGCGGACCTGGCTCAGATGACGCCCTGACCCGCGCGGCGTCACCCGCGCCGGCGCCGCGACGCGCGCAGGAAGCGCAGCGCCGCCTGCTCCCACTGCCGTTCGCTGCGCACGCCCTGCGCATAGCGCGCCAGCCGGCCCTCGCGCCAGCCGGCGAACAGCGCCGGGTCGATATAGGCCTTGCGGCAAACCGCCGGCGTGTTGCGCAGCGCCTGGGCGACTTCGCCGATCACCGCGTTCTGCGCCGCGCTCAAGGCGCGCTCGCTGGGCGCGCCGCCGCGCGCGGACGGCGGCAGCGGCAGTTGCGCCAGGCGCCGGAACGCCGCCACGGTGCCGCCCCAGGTGCGGAAGTCCTTGGCCGTGAACGCCTCGCCCATCGCCTCGCGCAGATAATCGTTGACCGCACCGGAATCCACCGGCTGCAGCCGGCCGTCGTCGTCGCGGTACTGGAACAGCGCCTGCCCCGGCAGTTGCTGGCAACGCCGCACCAACTCGGTCAGACGCGCATTGTCCAACTCGACCTGCTGCGCCAGGCCGCTCTTGCCGCGGAAGCGGAACCGCGCCCGGCCGCCGCGCAGGAACTCGACGTGTCGGTTGCGCAGCGTGGTCAGGCCGAACGAGCGGTTGTCGCGCGCGTATTCGTGATTGCCGATGCGCAACAGGGTTTCGGCCATCACCGCGACCACCATCGCCAGCACCTTGTCGCGCGGAAAGCCCGCCGCGGCCAGGTCGCGCCGTACCCTGCGGCGCAAGGCCGGCAAGGCGCGGGCGAACGCCAGCGCGCGCTCGAACTTGCCTTCGTCGCGCACCTGCCGCCATTGCGGGTGATAGCGGTACTGCTTGCGCCCGCGCGCATCGCGGCCGGTGGCCTGGAGGTGGCCGCGCGCGTCGCGGCAGATCCACACGTCGGTGTAGGCCGGCGGAATCGCCAGGGCGCGGATCCGCGCCAGGTCGCGCGCCGCGCGCAGTTTGCGCCCGCGCGGGTCGACGTAACTGAAACCGCGGCCGGCGCGGCGGCGGCCGATGCCGGGCTCGCCGTCGTTGACGTAACGCAGGCCGGCCGCGCGCGCGGCGCGGCGGTTGGGATTGGCCACGCTCATGCCCCAGCCATACGGGGCGCGGCGTCAAGACGGCGACAAGGCCGCAGGTTCAGCGCCGCTCGTCGCGCTGCTTGAAATCGACCGGTTCGCTGTTGTCGCTGGAGCCCCACTTGGCCTCGAGCTTGCGCTCGCACCAGGCCGGCGGCGATTCGCCCGGGCGCTGCGGGCCGCTGGTGCATTCGGGACGGGCATCGACGGCGGCGTTGGTGTCGCGGTATTCGACGCTGCCGCAGCCGCTGAGGGCGGCGACGAGCGCGAACGCGGGAAGCGCGGGCAGGCGCATGGACGGACTCCGGCGTGGGAACACGGGGGCGGAACAGGCGGCCAGTGTCGCCGCCGCCCCGCTACCGCGCCTGTGCCATCGGTTAGGCCGCCGCGTCCGCGGTCGGCGCCGCGGCCGCCGGCGCGCGCGCGAAGCGCCAGGCGATGGCCACGCCGATCGCCAGCAAGGCGGCGGCGATGAACCACGGCGCGCCGGGCAGGTGCAGCGGCGTGTGCTTGCCGATGAAATAGCCGAAGCTGCCGGCGAACAAGGCCGGACCGAGCACGCCGGCCAGCGAGACCAGGCTCATCAGCGCGCCCTGGATGCGGCCCTGCGCATCGGCGCCGACCTGGCGGGTGATCAGCGCCTGGGTCGCCGGCGCCGCCATCGCCCACAGCGCGCTGATCGGCAGGCCGAGCAGGAACAGCCAGCCGGTTTCGGCCAGACCGTAGATCACGAAGCCGGTCACGCCGCAGCTCAAGCCCAGCAGCAGCGCGCGGCGTTCGCCCAGGCGCGCCACTACCCGGCCGACCAGGCCGACGTTGACGATGATGTTGAACACCCCGACCACCAGCAGCACCCAGCCGACCTCGCGCAGGCCCCAGTGGTACTGGTAGTCGGCGAACAGGACGAAGATGCTCGGGTAGACGTAGTGCGCCATGTTGGCGATGAACACCACCGCCGCCAGGCCGAACACCTGCGGGTAGCGCTTGAGCAGGACCAGCGCGCCGAACGGGTTGGCGTGGCTCCAGTCGAAGCGCGGCGTGCGCTTCTCCGGCGGCAGCGACTCGGGCAGCACGAACCAGCCGTAGAGGAAGTTCAGCAACGCCAGGCCGGCGGAGAACCAGAACGGCAGGCGCAGGTCGATCTCGCCCAGGTAGGCGCCGATCACCGGCCCGATCACGAAGCCGACGCCGAACGCCGCGCCGATCATGCCGAAGCTCTTGGCGCGCTGTTCCGGCGGAGTGATGTCGGCGATGTAGGCGTTGGCGGTGGTGAAGCTGGCCGCGGTGATGCCGGCGATGATCCGCCCGACCAGCAGCAACGGCAGGGTGTTGACCACCGCCATCAGGATGAAGTCCAGGCCCAGGCCGAGGCAGGACAGCAGGATCACCGGCCGGCGGCCGTAGCGGTCCGACAGCGCGCCCTGGATCGGCGAAAACACGAACTGGATCGCCGCGAACACGGTGCCGAACACGCCGACCCAGTACGCCGCCTTGGCGGTGTCGCCGCCGACGAAGTTCTCGATCAGGTGCGGCAGCACCGGAATGATCAGGCCGAACGACAGCACGTCGATCAGCACGGTGATGAAGATGAAGAGCAGCGCAGCGCGCCGCGCGCCCGGGACGGGAGCGGAAGCAATGGTCATGAGAGGGCGGAAGAGGCGGTGGGGACGTCCTTGCGGCGCAGTCTAGCGCGCGGGTGCGCCGGCGCCGCTGACGATAGTCATTTCACGATGGTTTCTTACGTTACCAATTGTCCGTGGAATCGGGAATTTTTCCAACATCTTCATAGCCTTACGAATGTGCTTGTCAGCACGCGCGCTCACAAGACGGGGCCTGCCGGCTTACACGCCGCAACCGCGCCCGGAGCGAATTGCCGCATCGCACAAATTGTGGTTTAGTCGAAACACGCTCGGTTCGGACGCCGCGGTGCGGAGGCAACTCCCGCGCCATTGGCCGATGCGCCCTGCGTGACGGCAACACCTACGGCGAAAACAGCGACGACATCGCGCGAGCGCGCTCGCGTTGGGGACAGCACTTAGGGATGCACCACTAAGGGAAACGGCGACACCACAACGCGCAGCGGTAGCGAGCTAGCGATCACGGAGCACCCACGGTCCGGAGATGCGATGCAAGCCAAGCAACAACGTCTGTACGACCCCCGCGACGAGCGGGACAGCTGTGGATTCGGGCTGATCGCGCAACTCGACGATCGTCCCAGCCGCGCTTTGGTCGATCGCGCTCTGGAAGCGCTGTCGCGCATGACCCACCGCGGCGCGGTCGCCGCCGACGGTCTCAGCGGCGACGGCTGCGGCCTGTTGATCCGTCACCCCGACGCTTTCCTGCGCCTGATCGCGCGCGAGGCCAACATCCGCCCGGGCGCGCATTTCGCCGCCGGCCTGGTGTTCCTGCCGCACGACCCGGCGCTGGCCGCGCAGGCCCGCGACACCCTCAACGAGACCGTGCGCGCCGAAGGCATGCGGGTCACCGGCTGGCGCATCGTCCCGGTCGACCTCGGCGCCTGCGGCAGCCTGGCGCGCAGCACCGTGCCGCGGATCGAGCAGATCTTCGTCGACGCCGCCACCCCGTTCGACCCGGCCGCGTTCCAGCGCTCGCTGTTCCTGGCCCGGCGCCGCGCCGAGCAGCGCCTGCGCCGCACCGACGCCGAGGCGTTCCGCGACTTCTATGTGGTCAGCCTGTCGGCGGCCAGCATCGGCTACAAGGGCATGGTCCTGCCGGATCGGCTGATGCAGCTGTACCCCGATCTGCAGCGGCCGGAACTGGCCGCCAGCGCGGTGGTGTTCCACCAGCGCTTCTCCACCAACACCACCCCGCGCTGGCCGCTGGCGCAGCCGTTCCGCCTGCTCGCCCACAACGGCGAGATCAACACCGTCGCCGGCAACCGCGCCTGGGCCCAGGCCCGCGCCCACGCCTGGCGCACCCCGACCCTGGACCTGCGCGAGTTCGACCCGATCGTCAGTCTCGACGGTTCCGACTCGCAGAGCCTGGACAACATGCTCGAGGTGCTGCAGGCCGGCGGCATGGACCTGCTCAAGGCGATGCGGATCCTGATTCCGCCGGCGACCCAGTCGCTGGAGTACAAGGACGCCGACCTGGCCGCGTTCTACGAGTACTACGCGCTCAACTCCGAACCCTGGGACGGCCCGGCCGGCATCGTCACCTGCGACGGCCGCTACGCCGCCTGCACCCTGGACCGCAACGGCCTGCGCCCGGCGCGCTGGCTGCGCTCGCGCGACCGCCATTTCCTGATCGCCTCCGAAGCCGGGGTGTGGGAGCTGCCGGCCGAGGAGATCGAAGCCAAGGGCAAGCTCGGCCCGGGCGAGATGATCGCCGCCGACCTGTACCAGGGCGAGCTGCTCGACTCCGAAGCCATCGACCGGATCAACCGCGCCCGCGCGCCGTACAAGCGCTGGCTCAAGCAGGGCGTGACCTACCTGCACAGCGAGCTGATCGACCCCAACCTGGCCGCCGAGCCCTTCGACCACGAGACCCTGTCGGGCTTCCAGAAGCTGTTCCAGCTGACCCGCGAAGAACGCGAACAGGTGCTGCGCCCGCTGGCCGAGATCGAACAGGAAGCCACCGGCTCGATGGGCGACGACGTGCCGATGGCGGTGCTTTCGCAGCAGGTGCGGCCGCTGTACGACTACTTCCGCCAGGCCTTCGCCCAGGTCACCAACCCGCCGATGGACCCGCTGCGCGAGGACTGCGTGATGTCGCTGGCGACCCAGATCGGGCGCGAGGGCAACATCTTCGTCGACGTGCCGGGCAATGTCGGCCACATCCACCTGAACTCGCCGGTGCTGGCCCAGCGCAAGCTGCGCCAGCTGCTGTCGATGGCGCCGTACGACCAGTCGCACCGCTACATCGACCTCAACTACACCGCCGAGGAAGGCCTCAAGGCGGCGATCGAGCGGATCTGCGCCGAGGCCGAGGAAGCCACCCGCGACGGCAACGTGCTGCTGATCGTCACCGACCGGCGCCCGCGCCGCGACGCGCTGATGATGCACGCCCTGCTCGCCACCGGCGCGATCCACCAGCATCTGGTCCGGGTCGGCCTGCGCTGCGACGCCAATCTGATCATCGAGACCGGCACCGCGCGCGACCCGCACCATTTCGCCTGCCTGATCGGCTTCGGCGCGACCGCGGTGTACCCCTACCTGGCCTACCAGACCCTGCACGACCTGGGCGCGCGCGGCATCCTGCGCACCAAGCACGGCGAGGTCGCCCAGATCGGCCGCAGCTACCGGCGCGCGATCAAGAAGGGCCTGCTCAAGATCATCTCCAAGATGGGCATCGCCACCATCGGCAGCTACCGCGGCGCGCAGCTGTTCGAGATCATCGGCCTGGATCCGGAAGTGGTCGAGCTGTGCTTCGCCGGCACGCCTTCGCGCATCCGCGGCGCCGGCTTCGAACACCTGCAGCAGGACAACGAGCTGCTGGCCCAGATCGCCTGGGACGCCAACCGCCTGCCGGAGATCGGCGGCCTGCTCAAGTACACCCCGGGCGGCGAGTACCACCTGTTCAATCCCGACGTGGTCACCCGCCTGCAACGCGCGGTCGGCAGCGGCGAGTGGAGCGACTGGCAGCGTTACGCCGAAGCGGTCAACGAACGCCCGACCGCGGCGCTGCGCGACCTGCTCGACCTGCAGGCCGATCCGGCCGGCGCCATTCCGCTCGACCAGGTCGAACCGGTCGAGGCCATCGTGCGCCGCTTCGACTCGGCGGCGATGAGCCTGGGCGCGCTGTCGCCGGAAGCGCACGAAGCGCTGGCGATCGCGATGAACCGCCTCGGCGGCCGTTCCAATTCCGGCGAAGGCGGCGAAGACCCGGCCCGCTACGGCACCGACAAGGTGTCGAAGATCAAGCAGATCGCCTCCGGCCGCTTCGGCGTGACCCCGGAGTACCTGGTCAACGCCGAAGTGCTGCAGATCAAGGTCGCGCAGGGCGCCAAGCCCGGCGAAGGCGGCCAGTTGCCCGGGCACAAGGTCAACGAACTGATCGCGCGGCTGCGCTACGCCATGCCCGGGATCGGCTTGATCTCGCCGCCGCCGCACCACGACATCTATTCGATCGAAGACCTGGCCCAGCTGATCCACGACCTGCGCCAGGTCAATCCGCAGGCGCTGATCTCGGTCAAGCTGGTCTCGCACGCCGGCGTCGGCACCATCGCCACCGGCGTGGCCAAGGCCGGCGCCGACCTGATCACCGTGTCCGGCCACGACGGCGGCACCGGCGCCAGCCCGCTGTCGTCGATCCGCTACGCCGGCACGCCGTGGGAGTTGGGCCTGGCCGAGGCGCGCCAGGCGCTGGTCGCCAACGACCTGCGCGAGCGGGTGATCCTGCAGACCGACGGCGGCCTCAAGAGCGGCCTGGACGTGGTCAAGGCGGCCCTGCTCGGCGCCGAGAGCTTCGGCTTCGGCACCGCGCCGATGATCGCGCTGGGCTGCAAGTACCTGCGCATCTGCCACCTCAACAACTGCGCCACCGGCGTGGCGACCCAGGACGCCGGCCTGCGCCGCGACCATTTCACCGGCCTGCCGGAACGGGTCGAGAACTTCTTCCGCCTGCTCGCCGAGGAAGTGCGGCATTGGCTGGCCGCGCTGGGCGTGCGCAGCCTGGGCGAGATCGTCGGCCGCACCGATCTGCTGCGCCAGCGCGACGGCGACAGCCGCCGCCAGCAACGCCTGGACCTGGCCCCGCTGCTGGCCGGCGACGGTCTCGCTCACGGCGGCCATTGCGGCATGCCGGCGCCGCCGGACGCGCCCGACGGGCTGTCGGCGCAGTTGGAAAGCGAGTTGGCCGAAGTCATCGCCGGCAAGGCCGGCGGCGAATACAGCTACAAGATCCGCAATACCGACCGCAGCATCGGCGCGCGCCTGTCCGGCCGCATCGCCCGCCTGCACGGCGACCGCGGCATGAACGACGCGCCGCTGACCCTGCGCTTCCAGGGCACCGCCGGGCAGAGCTTCGGCGCGTTCCAGGCCGGCGGCCTGCAGTTCGAGCTGTCCGGCGAAGCCAACGACTACGTCGGCAAGGGCATGGCCGGCGGCCGCATCGTGCTGCGCCCGCCGCACGGCGCGCGCTATGTCGCGCACGAGACCCCGATCCTCGGCAACACCTGCCTGTACGGCGCCACCGGCGGCGAGCTGTACGCCGCCGGCCGCGCCGGCGAGCGCTTCGCGGTGCGCAACTCCGGCGCCACCGCGGTGGTCGAGGGCGCCGGCGATCACTGCTGCGAATACATGACCGGCGGCGTGGTCGCGGTGCTCGGCCGCACCGGCCTGAACTTCGGCGCCGGCTTCACCGGCGGCATGGCCTACGTACTCGACGTCGACCGCGATTTCGTCGACCGCTACAACCACGAGCTGATCGACATCCTGCGCATCTCCGCCGACGGCTTCGAGCACCACCGCTCGCATCTGCACGATCTGCTCGAGACCCACGCCGCCCTCACCGGCAGCGCGTGGGCGCGCAAGATCCTCGACGAGATGCGCGACTTCCTCGGCAAGTTCTGGCTGGTCAAGCCGAAGGCGGCGAGCCTGGAATCGCTGGCGGAAGCCTTGAAGAGCGCGGCGTGACGGCGATGGAGCGCTCGCAGGCGACGGCAAAAGCAACGGCGGAAGCAAATCCCCCCTGCCCCCCTTTTGCAAAGGGGGGGAACGGCAACGGCAAAGGCCGGATTTCCGGCCCAGGCAAAGACGGAAGCGACGACGATGATTGGAATTTCGCGTTTTCAGCACCCGAGCGCAGACCTTCAGACCCGGCCGGTAAAACCGATCGGATTCTCCCCTTTGAAAAAGGGGGGCCAGGGGGGATTTGCCCTTGCCGTTGCTCCTAACGCGATCTCCAACACCTCCTGTCGACAACGCCAGCCGGTCACGCAAGCATGAGCAAGAAGCCCGTCTTCCAATTCCGCGATGCGCCGCGCGAGATGCCGGCGCGGATTCCGCTGCAACTGCGCCTGGACGGCGACTGGGGCGAGCTGTACGGCCGCTTCGCCGAGGTCGAAGCCAAGAAGCAGGCCGGCCGCTGCCTGGACTGCGGCAACCCCTACTGCAGCTGGGCCTGCCCGCTGCACAACTACATTCCGAACTGGCTGGAGCTGGCGCGCGAAGGCCGCCTGCACGAAGCCGCGTCGCTGTGCCACGAAACCAACCCCCTGCCGGAGATCTGCGGCCGGGTCTGCCCGCAGGACCGCCTTTGCGAAGGCAGCTGCACCCTCAACGACGGCTTCGGCGCGGTCACCATCGGCGCGGTCGAGAAGTACATCGTCGACAACGCCCTGGCCAGCGGCTGGCGCCCGGACCTGTCGACGGTGCAGGCCAGCGGCCACCGCGTCGCGGTGGTCGGCGCCGGACCGGCCGGACTGTCCTGCGCCGATCGCCTGGCCCGCGCCGGCATCCAGGCGGTGGTGTTCGATCGCTACGAAGACGTCGGCGGCCTGCTCCACTTCGGCATCCCCAGCTTCAAGCTGGAGAAATCGGTGATGCGCCAGCGCCGCGAGGTGCTGGAAGGCATGGGCGTGGAGTTCCGCCTCGGCGTCGAGATCGGCCGCGACCTGAGTTTCGACGCGCTGCTGGCCGAGTACGACGCGGTGTTCCTCGGCCTGGGCGCCTATCGCTACACCGACGGCGGCCTGCCCGGGCAGGACCTGCGCCAGGTATTGCCGGCCCTGCCCTTCCTGGTCCAGAACGGGCGCGTGGTGCATTCCGACGGCGACTCGGTGCGCTCGCAGCCGATCGCCGGCTGGGAAGACCAGATCGAACTGCCCGATCTGCGCGGCAAGCGCGTGGTCGTGCTCGGCGGCGGCGACACCGGCATGGACTGCGTGCGCAGCGCGGTGCGGCTGGGCGCGGCGCAGGTGCGCTGCGTCTACCGTCGCGACGAAGCCAACATGCCGGGTTCGGCGCGCGAAGTCGCCAATGCGCGCGAGGAAGGCGTCGAATTCCTGTTCAATCGCCAGCCGCTGGCGCTGCTCGGCGAGGAGACGGTGCGCAGCGTGCGGGTGGCCGAAACCCGGCTCGGCGAACCCGACGCGCGCGGCCGCCGCAACGCCGAGGTCGTCGCCGGCAGCGAATCCGAACTCGAGGCCGACGTGGTCATCATCGCCTTCGGTTTCCAGCCCGATGCGCCGCAATGGCTGGCCGAACAAGGCATCGAACTGGCGCCCAACGGCCGGATCAAGATCCTGGCCAACAGCGAAGGCTGCGCCTCGCGGCGCAGCGCCGCCGGTGCCGGCCTGCCCTACCAGACCACCCATCCGCGCGTGTTCGCCGGCGGCGACGCGGTGCGCGGCGCCGACCTGGTGGTGACCGCGGCGTTCGAAGGCCGCGAGGCGGCGGCGGGGATCGTGCGCCTGCTCAGCGAGCGGGCGCCGCTGGCGGCGGCGGGCGATACGCCGCTGGCGCGGGCGGGCTGAGGGCGGCCCTCACCCCAACCCCTCTCCCGCACGCGGGAGAGGGGCTTGGAAGCAGAGCATGCGTTTTGTCGGCCTCTGCAGCGCCGGCAAAAGACGTAACCGCAGGTCAATCGGCGCCAGGCGCAGCGCCGTCCCTTCTCCCGCTGGCGGGAGAAGGTGCCCCGCAGGGGCGGATGAGGGCCGCGCGGTAGCGGGCGCTCAGCGCCCCGGGCCGACGTCGATGAAGCGCAGGAATTCGGCGCGGGTGCGCGCGTCGTCGCGGAACATGCCGAGCATCTTCGAGGTGATCATGCTGACCCCGCGCTTGTGCACGCCGCGGGTGGTCATGCACTCGTGCGCGGCTTCGACCACCACGCCGACGCCGAGCGGCTGCAGCACGTCCTGGATCGACTGGGCGATCTGCGCGGTCATCTTCTCCTGCACCTGGAAGCGGCGCGCATAGGTCTCGACCACGCGCGCGAGCTTGCTGATGCCGACGACCTTGCCGTTGGGCAGATAGCCGACGTGCGCCTTGCCGATGATCGGCGCCATGTGGTGCTCGCAATGGCTTTCGAACTCGATGTCGCGCAGAACGATCATCTCGTCGTAGCCGGCGACTTCCTCGAAGGTGCGCGCCAGGTACTCGCGCGGATCGTCGGTGTAGCCGCTGAACCAGTCGCCATAGGCCTCGACCACGCGCTTGGGCGTGTCCAGCAGGCCCTCGCGGCGGGGGTCTTCGCCGGCCCAGGCGAGCAGGGTGCGGACCGCAGCCTCGGCCTGTTCGCGGGACGGCTTGTCGGGGGTATCGGCCATGAGGCGGCCTCTAGCAAGGGGGACCGAAATGCTACCGCAGGCGGGGCCGGCCCGGCGTGCCGGTTCGGCTGGGAATGGGGAATCGGGAATCGGGAATCGGTAAAGCACAGTCGCGCGAGCGTGGAGGGCGCCGAGTCTCGTACCCAGCCAATCGAGGCCACTGGAGCCTATCCGCTGCCTTTCAGCCGCGTCACCCCGCCGCTTTTCCGATTCCCCATTCCCCATTCCCGATTCCCGCCCAAAAACAAAAGAGGCCGCCCGAAAGCGACCTCAAGACTCCCCGGGGGAGAGAGACCTAGGGAGCTGACCGCGGCGCACGGCGCGGCGGTCGGTCGAGCGCATGCGGAAGGCTGCGCTCGATGTGGTGCCAGCCGTCGCGCACCGCTTCGCGCGCTTCGGACCAGTGCAGGCGCGAGCTGGCGCGGTGGCCGCTCCAGTCG
Source organism: Lysobacter sp. BMK333-48F3 (assembly GCF_019733395.1). Taxonomy (NCBI): domain Bacteria; kingdom Pseudomonadati; phylum Pseudomonadota; class Gammaproteobacteria; order Lysobacterales; family Lysobacteraceae; genus Lysobacter; species Lysobacter sp. BMK333-48F3. Next base: position 1,718,655 of record NZ_JAIHOO010000001.1, on the reverse strand, counting down.
CGGGCCAGGTCGGCTTCGACTTCTTCGAAGCGGCGGCCGCAGCAATTCAGGAAACGCTCGTAGCCGTAACGGTACGCCGGCTCGTAATCGAGCCATTCGCGGCCGGCGCTGTAATACGGGGCGAACCGGTACTCGCGATGGAAATGCTCGCGGTACTCGCCCGGGGCGATGACCTCGGCCATTGCGTCGCCGACTTCCTTTTTGTCGTACTGTCTCATGGCCCCTGAACCGAGCGCGGGCGGTCCGCGCTTGCCTGGGTCCTAAGCTAGGACGGGGCCGATGCAATGCAGGTGAAGACCGGCGCGGTCTCGTTCAGCGCGCTCAGCCTCGTTAGCGCTGCGTGACGACGCTTAGTCCGGCAGCAGCGCGGTGGCCACGTCGCGGCCGCTGTTCTGGGCCACGCTGACCGCGTTGCGGCCGGCCGAGATGGCGTTGCGCAGGGCCTGGCCGACCCGGTCGAACAGCTGCGGCACCGACTCGCCGCGCTGCGACATGGCCAGGCCGATGCTGACGCTCATCGGGATCTCGTGGCTGTCGATGCGGAACGGGCGGCGGGCGAAGGTGTCGGCGATGCGCCGCGCCAGCAGCTCGCATTCGACCCGCTCGCATTCGCTGACGATGCCGAAGCAGTCGCCTTCCATGCGCGCGATGGTGTCGTCCGGACGCAGCACGCCGCGCATGCGCGACAGCGCCTGCTGCAGCAGGGCGTCGCCGACCGCGCGGCCGTAGCGGGCGTTGATCTCGCCGAACCCGTCCAGGTCGACCAGCAACAGGCCGTAGGTGTTGACGTTGAGGCTGCCCGGCGAGGACCAGGCCTCGAGCATCTGTTCCAGCACCTGGGCGTTGAGCGCGCCGGTCAAGGGATCGCGTTCGACCGACTGCCGCGCCAGCAACAGGATGCGGTGACGGTTGGCGGCGTGCTGGCTCAATGCCAGCGCCAGCACCGCCGATTCCAGCACCGCGGTCAGGGCCAGGCCGCGCTCGGCCCATTCGGCGTCCTGCAGGCCCAGGGTGTTGGCGGCCAGGGCGGCGGCGAACACCAGCATCGGCGTCCAGCCCAGCAGGTAATAGCCGGCGTAGGGCGCGCCACGGCGCCAGGCGATCACCGCGATCACCAGCATCAGCGGCACGCCGAGCAGCAGCAGGGCGTTGCCGCCGATGTACCACCAGCCGTAGGACTGCTCGCGCAGCACCACCAGCACCAGCAGCCAGAACATGTTGGCCCACTGGATCAGACGCAGTACCCAGGTCACTCGCGGCATCAGCCGCGGCAGGTCGAGGAAGCGCAGGCTGAAGCCGAGCTGGAAGATCGTCGCCAGGGTCGCCAGGGCCCAGCCGATCGCCGGCTCGCTGGCCAGCCCGGCCAGACCCCACATTTCCGAGGCGTCGCCGGACAGGAACAGCAGATAGGTGGCGATGCAGGCCAGGTAGGCGCCGTAGCCGAGGTAGACGAAGTCGCGGAACGCGACCCAGACGCCGACCATCGCCACCGCCATCAGCATCATCGCGGTGAACGCGGCGGCCATGAAGCGGGCGTCGCCGCGCTCCTGCCGGGCCAGTTCGGGAATGCTGGCGAAGGACAGGCGGATCTCGCTCATCGCCGCGCGGCCCTTGATCCGCAGGTAGGCCACCGACGAGGGCGGCCAGCCGTTGGGCAGGGCCAGCACCCAGCCGCGCCGCATCAGCGGCACGCCGCCGTGCTCGGCGTCCTCGACCTCGCGCGCGCCGGCGCCGGGCGGGTAGTACAGCAACGGCCCCATCGCCCGCGGACCGCGCAGCACCAGCAACTGGCCCTCGTGCGCGGCGACCGCGCGCTGGCTGGTCAGCCGCAGCCAATAGCCGGCGTCGCGGCGCGGCAGGCTGAAACGGATCACCTCGTCGGGACGTTCGGCGACCAAGCGCATGATCACCGGCGCGCCGGCCGGCGGCGCCTGCAGGTCGGTATCGGTCAGCAAGACCTCGACCTTCAGCGATTGCGCGGCGGCCGGCAGGCAGGCGCAGGCCAACGCGATCAACAGCGCCCACAGGCCGATGCGCATACCGTCAGTCCGCTCCCACGTCCGAAGCACCGCAGTCTAGCCGAGACGGTGCGGGGCCGTGCGGGGGCGGGGCGGGCGCCGCCTGGCGCGAACAAAAAACCGACGATCCGGCCGCTGCGCCGTAGCACGGCGGACGCGCTACCAGGTCGCGTCCGCCGTTCCGGCGGCGGGCGGGCCGCGCCGCGGGACGTCGCGGCCGGACCGTCGGGTCGAGGAAACCGGTCGAGGAAAGCGGCCGCCCGGAAGGCGGCTGGGCCTCGCACGGCGGACCGGCCAGGCCGGTCCGCCGCGGGACGACAAAAAGACCGGCGCCGGTGCGCGGCGATCGAGAGGGGAAGGGCCGCGCCGCGCCCCGGGAATCGCGCCGGTCAAGAAACCTATGCAGCACTCGCCGCGGCCTGGCCATCGGCCCGGGACGCTCGTCGGCCGCGGCCGACGGGCGTCCCTGCGGCCAGGCTCAGCGCCCGGCCACGCTCTCGCGCACCGGTTCGCGGCCCGGCCAGCCGCCGGCCATCGCCTTGTACAGGGCGATCGCGCCGGTGACGCTGCGGGTGCGGCCATCGGCGAACGCGTCCTGGGCCTGCAACTGGGTGCGTTCGGCGTCGAGCACCTCGAACAGGTCGGCGGCGCCGGCCTCGTAACGCACCCGCGCCAGTTGCGCCGCCTTGGCGCTGTCCTGCGCGGCGCGCTCCAGGTGCTGGTCCTCGACCCGCGCCCGGGCATAACGCACCAGCGCGTTCTCGGTGTCCTCCAGCGCCAGCAGCACGCTCTGTTGGTAACGCGCCAGCTCGCCTTCGGCCTGGGCGTCGGCGGCCTTGATCCGGGCGCGGACCCGGCCGATGTCGAGGAACGACCAGTCGATGCCGAGCGCGACCAGGCGGGTCTCGCTGGCGCGTTCGAACAGCGCGCTGGTGTCGATCGCCTGCGAGCCGATCAGGCCGCTGAGGGTGAAGCGCGGGAACAGGTCGGCGGTGGCCACGCCGATGCGCGCGGTGGCGGCGTGCAGGCGGTGCTCGGCCGCGGCCACGTCGGGCCGACGGCGCAACAGCTCGCCCGGGGTGCCGGCATCGAGCCGGGCCGGCAACGCCGGCAGTTGCGCCTCGGCGTCGAGCGTGGCGATCAGCGCGTCGGGGGTCTGCCCGCTCAGCACCGCCAGGCGATGCTGGGTGACCGCGACCTGGGCTTCCAGGTTCGGCACCCGGGCCAGGGTGGCTTCGAGCTGAGCGCGGGCGCGCGAGGTGTCGAACTCGGTGCCGCGGCCGGCGTCGAAGCGGGCCTGCACCAGGCGCAGGGTTTCCTTCTGATTGTCGGCGTTGACCCGGGCGACCCGCAGGCGTTCCTGCAGGCCGCGCAGTTCGACGTAGCTGCGCGCCACTTCGCCGACGATCGACACCTGCATCGCCTGCAGATCGGCCGCGCTGGCCCAGGTCTCGGCGCGCGAGGACTCGATCCCGCGCCGGACCCGGCCGAACAGATCGAGCTCCCAGCTGGCGTTGGCCTGGACGGCGTAGCTCTCGTTGTCGCGGCCGTCGTTGGACACGTTCGGCATCTGGTCCGAGCTGGAGCGCGACTCGCTGCCGCTGGCGCTGCCGGTGATGGTCGGGAAGCGGTCGAACTTGGCCCCGCGCAGCAAGGCGTTGGCGCGGTCGTAATTGGCCAGGGCGATGCGCAGGTCGTGGTTGGCCGACAGCGACTCCTCGATCAGCCGGGTCAGCAGCGGATCGTTGAAGTTCTGCCAGAACTCGTTGTCCGGTTCCGGCGCGACGCTGCCGTCGGTGGCCGCGGCGGCGTCGCCGCGGGCGAACGAATCCGGCGTGGCCAGGGTCGGCCGGACATAGTCCGGACCGACCGCGCAGGCCGCCAGGGCCAGGCTCAACGCCGCGACGGCGGGGAGTTTCAGATTACGCATGAACCTTCTCCAGAGCGCTGTGGTGGTCGCCGTGCGAGACCAGCTTGGTCCCGACCAGCTTGCGCAGCGCGACATAGAACACCGGGGTCAGGAACAGACCGAACAGGGTCACGCCCAACATGCCGGCGAACACGGTGATGCCGGTGACCGAGCGGACTTCCGCGCCGGCGCCGTGCGAGAGCACCAGCGGCACGGTGCCGGCGATGAACGCGATCGAGGTCATCACGATCGGGCGCAGGCGCAGGCGGCAGGATTCCAGCGCCGCTTCGACGATGCCCTTGCCCTGCAGTTCCAGCTCGCGGGCGAACTCGACGATCAGGATCGCGTTCTTGCACGCCAGGCCCATCAGCACCACCAGGCCGACCTGCACGAACACGTTGTTGTCGCCGCCGGTCAGCCACACGCCTAGCAAGGCCGAGAGCATGCACATCGGCACGATCAGGATCACCGCCAGCGGCAGGGTCCAGCTTTCGTACAGCGCCGCCAGCACCAGGAAGGCGAGCAGGATGGCGAGCGGGAACACGATCAGCGCGGCATTGCCCTGGCTGGCCTGCTGGTAGCTCAGGTCGGTCCACTCGATTTCCATGCCCTTGGGCAGGACCTTATCGGCCAGGTCCTTGATCACCGACATCGACTGCGCCGAGGACATCATGCTCGGATCGACGTCGCCGGCGATGTCGGCGGCCGGATAGCCGTTGTAGCGCAGCACCGGGTCGGGGCCGAAGGTCTGCTTGACCGTGACCATCGAACCGATCGGCACCATCTCGCCGCGGTCGTTGCGGGTACGCAGGTTGGCGATGTCTTCGACGCTGTCGCGGTAGGAGCTGTCGGCCTGGGCGATGACCTGCCAGGTGCGGCCGAACTGGTTGAAGTCGTTGACGTAGGCCGAACCCAGGTAGGTCTGCAGGGTGTCGAACAACTCGGTCAACGGCACGCCCTGGGCCTTGGCCTTGACCCGATCGACTTCGGCGTCGAGCTGCGGCACGTTGGCCTGGTAGGTGCTGTTGGGATAGCCCATGCCCGGGGTCTGCATGATCGCGCCCTGGAACGAGCTGAGCGCGTTCTGCAGCGCGCCGTAGCCGAGGTTGTTGCGGTCCTCGACGAACAGCTGATAGCCCGCGCCGTTGCCCAGGCCGAGGATCGGCGGCGGCATTAGGGCGAAGGTGAAGCCCTCCTGGAAGCCGGCGATCTTCTGGTTGAGTTCGGCGTTGATCTCCTCGGCGGTGCGGCTGCGTTCGCTGAACGGCTTGAGCGGCAGGAACGCCACGCCGGTGTTGGGCGTGTTGGTGAACTGCACCGCGTTCAGGCCGGGGAAGGCCATCGTGTTCTGCACGCCGTCGATCTTGCCGGCGATGTCGGTGACCTTCTTCAGCAAGGCGTCGGTGCGCGCGATCGAGGCGCCTTCCGGCAGCTTCACGCCGGCGATCAGGTACAGCTTGTCCTGCAGCGGGATGAAGCCGGCCGGCACCACCTTGAACATGAAGCCGGTGGCGACCAGCAGCACCGCATACACCACGAACACCGCGCCGCGCTTGCCCAGGGTGCGCGAGACCGCGCCCTGGTACTTCTCCGAACTGCTGTTGAAGAAGCGGTTGAACGGACGGAACAGCCAGCCGAACAGACGGTCGATCAGGCGGGTCGGCGCGTCCTTGGCCGCGCCGTGCGGCTTGAGCAGGCGCGCGGCCAGGGCCGGCGACAGGGTCAGCGAGTTGATCGCCGAGATCACCGTGGAGATGGCGATGGTGACCGCGAACTGCTTGTAGAACTGGCCGGTGACGCCGGACAGGAAGGCCATCGGCACGAACACCGCGCACAGCACCAGGGCGATGGCGACAATCGGTCCGGACACTTCCTTCATCGCCTGGTGCGCCGCTTCCAGCGGGCTCAGGCCTTCTTCGATGTTGCGTTCGACGTTCTCCACCACCACGATCGCGTCGTCGACCACGATGCCGATCGCCAGCACCAGGCCGAACAGGCTCAGGGTGTTGATCGAGAAGCCGAGCAGGTACAGCGCGGCGAAGGTGCCGACCACCGACACCGGCACGGCCAGCAGCGGAATGATCGAGGCGCGCCAGGTCTGCAGGAACAGGATCACCACCAGCACCACCAGCAGGATCGCTTCGAGCAGGGTGGTGACCACCGCCTTGATCGAGTCGCGCACGAAGATCGTGGTGTCGTACACCGCTTCGTACTTGATGCCCTCGGGGAAGCTCTTGGCCAGGCGATCCATGTTGGCGATCACCTGCTCCTGGATCTCCAGCGCGTTCGCGCCCGGCGACTGGAAGATGCCGATGCCGACCGCGTTCTTGCCGTCGAGCTGCGAGCGCAGGCTGTAGTCGCCGGCGCCCAGTTCCAGGCGGGCGACGTCGGCCAGGCGGACGATTTCGCCGTCCGCGCCGCTCTTGACCACGATGTCGCCGAACTCTTCCTCGCTCTGCAGGCGGCCCTTGGCGTTGATCAGGGTCAGGAAGTCGCTGTTGGGCATCGGCTCGGCGCCGAGCTGGCCGGCCGAGACCTGCACGTTCTGCTCGCGCATGGCGCGCAGCACGTCGCTGGCGGTCAGGCCGCGCGAGGCGACCTTGTCCGGGTCCAGCCACACGCGCATGGCGTAGTCGCCGCCGCCGAAGATCTGCGCGTCGCCCACGCCCTGCAGCCGGGCCAACTGGTCCTTGACGTGCAGGCGGGCGTAGTTGCGCAGGTACAGGGTGTCGTACTTGCCGTTGGGCGAGGTCAGGTGCACCACCATCAGGAACACCGGCGCCTGCTTCTGGGTCGTCACGCCTTGCCGGCGCACGTCCTCGGGCAATCGCGCCAGCGCCTGGCTGACCCGGTTCTGCACGCGCACGGCGGCGTCGTCGGGATCGGTGCCGGGGCGGAAGGTGACGGTGATCGCCAGCACGCCGTCGGAGCCGGCGACCGACTTGATGTACATCATGTCCTCGACGCCGTTGATCGCCTCTTCCAACGGCGCGGCGACGGTTTCGGCGATGACCTTGGGATTGGCGCCCGGATACACCGTGCGCACCATCACCGAGGGCGGCACCACTTCGGGATATTCGCTGATCGGCAGGATCGGTATCGCGATCAGGCCGGCGGCGAAGATCACGATCGACAACACCGCGGCGAAGATCGGCCGGTCGATGAAGAATTTGGAAAAGTCCATGAAGGATTCCTTGGTGCGGTTTGCGGCCGCATGAGTCCCCGGCCGCGCCCGTCGCGGGCGCGGCCTTCGATTGCTTTTGAACCGGGCTCGGGCGCCAGGCCCGGGCGGAAACGCTGTCCGGTTCGGAAGGTCGGCTAGCCGCGGATCACTTCGACCCGGCCGCCTGCGCCAGCTGCGGACCCGGTGCCGGCGCGCCCATCGCGATGCTCTTGGGCGACACCGGCATGCCCGGCATGAACACCTTCTGCACGCCGTGGACGATGACCTTGTCCTGCGGCGACAGGCCGGAGCTGACCACGCGCAGGCCGTCGATCATCCGGCCCGGCACGATGTCCTTGCGCAGCGCCTCGTTCTTCGGCCCGAGTACGTAGACGTACTTGCGGTCCTGGTCGGTGAGCACGGCCTTGTCGTCGACCAGCAGGGCCTTGAAGTCGCCGCTGCCTTCGAGCTGGACGCGGGCGAACAGGCCCGGAGTCAGCAGACGGTCCGGGTTCGGCAACACCGCGCGGGCGCGGATGGTGCCGGTGCTGGGATCGACCTGGTTGTCGGTGAAGTCGACCGTGCCCGCGTGCGGGTAGCCGGTTTCGCTGGCCAGGCCGACGCGGACCGGGTTCTTGCTGTCGGCGCGCTCGCCCTTGCGGGCCAGTTCCTGGTAGCGCAGGTAGGTCTGCTCGTCGCTTTCGAAGTAGACGTACATCGGATCCTGCGAGACCAGGGTGGTCAGCAGGGTCTGGTCGGCCGAGGCCAGGTTGCCGACGGTGACCAGGGCGCGGCCGGCGCGGCCGCTGATCGGCGAGCGCACTTCGGTGAAGGTCAGGTCGAGCTGGGCCGAGGCGACCGCGGCTTCGGCCGCGCGCACCGCGGCGTCGCCCTGGGTGCTGGCGGCGCGGCGGGTCTCGAACTCTTCGCGCGAGATCGCCTTGGCCTCGACCAGGGTTTGGGCGCGCTTGTCCTGGGTCTGGGCCAGGCGCGCCTCGGCGCGCGCGCGCTCGAGCTCGGCCTGGGCGCGGGCGAGTTCGGCGCGGTAGCGGCGCTGGTCGATCACGAACAGCAGGTCGCCCTTCTTGACCTCCTGGCCTTCCTTGTAGGCGACGCGCTCGACATAGCCGCTCACCCGCGGACGCAGCTCGACCGTTTCGATCGCGCTGACCCGGCCGGTGAATTCGTCCCACTGCCGGACCTGCTTGTTCAGCACCTGGGCGACGCTGACTTCCGGCGGCGGCGGCATGCCTTCCGGCGTGGCGGCCTGGCTGCCGCAACCCACGCCGACCAGGGCGATGACGATGCTCGCGGCCAGCGCGAGCACGGAGGGTCCGACGCCGGTGCGGGCGGAGCGGACGAGAGATTTGCGAGTGCTCATCGGGGGGTGGGTTCCTGTTTGGGATTCTTGGTGGTCAACGACTTCAACAGCGCACGCGCGTCCTGCAGACAGCGTTGCGCCTTTTCGTCCGATGCGCAGTCCGGATCTTGCGCATCCGTCGAAGGCGTCGACTTGGGGAGGATGGAGCGGGCGGTGGGATCGGAATCGCTGGCGGGCTGCGAGCGCGCGGGCTCGTCGCGGGCGGGCGGAAGCGGAACGCGCGCGCCGCCGCGCGGCGGCAGTTCCGGCGGCGACAGGCGCAGCGCGTAGGGCACGATCGGGCGCGGCAGTTCGCCGCTGACGTCGTGCTCGACCAGGGCCAGGGCGCGCTGACCGACCGACAGCGCGCTCGGCCATTCGGGGCAGGAATGGCGTTGGTTGAACTCGGTGCACACCGGCGTGTCGACGGCGAGCAACTGCACCCGCACCGACAGCTGGCGCGCTTCGTCGTGCAGCACGCGCGCGAGCATGCGCAACGCGGCGGCGCCGATCGAACGGTGCCCGTAGCCGGCCCAGGGATGCTCGCTGCCGGGACCGCCGATCAGCACGTAGGTGCCGCCGCGATCGTATTCGGCCAGCAGAGGCAGCAAGTGACGCGCCGCGGCGAGGTGGGGGAGGAGGTCCTCGTCGAGCTTGCGGCGCAGAAACTCGGCCGGGTTGTCGAGCAGGCGGCCGCGTTCGGCGTTGCCGCAGACCGCGGCGACCACGCCGGCGAGCGGGCGGCCGAGCTTGCGCAGCGCGCGCGCGAGCTTGGCGCCGGCGGCGTCGTTGGCGACCGAACCGGCGATCGTGGTCAGGTCGGCGTGGGGGTAGCCGGCCTTGAGCGCCTTCAGTTCGGAGGCCTGGCGCGCGACCGCGACGACCGGCCGGCCGCTGTCGATCGCGGCCTGGACGACCCCGCGGCCGACGCCGCCGGTGGCACCGAGTACAACCAGTGGAGCTTTCATTGTCCCGCTCCCGGGACTTTTGATCCCACAACCGGGATGATCCCATGACGCGTGTCACCCTCGGAATGACCTCGGGTGTAATGCGCCAGCAGGGCGCCGACGGCCGGCATCAGCAGCATCGCCGCGGGCAGAGCGATGGTGAACGCGAGCACCCAGGCCAGCATCCAGGCCTCTTCCGGGCCTTGGGCCAGGCCCTGGCGGAACACGACCACGGCCAGCCCGATCAGGGCGGACATGGCCACCAGCATCAAAGGTAGAAAAGCGAATCGGGCTTGACGGGGGGTCAACATGGCGGGGGCCTCGTGTCGATCTGCGGCACAGAGTAGAGAGGCCAATGGCACTTGATTAGCCACTGATTCAGGGAATAATTGTCCCGACATCGGGCCAATACCCCGGGTACCCTCTTGATCGCACCGCGTCCGGCCCCCAAGCCTGGAGCGCAGGCAAGGGGAAGCAGTCGCCGGCGCAGGAGGCGCCGCACGGCCGGGACGACGACATCCGCCACTGTCGCCGCCGCGCGCCATCCACGGCAGTGGACGGGATCAGTCGGCCGCGGTGACAGACGTCATCGCCGCCGGCCCGTTCATGCACAGACGCTGTCGCGTGGTTACTCGATCATCCGCTTCGCGCTTTCGTTCCAGCACCGGCGGCCACGGCCAGGCCGCATCGCACGACACCGCAAGTGCGGCATCGCCAACATTCGCAAAGGAGGCCATCCCCCATGGCTCACGATCTCAACGACACCCTGATCTTCGTCAAAGTGGTCGAAAGCGGCAGCTTCATCGCCGCCGCGCGCGCGCTGCGCCTGCCCAAGACCACGGTCAGCCGCAAGGTGCAGGAACTGGAAACCCGGCTCGGCGCGCAGTTGCTGCATCGCACGACCCGCAAGCTCGGCCTGACCGAGGCCGGCAACCTGTACTTCGAACACTGCCAGCGCATCGCCCGCGAACTGGCCGAAGCCGAGAGCGCGGTCGGCCAGTTGCAGGGCGGCCCGCGCGGCTGGCTGCGGATCACCGCGCCGTATTCGGTCGGCATCACCTGGATCGCGCCGCTGCTGGGCGAGTTCCATGCGCGCCATCCGGAGGTGCGGGTGGAGATGAACCTCAGCAACGACACCGTCGACCTGATCGACAAGGGCATCGACGTCGCGCTGCGGGTCGGCGACCTGCCCGATTCCAACCTGATCAAGCGCCGGCTGGCGATCTTCCGCACCCAGATCTACGCCAGCCCGAACTACCTGGCGCGCCACGGCGAGCCGCTGCATCCGGACGATTTGCGCCATCACCGCACCCTGGCGATGCCCAAGTCTCGCCGCAACAACGAGTACGTGTGGACGCTCAGCGACGGCGAACGCAGCGTCGACTACGTGATCGACCCGGTGATGGTCGCCAACGATCCGGGCCCGCTGCGCGGCGCGCTGCTGTGCGGCGAGGCGCTGATGCTGGCCGCCGACGTTACGGTCAAGGCCTTCGCCGAGCAGGGCTACGTGCAGCGCGTGCTGGCCGGCTGGACCGGGCCGGAATACGAGTTCAACGCGGTGTTCCCGCGCGGCCAGGTGCAGTCGCCCAAGGTCCGCGCCTTCATCGACTTCCTGGTCGAGCGGCTCAACTTCGACGCCGACTACATGCAGGTGCTGTGCCCGGACGCCAAGCGCTTCCGCAAGGCCTCCGAGGAAGCCGAAGCGGCGCTGGCGCATGGGCTGGCCAAGGAAGCCGGCGAATCGCGCACGATCGCGGTGCCGGTGGTGGAGGCGATCGAAGCCATCGCCGAAGCGGTGGACGCGCGCGGCGGCAAGACCCCGGCGCGCGCGGCCAAGGCGACGCCGGCCGATGCGCGCCGCGACGATACGCCCAGCGACGAGGATGCGGCGCTGGTTTGAGGCGCGATGGGGGCTGGTTTGCGCAGCGCGCTCGGACTAAGAGCAAATCCCCCCTAGCCCCCCTTTTTCAAAGGGGGGAACAGCAGCAGCGGTGGAGACGCGATGATAGCGACCGCCGCTTCGTTCTCACCCAACGAATCCCCCCCCTTTTTCAAGGGGGAACAGCAGGAGCGGTGGAGACGCGACGATAGCGACCGCCGCCTCGTTCTCACCCAACGAATTCCCCCCTTTGAAAAGGGGGGCCAGGGGGGATTTGCTGTTGCTGTTGCTGTTGCTGCTGTTGCCGCAACCTCACCCACCCAACCGCCACGCCAGCCCCGACACCCGCGCCGCGTGCCGCGACAGCGCCTGGCGCAGCACCGGCTCGCTCGCGGCCAGATGCAGTTCGCGCCGCGCCCGGGTCAGGCCGGTGTAGATCAACTCGCGCGACAGATGGCGCGCGTCCTGGCGCGGCAGCTGCAGCCACACCGAGTCGAACTCCGAGCCCTGCGATTTGTGCACGGTCATCGCGAACGCGCCGCCGTGGGCGGGCAGGGCGGAGGGATGGAACGGCCGCGCGCCCTCGCTGCCGCCGGCGAACCAGGCCAGCACCGGCGCGCCGGGCAGGTCGCGGCCCTGATCGTCGCGGGCGCGCAGGCATACGCCGATGTCGCCGTTGAACAGGCCGTGGCGATAGCTGTTCTCGGTGATCAACAGCAGGCGTCCGTGGAAATAGCTCGGACGGTGCGAGCCGGCCAGAGCCTCTTCGATCCGCGCATTGAGCGGCGCCGCGCCCTGGCCGCCGTCGCGCAGCGCGGTCAGCAGGCGCAGCCGCGACGCCAGGGCCAGGGCCTGCAGCGGATCGCGCGCTTCGCTCAGCGCGCGCCAGGCCGGCAGCAAGGCCTCGCGGCCGGCGCCGGTCAGCGGGTCGTGCAGGTCTTCGTGGAAATGCACCCCGGCCAATTCGCCGCCGCGCAGCAGGGCCAGCGCGGTGTCGGCGTCGCCGTCGCGCACCGCCGCCGCCAGCGGCGCCAGGTCCAGGCTCTCGGCCTGGCGGTAACCGCGGCGCAGATGCACCCGGCAGGCGCCCAGCGGGCCGGGATCGGCGCGCACGGGCAGCTCGCCGAGCAGAGGCCGCAAGCGCTCGGCGAGCGGCGCCGGCAGGCCCTCGTCGTCGCCGGCGGCGTCGACGATCGCCGCGAGCACGTCGCCGGCTTCCACCGAAGGCAATTGATCGCGATCGCCGAGCAGGATCAGGCGCGCGCCATCGGGCACCGCCTCGACCAGCTTGCACATCAACGGCAGGTCGACCATCGAGGCCTCGTCGACCACGGCCACGTCGCAGGCCAACGGGTTGCGCGCATCGTGCTTGAAGCGCGCGCTGTCGGGCACGCTGCCGAGCAGGCGGTGCAGGGTGCTGGCCGAGGCGGGCAGGGCCGCGGCCAGGCCCGGCTCCAGCGCCTGCAGGCCGCTCGCCGCCAGGCGCAGGCTTTCGGCCATGCGTTCGGCGGCGCGGCCGGTCGGCGCGGCCAGGGCGATGCGCGGCGCGGCTACCCCATCCAACCGCGCCTGGGCGATCAACAGCGCCAGCAGCCGGGCGATGGTGGTGGTCTTGCCGGTGCCGGGGCCGCCGGTGGCGATCAACAGCGATTGCAGCAGCGCCAATGCCGCTGCGCGCGCCTGGCGGTCGTCTTCGCGCGCCTGCGGAAACAAGGCCGCGAACAACGGCGCCAGCGCGGCCAGGTCCGGCGGCGGCGGCGCATGCGCGGCGATCCGGCGCAGGCCCTGGGCCAGGCGGCGTTCGTATTCGCGATAGCGGCGCAGGTACAGCAGGCCGCGCTCCAGCACCAGCGGCGCCTCGGCGTCGGCCGGCTGCGCAGGCTCCGGCGTGGCCACCCAGCGCGACTGCGCCAGCGCCTCGCGCCAGGCCTGCGGCTCGGGCCAGTCGATCGCCGCTTCGCTGTAGGCCTGCGGCTGGGCCGGATCGAACCCGGCGTGGCCGCGCGCGATCGCCTGCGAGGCCAGCGCCGCCGCCGCCAGCACCGGGTCCGGCGTGTCGCGGTCGAGCCGGCGCAAGGCCTGGGCCAGGGCGTGGTCGACGGTGCGCAGGCTGCCGTCGCGCAGCAGCGCATCGAGCAGGCTCATGCGCTGACCCCGTGGCCGGCGAACAAGCCGTCGACCGCCTCGACCAGCGCCGCCGGCGGCACGAACGCGCACACCCCGGCGGCCGGGTCGGCCGGATCCAGGCCGCGGCAGAACAGGTAGCGCACGCCGCCGAAATCGCGCGCGTAGTCGTAACTCTCGCCGAGGCGGAAGCGCAGCCAGCGGTGCAGGGCGAGGGTGTAGATCAGCGATTGCAGGGTGTATTCGCTGTCGGCCATCGCCCGCTCCAGTTGCGCCGGCTCGTAGCCCGGCAGGCGATTGGTCTTGTAGTCGAGCACGTAGTAACGGCCGTCGTGGGCGTAGACCAGGTCGATCTTGCCGGTCATCAGGCCGTCCAGGCGCCGGCGCAGACCGAAGCCGCGCCGTTCGCGCAGCCAACCGTGGGCATGCAGGGTCGCCAGCAGCGCATCGACCGGCACCGACTCCAGGGCGAAGTGGAATTCCATCTCGGCGCGCCGCGCCGCCTCCGGCAACGCGCACAGGCGCGCGCCTTCGGGCAGGGCCGCGGTCAGGGTGCGGCCGACCAAGGAGGCGAGCAGCGCAACGCCGTCGTCGAGGTCGGCCTCGGCATAGCCTTCCTTGCGCAGCGCCTGCACCAACAGCGCAGCCTGGTCCGGCGCCAACACGCTGTCCTCGCGCCAGTCGCTCCAGCGCTGGAAATCGACCCGTTCTAGGGCTTCGTGCAGGACGTTGCCGAAGCGGCTGCCGGAGAAACGCGCATCGCCCGGCGCCAGCAACACCGGCGCCGTCTCCGGCTCGTCTTCGGCGCCGCGCTCTTCGGCCGCGGCGGCACGGTCGTCCTCCTGGGTCAGCTGGGTGAAGCTGTACACCCACCAGTCGCGCGCCGGTCCGCCGCGGCGCGCGACCCGCGCCGGCGGCACCTGTCCGCTCGGCGCCGGCGGCAACGGCCGCGGCGGCGCGCCCAACGCCGCATCGTCGAGTTCGATCGCCTGCGGCAGCGCCGCGGCCAGCGCGTCGAGGTCGCCCAGCATCGGCTGCAGCGGCGCCTCCGCACTGCGGTACAAGGGACCGCAGGCGATCCACAGCGCGTGGCGGGCGCGGGTCAGGCCGACGTAGAGCAGGCGCGCGTCCTCGGCGCGCTGCTCCTGCGCGGCCCGCTCGAAGGCCTGCTTCCAGTCCGGCGCGCCGGCGACGCTGAGCTCGGTCTTCAGCTGCAGGACCTTGCCGTGGGCGGGGTCCGGGTATTCGCACCAGCGGCCTTCGCGCGGTTCCTTGCTCATCGCCACGAACGGCAGAAACACCAGGCCGAACTCCAGGCCCTTGCTCTTGTGCAGGGTCAGGATCTGCACCCGGCGCGCGTCCGACTCCAGCCGCAGCTGTTGTTTCTCGTCGCTGTCGTCGGCCTCGGCGATGCGCAGGCGCAGCCAGTCGCGCAGGCCGTGCAGGCCGAGCGCGCGGGTGTCGGCCTCCTGCAGCACTTCGCCGAGCTGGAGCAGATTGGTCAGGCGCCGTTCGCCGTCGTCGAGCGCGAGCAGGCGCGGCGCCTGCGCCGCGCACAGGTCGGCGATCAGGGCCAGCGGCCCGTGCCGCTGCCAGCGCTCGCGCCACAACAGGGCCTGCGCCTGCCACTGCGCCTGTTCGGCCTCGTCCTGCGCCAGGCGCGCGATCGCCGCGCCGTCCAGGCCGATCAGCACGCTGGCCAGAGCGGTGCGCAGGCGGCCGCCGTCGCCGGGCTGGAGCAGGGCGTCGAACAGGTTCAGCAGCTCCTGCGCCTGCTCGGTCGCGAACAGGCTGCGGCGGCCGGCGGCGACCGCCGGAATGCCGGCCACGGTCAGCGCCTGCTGGATCCGCGCCGCTTCGTCGTGGCTGCGCACCAGCACGGCGATGTCGGCCGGCTGCAGCGGCCGGCCTTCGATCGACGCCCGGCCCTCGCGCGACTGCGCCAGCCAGGCGTGGATCGCGGCGACGCAGGCGCGCGCGGCCTGCTCGCGCGACTCGCCGGCATTCCATTCGGCCTTCTTGCGTCCGTCCCCGGGCGCCGGCAGACGGCGCAGGGTCAAGGCCGGCGCGATCGCGCCGTCGCGCGACAGATCGGCATCGGCGACCGCGCCGCCGGGGGCGACTTCGCGGAAGCGGATGCGCTCGTCGACGAACGCGGCCGCGCCGGCCTGCGCGTACAGCGCCGAGACCGCCGCCAGCAGCGACGGCCGCGAACGGAAGTTGTGCTCCAGCGGCGGCGCGGCCTCGGCCTGGGCGGCCGCGCCGAGATAGGTGTGCACGTCGCCGCCGCGGAAGCCATAGATCGCCTGCTTGGGATCGCCGATCAGGAACAGCCCGGCCGGGGCGGCGCTGCGCGGACCGAACACGCGCTCGAAGATCGCCCACTGGCGCGGGTCGGTGTCCTGGAATTCGTCGACCAGGGCCACCGCGTACTGCTGGCGCAGGCGCTCGGCCAGGGCCTCGGCGTGCGGCCCCTGCAAGGCGTCGTAGACGTCGTCGATCAGGTCGTCGAAGCTCTGCACCCGGCGCACCCGCTTGAGTTCGGCCAGACGCGCGGCCGCGGCCTCGCGCAGGCGATGCACCAAGGCGATCGCCTGTCCGTCCAGCCACTGCGCGCGCGCGCGCGACGCGTCGAGATAGGCGGCGACCGCGTCGAACAAGGGCGAGGCCGGGGTCGAAGCGTCCTTGCCCTTGTTGGTCTTGGCCGCCAACTGGGCCGGGGTGAGCTTGTCCAGGCGCGGGTCGAGCGCCTGCGCGGCGTCGCCGTCGGCGCACCAGCGCTCGAGCAGGGCCCAGGCTTCGCGCGGCAGGTTGGCGCGGTAGCTGTTGCCGTTCAGCACCTTGGCCGCGATCGCGGTCTCCAGCGCGATGCAGGCGTCTTCGCCGTGGGCGCGGAACGCTTCGCGCAAGGCCTGCGCCGCCGCTTCCAGCGCCGGCAAGGGATCGGCCGTCTCGGCCGGCATCGGCGGCAGCAGCAAGGGCGTGCGCAGCAGCGCGCCGAGGTCGGCGGCCAAGGCCTCCGGCCCGCCCGGCCACTGCCGCGACAGCAGTTCGGCCGCGGCGGCCTGATCGCCGAACGCGCGCCACAGGTCGACCGCGATCTCGTCGAGCAGCTCGCGTTCGCTGCCGATCATTTCCGGCGCCGCGAACGGCTGTCCGGTTTCCAGCGCATGCTCGGCCAGCACCCGCGCGCAGAAGCCGTGGATGGTGACCACCGCGGCCAGGTCGATCTCGCGCGCGGCGCGCTGCAGGCGCGCGCGCAACGCCGCGGCGCCTTCGGTTTCGGCCTGGGCTTCGACCAACTGCCGGGTCAGGGCGCGCTCGGCGTCGTCGCCGGCGCGGGCCAGGGTCGGATCGTCGGCGGCGATGCGCGCGGCCAGCAGCAGGCGCCGGCGCAGGCGCTCGCGCAGTTCCTGGGTGGCGGCGTCGGTGAAGGTCACCGCGAGGATCTGGCCGATGCGCAGGCCGCGCTCGATCACCAGCCGGGTGACCAGGGTCGCCAGGGTGTAGGTCTTGCCGGTGCCGGCGCTGGCCTCGATCAGGCGCAGGCCGTCCAGCGGCAGGTCGAGGAAGGGATCGCGCGCTGCGCTCATGCCGCGTCCTCGTCGCGGCCGGACACCACCGCGCCGAACACGCGCCGGGCGATGTCGCGGAATTGCTCGCCCAGTTCGGGATCGGCGAACGGGTCGCGCCCGCGCAGCGCCAACAGCGCGCCCGGCGTGCCCGCCTCGGCCCAGCTGCGCGGGCTGCCGCGCCACTGGGCTTCGGCCTTGTTCCAGCCGGCGTCGCTCCAGCCCTGCGGATCCTGCATCGCCGCCTCGTACCACAGCCAGCCGGCGCGCGGCAGGAACGGCAGCGGCTCGCGCAGGCCGTAGTCGCGCAGCCGCAGCAAGGCCTGCAGGGCGGCGCGCGCCTGCGCCGGCGGTACCGGCGGGCGCAGGTGCGGGCCGGGGCCGGTGTCGGTATCGGCGAACTGGGCCAGCGGGCGCGCGTCGCCGAGCGCCGACAGCACCAGCCAGTCCAGGCCGTGGGCGATCTGCGCCGGCCCGTGCACGCGGTCGAAGCGCAAGCGCGCCAGGCCGCCGCGATACAGCTCGTCGAGCCGGCCGGACAAGCGCCGGCCGTCCAGGTCGAGGGCGAAGTCCAGGGTCTGCGCCTCGCCCTCGCGCCAGCGGCCGAACGCGTCCGCGTACGGGCGCACCTGGCCGAGCAGGGCGTCGAGCTGGCGCCGGCCCAGCGGCCCGGACGGCAGCAGGGCGCGCGCGCGCAATTGCGCCTGCAGACGCTCGCGGTCGACCGCGCCGGCGCCGCTCAGCAATTCGTCGAACACCGCCCGCTGCAGTTGTTGCCGGAACAGGCCGGGGCCGGGCAACACCAGCGGCTCGACGTCGTCCTCGGCCTCGATCCGGTCCGGCAGGCGCAGGCCCAGGCGCTGGCGCAGGAACGCGGTCGGCGGGTCGCGCAGGAAGGCGCGCAGTTCGGCGTAGGCGATCTCGTCCTCGCTCGCGGCCGGCGCCAGCGGCTGTTCCAGCCAGGGCCCGATCGGCGCGCGCTCCTGCGCGCCGGCGTCGACCGCGGCGCGCCATTCCTCGCGATAGCTGAAGCGGCGCGGTTCGCGCTCGCCCTCGCGCTCGCCGGCGCCGAACGCGGCCGCGGCGAAGGATTGCAGCGGTTGCCGCACCAGCAAGGCCTTGCGCGCCTGCGCCGGGTCGGCGTGGTAGCGCGCGGCCACGTCGAGCAGTTCGGCGATCAAGGCCGACGGCTCGCGCTGGCTGCCGTCGCGCGGGTCGGCACCGAGGTAGCTCAGGTAGAAACTGTCCGAAGCCGCGGCGAACAGCTGCAGGAACAAGAAGCGGTCGTCGTCGCGCAGCGAACGGTCGCCGTGGCGGCGCGCGGCGGTGCCCAGTTCGGCGGCGAGCCGGTTGAGGCCGCCGGCCGGATCGCGGCGCGGGTAGTCGCCGTCGTTCATGCCGAGCAGGCAGATCACCCGGAACGGAATCAAACGCATCGGCACCATGCGGCCGAAGCTGATCCCGCCGGTCAGCAGCGGCGCGCGGGTATCGGCCTCGGCCAGGGCGGCGCGGAAATGCGCGCGCACCACTTCCGCCGGCACCGTGGTTTCCACGTCGGCCAACGCGGCGTCGCGAGCGAAGCTTTCGATCAGGCTGCGCAGGCGCTCCAGGGTGCGCTGGTCGGCGCCGCCGCGCGGGCGCTCGGGCAGCAACGCGCGCAGCAAGCCGAGCAGGCGTTCGGCCCACTGCCCCGGGCTCAATTGCGCATCGAGCGCGCGCTCGTGCCGGGCCAGCACCCGCAGCAAGCGGATCAGGGCATCCAGCGCGTCGAGCGAGGCGCCTTCGAGTTCGGCGTAGGGCGCGATGCCGGCGACCAGTTCGCCGTGGCCGTCGTGGTCGTGGCCGACCGCGTGGCCGAGCAGCAAGCGGTCGAGGGCGAAGGCCCAGGTGTAGGCGTCGTCGCCGGGCGCGTCGTGGCGGCGCCGGTGCGCGGCGTCGATGCCCCAGCGCGCGCCGGCGTCCTGCAGCCAGGTGCGCAGACGGTCGAGGCCGGCGCCGTCGAGCCCGGCCTGTTCGGCGATCGCCGGGGTCGCCAGCAGGTCGAGGATTTCGCTCAGGCCGAAGCGCGACACCGGCAGCGCGAGCAGGCGCAGGAACACCTCGGCCAGCGGCTCGGCGGCGAGCGGGCTGACGTCGGCGAGCGCATAGGGGATGTAGCCGGCGCGCCCGGCCAGGCCGCCGAACACCGCGGCGATGTGCGGCGCGTAGGGGTCGATATCGGGCGCCAGCACCGCGATCTCGCGCGGCTGCAGCGGCGGATCGAAACGCCGGCCCTGCGGCGAGTCCGGATCGAGCAAGGCCTGCAGTTGGTCGTGCAGCACCTGCACTTCGCGCAGGCGGGTGTGGCAGGCGTGGACCTGCAGGCTGGCGTCGTCGCGTTCGACTTCGGCGCGCCACGGCAGCAGCGGCGGCGCGCGCCGGTGCAGCAGGTCGCGCTGCAGCCTCTGTAGCAGGCTGTCGCGCGCGGGGTCGTCGTGGCGGCTGTCCTCGGGGTCGGCATAGGCGGCGATTTCGCCGGAGGGATGCACGACTTCGTAGCCGCCGAGCACCGCCATGAAATCGCGCCCGGCCGCGCCCCAGGCCTGCAGCAAGGGGTTTTCTTCCTCGTCCGCGGCCGGCGCGCCGCCGGCGGCGTCGAGCTGGCGCAGGCGCTGGCCGTAGCTGCTCAGATCGCCCCAGTACTTGCGGGTCGGGGTCGGCAGGTAGAAGTGCAGGGTGCCGGCATGGGCCTGGGTCGCGATCACCCGCAGTACGTCGGGCGAGACGTTGAGGGTGGCGAAGGCGAACAACCGCGGCGGCAGGCCGCGCGGTGCCGGCGCCTGGTCGCCGCCGAAGCGCTGCAGGTAGTCGTCGATCCGGCGCGCGCGGTAGCGGCGGCCGGCGGCGACCTTGCGCCACAGCGCCGCCTGCGGATCGTGGCGCTCGCCGCCGGCGTCCCAGGCCAGCAGCCAGTCGCGGCGCCAGGCTTGGTACTTCTCGAACAACGAGGCCAGCTCGCCGGCCAGCGACCAGGCCTTGAGCGGATCGTCGCCGTCCAGGTAGGCGCGCAACGGTGCCAGCGCCGGCTCGCGCCACTGCGCCGGCTGGGCCAGGGTGGCGTACAGGCGCCAGCGCATCGCCGCGGCATCGAGGTCGTCCTCGTCGCCGGGCACGTTGGCCTCGAGCGCGCGGCGGACGAATTCGCCCGGGGTGAGGAATTCGAGGTTGGCGGCGATGCCGTAGGCCTGGGCCAGGGTCGCCTGCAGCCAGCGCCGCATCGCCACCTGCGGAATCAGGATGGTGTCCGGCGCGAGCAGGCCCAGCCCCGGCGCCGGGGTGCGCAGTTCCTGCGCCAGCAGCCCGGCGAGCACGTCCAGCGCATTGGAATGGTAGAGACGGAAATCGGCGCGCGCGGGCATCGCGACATCTTGCCGCAAGGGCGCGCGCTGCGCTGCGGCAGGGTGTGGCGTTTACGGGGCGCGGTGGTGGGGCCGACAGCCGAAGCCCAAAGCAAATCCCCCCTGCCCCCCTTTTTCAAAGGGGGGAACAGCAAAGCGGTGCAAAAGGGGGAACAGCAAGCGGTGCTTCGAGGTGCCGCGACGCCACCGCAAACCGGCACCCCACCCGAAGCATTACCCCCCTTTGAAAAAGGGGGGCAGGGGGGATTTGCTGTTGCTGTTGCTCTACCAACCACCAACGGCTTCCCCGCCAGCACACTTAAAGCCCTCTTAATCGCCCCAGGCCACGCTGACGCGGCGGCCAGCGAACGCTCCATTCCGCCGTCGCCGCGAGACCGGCCGGCGAACCTGCGACAATGGCGCGCTCCACCCCGGTTCAGCCTGGCTCGGCCAAGCTGCGCCGTTTTGCAGTGCGCTCCGCCCGTCGATCCCACCGCCTTCACCGCAGGACCCGCCCCGCGCGCATGACGACCGAACCGCCCATCGTCCGCCTGACCGACCTCCGCCTCGATCGCGGCGGGCGCAGCGTGCTGAGCGGGATCAACCTGTCGGTGCCGCGCGGCGCCATCGTCGCCGTGCTCGGCCCCTCCGGCAGCGGCAAGTCGACCCTGCTGTCGGCGCTGACCGGCGAACTGGCCCCGGCCGCCGGCCGGGTCGAGGTGTTCGGGCGCGAGGTGCCGCGCCGCTCGCGCGAACTGCTGGAGCTGCGCAAGGGCATCGGCGTGCTGCTGCAGGGCAACGGCCTGCTGACCGACCTGACCGCGGCCGAGAACGTGGCCCTGCCGCTGCGCGCCCACACCCGCCTGCCGAATCCGCTGATCCGCCGCCTGGTGCTGATGAAGCTGCATGCGGTCGGCCTGGGCGCCGCCGCCGACGTGTTCCCGCGCGAGCTGTCCGGCGGCATGGCGCGCCGGGTCGCGCTGGCCCGCGCGCTGGCGCTGGACCCGCCGCTGATGATCTACGACGAGCCGCTGACCGGGCTGGACCCGATCGCCTCGGGCGTGGTCATGAGCCTGGTGCGCCGGCTCAACGACACCCTCGGCCTGACCAGCATCGTGGTCACCCACCACGTCCACGAAACCTTGCCGGTCGCCGACCACGCGATCGTCATCGCCAACGGCGGCATCGTGTTCTCCGGCACCCCGGCCGAGCTGGAGCGCAGCGACGACCCGCTGGTGCGCCAGTTCCTGCGCGGCGAGCCGGACGGCCCGATCGGCTTCGACGCCGCGCCGCGCCAATCGGAGGTTGCCTGATGCCCTTCATCGCCGCGACCCGCTCCCTGGGCCGCGCCGGCCTGTTCTCGCTGTCGGTGCTGCGCGCGTCCAAGCCGAGCCTCGACTTTTTCCGCGAGCTGGTCCGTGAGATCTACAAGATCGGCGCACGTTCGCTGCCGATCATCGCCGTTGGCGGCGCGTTCGTCGGACTTTCGGTGACCCTGCTGGGCTACCGGGCGCTCGACACCTACGGCGCCGCCAACCAGGTCAGCGCCATGCTCGGCCTGGGCCTGTACCGCGAACTGGGCCCGGTGCTGACCGCGCTGCTGTTCATCGGCCGCGCCGGCAGCTCGATCGCCGCCGAACTGGGCCTGATGCGCGCCACCGACCAGATCACCGCGCTGGGCCTGATGGCGATCGACCCGGTCGGCAAGGCGGTGGCGCCGCGCTTCTGGGCCGCGGTGCTGTGCGTGCCGCTGCTGACCGGCTTCTTCTGCAGCCTGGCGATCTGCGCCAGCTACTTCGAGTCGGTGCACGTGATCGGCCTGGAGGCCGGCACGTTCTGGCAGGTGCTCAAGGACAGCGTCGACTTCTTCGACGATTTCCTGATGGCGTTCGTGAAGTCGGCGGTGTTCGGCGCCACCGCGGCGCTGGTCGCGGCCTATGTGGGTTACCACGCCGAGCCGACCATCGAGGGCACCTCGGTGGCGACCACCCGCGCGGTGGTCAACGCCTCGCTGCTGGTGCTGATGTTCAACTTCGTGATGTCGGCGTTCTTGTTCAAGTAAAGGTGACCTCCATGTCCGTCCGCAGTCCCCGCATCGAATTCGCCGTCGGCGCCTTCCTGCTGCTCGCCCTGGGCTCGCTGCTGGTGCTGGCGATCGCCTCCACCAACGGCAAGTTCGGCTTCGGCGGCGACAGCTACGAGATCAAGGCCCGCTTCACCGCGATCGGCGCGCTGCGCCCGAACGCGCCGGTCAAGATCGGCGGCGTCACCGTCGGCCAGGTCGCCGACATCTCGCTGGACCCGGTCAAGTACAACTCGATCGTCACCCTGGCGATCAACAAGCGCTACGACAAGCTGTCGGCCGACACCGCCGCCGGCATCTTCACCAGCGGCCTGCTCGGCGAGAGCTATATCGGCCTGACCCCAGGCGGCGACCCGGAAAACCTCAAGCCCGGCGACGAGATCTACCTGACCCAGCCGGCGATCGACCTCATTCAGCTGGTCGGCAAGTACATGTTCAGCGGCGGTGGCGCACAAGGCGGCAATGCGGGCGGCGAAGCCAAGCCCGCCGACGCCGGCGTCCCCGACTACCTCCAGGGCGAAGCCGCCCCCACCACGGACGAGACCCAGAAATGAAGCGCTCCCTGATTTCCATCGTCGTCGCCTCGGCCCTGCTCGCCGGCGCGCCCAGCCTCGCCTTCGCCCAGGCCACCGCCGCGGCCGGCCAGGCCGTTCCGGCGGCCGGTT
This sequence comes from Lysobacter sp. BMK333-48F3, assembly GCF_019733395.1. Lineage (NCBI taxonomy): Bacteria > Pseudomonadati > Pseudomonadota > Gammaproteobacteria > Lysobacterales > Lysobacteraceae > Lysobacter > Lysobacter sp. BMK333-48F3. Next base: position 1,695,558 of record NZ_JAIHOO010000001.1, on the reverse strand, counting down.
CGCCGAGCGCGATGGTGCTGAACAACAGCACCCGCATCCTGTCGACCCTGGAAGCGCGCCGCGCCGAGTTCACCAAGAACCGCGCCGCGCTGAGCCAGTTCATCTCGACCGAGTTCAACCAGGTGTTCGACCGCAACTACGCCGCGCGCCTGGTCCTGGGCACGCACGGCCGCGGCGCCTCCGACGGCGACGTCAACGCCTTCGCCGACGCCCTCACCGGCAGCCTGATGCAGCGCTACGGTTCGGCCCTGCTGGACTTCAACACCAAGCTCAAGGTGCGGATCAAGTCCGAGACCCCGCTGCGCGGCGGCGCCATCGTCAAGGTGTCGAGCGAGTTCCTGCGCCAGGGCGGCGAGCCGGTGCCGGTCGACTACCTGCTGCGCAAGAACGGCCAGCAGTGGAAGGTGTTCGACGTGATGGTCGAAGGCGTCAGCTTCGTCCAGACCTTCCGCAATCAGTTCGACGCGCCGCTGAGCCAGAAGCCGATCGCCCAGGTCGCCGCCGAACTCAAGGCCGGCAAGCTGCAGGCCCAGGCCGGCGGCAACTGAGCATGGCCGGCGCTCCCGCCAGCGTGCGCAAGGACGGCGATGCGCTGAGCTTCGCCGGCGCGCTCGACCGCGCCGCGGCGGCGACGCTGTGGCCGCAGGCGCGCGCGCTGGCGCCCGGCGCGCGCCGCTTCGACCTGTCGGCGGTGGCGTCGGTCGACAGCGCCGGCCTGGCGCTGTTGGCGGAGCTGGCCTCGCTGGCGCCCGGCGTCGAGGTGATCGGAACGCCGCCCGGCCTGGCCGAGTTGCGCGACGCCTATCGCCTCGACGACGCGCTCGGCTTCGGTCGCTGATCCGGCCGGCGCCTCCCACATCCGTTGCGGTCGCCTTCGCCCGAGGATCGGGCCCTGGCTGCCCCCACCCGTTGTCCTGGAAGACTAGACTGCAACCCATGCGCCCCCACGCACTCACTTTCGCGCTCGGCCTGGCCCTGGCCGCGCTGCCCAGCGTTCCCGCCTTCGCCCAGTCCAGCGCCGTCGCGGCGTCGGCGGCCGAAGTTCCGACCGTAGAACTGGCCGCACCGAACAGCGGCGTCGGCCACGACGCATCGGCCGCGGCGATCGCCGCACCGGCGCCGGTGCAGACCGATTCGGCGCGCGCGCTGGCGATGGCCGGCAGCGCCGCGGTCGCCGCCGGCGAGAGCGTGGCGCAGGCCGAACCGGCGCCTGCGGCGCAGGTCGAGCCCGCCGCCACGGCCGACGTCGAACGCACCGACGCGCCGCCGCCGGCCCCGCCCAGCGCGACCGCGAGCGCGAATCCGGACGACCAGCGCACCGACGCCGAACGCGATTTCGACGAGATCTACGGGGTGCAGCCGCAGGACTACGATCCGGTCGCCGACCCGACCCTGCCGGCGCCGGCCTCGGTGCCGGGCGCCTACGATCCGTGGGAGCGCTACAACCGCAAGATGCACCGCTTCAACATGGCGGTCGACCGCGGCATCGCCCGGCCGCTGGCGCGCGCCTACAGCAAGGTCGTGCCGCGGCCGATCCGGCTGGGCGTGAGCAACTTCTTCAACAACCTCGGCCAGCCGGTGTCGGCGCTCAACGCGCTGCTGCAGGGCAAGCCCAAGCAGGCGGCGCAGTCGCTGGGCCGCTTCGCCCTCAACACCACCCTGGGCATCGGCGGCATCTTCGATCCGGCCAGCGACGCCAAGCTGCCCAACCGCAGCGAGGACTTCGGCCAGACCCTGGGCGTGTGGGGCTGGAAGCGTTCGCGCTACGTCGAACTGCCGCTGTTCGGCCCGCGCACCGTGCGCGATTCGTTCGGCGCCCTCGGCGACGCCCCGCTGAGCCCGCTGCGCCAGGTCGAGCGCGACCGCATCCGGATTCCGCTGCAGGGCCTGCAACTGGTCGACGTGCGCGCCCAACTGCTGCCGCTGGACAGCCTGCGCGACGGCGCCGAGGACGAGTACGCCCTGGTCCGCGATTCCTGGATGCAGCGCCGCGATTACCAGATCTTCGGCGACCGCATGGACAAGAACGGCGACAGCCAGCTGCCCGAGTACCTGCAGGACGACAGCAACCCCAGCGTCCCCGCCGACGCGATGCCGGTGATGCCGACCGACGGCGGCTGAGCGGCATAGGCGCGACGAACAGCGAAAGCGAAACGGCCCGGAGCGATCCGGGCCGTTTTGTTTTGTGCGTCGCCGTAATTCGGTGGGGCCAAGGCATCGCGCGTCAGACAACGCCGATCAGCAGTTGCCGCTGCCGTTGCCGTTGCCGTTGCCGTTGCCGTTGCCGTAAAGAGCTTGGCGCAGAACCGGCCTCGCGAGAACGCCCTGAAGCCCCGAAGGGCGGCCCGCAAGGATGCGGGCCGTGCGCAGCCAGGCCATGGATGGCCTGTGCGGAGCAGCCCTGCGCAGGCCTCGTCCCATAGTGGCTTTTGATTCGAAACAGTTATGGCGTTTTCTTTGGTTACTTTCTTTGTCGCCTTGGACAAAGAAAGTGACCCGGCCGCTTGCGGACGGAAGCTTTGCTTTAGAGCTTTAGAGCTTTAAAGCTTTGAAGCCTTAAGAGCTTTAGAAGCCTTCGAACGACGAACGCCGCGAGACCGCAAGAGCGCGGTCGCGGCTTACGCCGCTCCTACAAGGGCCTAGGACAAAGACGCGGCGAATGGGCGGGATGGCGGTCGCGGCTTATGAGCGAAGGAAATCCCTGTGGGACGCCGCTCCTACAAGGGCTAGGCTTCGTCGGCCGGCGGCGGCAGGCCGGCGGCGCCTTCGATCGGTTGCGGGCCGTCGCTGGGCGGGCTATCGCTGGGCAGGCCGTCGCTGGACGCGTCGCCGGCAGGCGCATCGCCGTCGGCCGACAGCTCGACCAGGGCCGCCGGCAGGGCCCGGTTCGGCTTCACCCCCAGTTCGCGCAGCATCTCCGCCTGGCGGATCACGTTGCCCTTGTTCAACGCCAGCTTGCCGTGCGCCGCATCGAAACTCGTTTTGGCCTGCTCGATGCGCTCGCCAACCTTTTCCAGATCGGCGACGAAGGCGCACAGGCGGTCGTACAGCTGCGCGCCGCGCTTGGCGATCTCCTGCGCATTGCGGTTCTGCGCCTCCTGCCGCCACAGATGCTTGACCGTGCGCAGCACGAACAGCAGCGTGGACGGACTGACCATCAGCACGTTGCGCTCCCAGCCCTCCATGAACAAACCGCGGTCGTTGGCGACCGCGAGCATGAAGGCCGGCTCGATCGGCACGAACATCAGCACGAAATCTAGCGAACGCAGGCCGTACAGCTCCTGGTAGCGCTTGTCCGACAGCCCGCGCATGTGCTGGCGCATCGACTCGATGTGCCGCTTCAGCGCGCGCGCGCGGTCGTCCTCGTTCTCGGCGCTGACGAACTGCTCGTACGCGACCAGCGACAGCTTCGCGTCGACGATCAGGTGGCGGTCTTCGGGCAGGTGCACGGTCACGTCCGGGCGGCGTTCGCCGTCCTCGGTGCCGTGGCTTTCCTGCACGTCGTATTCCTCGCCCTTGCGCAGGCCGGCCGATTCCAGCACCCGCTCCAGGATCAGCTCGCCCCAGGCGCCCTGGGTCTTGCTCGAGCCCTTGAGCGCGGTGGTCAGGTTCTTGGCGTCCTCGCTCAGCGACTGGTTCAGCGCCATCAGCTGGCGCACCTGCTCGCCCAGCGCGGTGCGATCGCGGGTCTCCTGGTCGTAGACGGTCTCGACCTTGGCCTGGAACTCGGTGAGCTTCTGCTGCAGCGGATCGAGCAACTGGCCCAGGTGGCTGCGGTTCTGCTCGGTGAAACGCTTGCTCTTCTCTTCCAGGATGTCGTTGGCCAGGTTCTTGAACTGGACCGACAAGTCCTCGCGCACTTCGCGCAGCTGGGCGATCTTCTCCTGCGCCTGGCGCCGCTCGGCGTCGAGCTGGGTCGACAGCCGCTCCAGCTCGACCGAGCGCTGCTGCGACTGCGCCGCGGCTTCGTCGCGCGAACGCTCCAGCGCGCCGAACTCCAGGCGCAGGCGCTGCAGGCTCTGTTGTTCCTTGTCCAGTTCGGCGGCGGTGCGGCCGATGCTCTCGCGCAGGCCGCCGCTGTCGCGCACCAGCGCGTCGCGCTGGTCTTCCAGTTCGTCCACGCGCGCCTGCAGCTCGGGAATGCGCGCGGCGCGCTCGGCCAGCTGGGCGCGTTCGAGCTGGGCCGCGTTCAACTGCGCGCCGAGCTCGGCGCGCGCGGTTTCCAGCGCGCGCGCGGCGCTGGCGCGGGCCAGCAGCCAGGCCAGGACGGCCCCGATCAGCAGTGCGAACGCGATGGAAACGAGGGCGGCGGTGAGGGGCATCGGAACGCTCGGTTAGTAGGGACGGAGGGGGTTAAGCCAGAGGCTTAACCCCCTCCGTCCCTTCCGCACTTGCAAGTTCGAAGCGCGGTTGTTCGCCACTAGTCTAACGAGATGAGTCTCAGCTTCTGAGATGCGCGGCCAGCAGCGCAGCGGCTGCGACTCTCGCCGCGTACGCACTCAGGGACGGAGAGGATCAAGCCACCGGCTTAATCCCCTCCGTCCCTTGCGGCCGGCCGGCGCGGCTGGAGCGAGCGCGGGTCGCTCCAGCCGCCGCCGTGCATCCAGGCTTCGACCAGGTGCTCGACGAAGGCGCGCACCTTGGCCGGCACGTAGCGCCGCTCGGGCATCACCGCATGCACGTCCAGGCCGGGCAGCTCCCAGTCCGGCAGCACCTGCACCAGCGCGCCCTCGGCCAGCTCGCGCGCGACCGCGAACTCGGGCACGCGCACGATTCCGGCGCCGGCCAGCGCCGCCGCCTTCAGCGCCAGGCTGGAATTGGCGTCCAGGCGCGCGCCCAAGGCCACCCGCACCACCTCGCCGGTGCGGGCGAAGCTCCAGGTGCGGCCGCTGGCCGACAGGGTGAAGTGCAGGCAGTCGTAGCTGCCCAGTTCGTCCGGGCGCTGCGGCCGGCCGGCGCGCTCCAGGTAGGCCGGCGCGGCGCAGACCAGCACCCGGCTGTAGGCGATGGTGCGCGCGACCAGGCTGGAGGCTTCCAGCCGGCCCAGGCGGATCGCCAGGTCGAAGCTGCCCTGGACCAGGTCGTGCTCGCGGTCGTCGAGCTGCAGGTCCAGGTCGACCTGCGGGTAGCGGGCCAGGAACCCGGCCAGCCACGGCGCCACGTGCAGGGCGCCGAAGGTCATCGGCGCCGACACCCGCAACCGGCCCTGCGGCGCGGCGTGGGTGCCGGCGACCGCGTCCTCGGCCGCGCGCGCCTCGGCGAAGGCGCCCTGGGCATGGCGCAGATAGGCCTGGCCGGCCTCAGTCAGGCTCAGCCGGCGGGTGGTCCGGTGCAGCAACTGGGCGCCGAGCCGGCGCTCCAGCGCCGACACCTGCTTGCTGACCGCGGCCTTGGACAGGCCCAGGGCGTCGGCCGCGCGGACGAAGCTGCCGAGTTCGGCGACGCGGACGAAGGCGAGCAGGCCGGCGAGGTCCGGGACCGGCAGCTTACTGGGCAGGATTGTTGACATAGGGAAACAGTCTAGCCACTTGGAGGCCGATTATCCGCGCGCCGCGGACGCCTAATCTGGCCTCCGACCTCACCGCCACCGCCTCCCGCCGCCATGAACGCCACCGCACTGCGCCTCGTTTTGACCCTGACCGCCGGCAGCCTGGTCGGCGCCATCTTCGTGCTGAGCAAGCTGCTGCTGAGCCAGGGGCTGAACCCGTTCATCGTTTCCTTCGTGCAGACCGCAGGCGCCGCCGGCCTGATCCTGGCGGTGCTGCGCGGCCGCGGCCAGCGCCTGCCCCTGGACCCGGCCACGCTGCGCTTCTACGCCACCGCCGGCGCGATCGCGGTCGCCGGCTCGGCCCTGCTCGGCAACTGGGTGCTGGCGCGGATCCCGGCCGGCATCTTCGCCGTGGTGGTGACCCTGTCGCCGATGTTCACCTCGCTGTTCAACGCCCTGGTCGAACGCCGCTGGCCGAGCCCGACCGCGCTGGCCGGTACCGCCCTGGGCCTGGTCGGGGTGCTGCTGGTGCTGGCGCCGCGGGCGCAGGCGGTGGAGCCGGAGCAGGCCCTGGCGCTGAGCGCGGCGCTGGGCGTGCCGGTGCTGCTGGCGATCGGCAACGTCTACCGCAGCCGCCGCTGGCCGGCCGGCCTGAGCGCGCCGATGTCCACCGCCGGCACCATGCTGGTCCAGGCCCTGGCGGTGCTGCCGCTGCTGGCCGGCGCCGAGCTGCAGGGCAGCGCGGCCAAGATCGCCGAGGCCTGGCCGCTGCTGCTGGCGATGGTGCTGGTGACCCTGGCCGCCAACGTCGCCGCCGCTGCCCTGCAGCGCATCGCCGACAGCGTCGCCTACAGCCAGCTGGGCTACGTGGTCGCGCTGACCGGGGTGATCTGGGGCGCGGTGCTGTTCGACGAACGCCTGGGCTGGAGCTTCATCCCGGCGGTGGCGCTGGTGTTCGCCGGAGTGATCCTGGCCAACCGCCGCGTCGTCGCGGCCCCGGCGGCGGCCCGCACCGCCACTCCGATCGCAGGCGCCGTCGCTGCCGCTCGCTGAATCCGCTTGCTGAATCGGCTCGTTAAAATCGGCTCGCTAAATCGGCAGGCCACGACCCCGACCCGGTGCGCAGTCCGCACCGGGTCGGGGCGTTTTTGTGAGATCCATCGCAATATCGGCATCGGCGGTCGCCGGCGCCCTTCCGCGGCCGCCGATCGCGGGTATGAAATCGGAGTGGACAGGAGTTCCCCTTCGAGCAAGGCCGGCCGCCGCTCCCCCGGTAGCCGCGACCAGGACGGCCCGCCGATGAATCCGCATGCCCCCAGGCTGTACGCCGACCCGCGCGGCGTCTGGCGCGACGACGGCGCCGGCCGGATCTACGGCGTGCGCTGGAACGAGATCGACGGCGTCGACGCCTACGCGATCGACGCCGACGGGCAACGCCAGACCTTCGTCGAACTGGGCACCGCCGCCGGCCAGCGGCTCGAACTGCCGTTCGACTGGCCCGGCTACCGCGAAGTCGCCACCGCGCTCAGCCTGCGCCTGCCGGGGCTGCGCCTGGAGACGCTGTTGAACGCCGACCAGTTGCGTCCGGAAGATCCGCCGGCGGTGCTGTGGTGGCGCGACTGAGCCGGTCCGGCGCGACACCGGCGCCGGGTTCTGTCGCAGCCACGGCTCGGCCCTGGTGCAGAATCCCGTCCCACCGCCACCGAAACGGACCGCCGATGAGATCGCCCGCGCTGTTGTTGTCGCTGTTGCTGTCCGCCTCGCCCGCGCTGGCCGCGAACGACGGCCCCGCCGGCGCCATCGCCTCGGTCGCCCGCGCGACCGGCATGAGCTACCAGTTCGGCACCCGCTGCGGTTTCGATGCGGACCTGTTGCGCCGGCACAGGAACAAGTTCCAGGCCGAGGCGAACACCGCCAACGCCGCCCTGCCCGCCGGCCAGGCGGTGGACATCGAGGCCGAGTTCCAGATCGGTTTCGACGAAGCCAACCGCTTCTACGACGGGATCAAGGACACCCCGCAGCGCGGGATGGTTTGCCAGCAATTCGCTTTGCAGATCAAGCAGGCGGTGGAACACCCCAGCGTGCTGAGCCTGCCCACGAACGGGATGCGCCCGCGCTAGAACCGCGCCGGCCGGACCCGGGTCCGGCCGGCGGCGCCCAGCTCGTTTCGACCGGCCGCGCTCAGTCCAGCACGCGGCAGAACACTGCCTTGAGGTAACGCGACTCCGGCACCTGCGCCAGCCAGGGGTGGTCGGCGCCGGCGCCGGCGACCTTGAGCACCTGCACCGTGCGCCCGGCGTAGAACGCGGCGCGACGCAGCATGTCGAGGAACTGGTCCTCCGACACCAGGCCGGTGCAGGAGAAGGTCGCGAACAGGCCGCCGGGCTTGACCACGCTGAGCGCCAGCTTGTTCATGTCCAGGTACTTCTTCAGCGCCGCGATCACCTGCTCGCGGTCGCGGGTCATCTTGGCCGGATCCAGGATCACCACGTCGAAGCGCTCGCCGGCGTTACCCAGGTCGCGCAGGTAGGGGAAGATGTCGGCCTGGACGAACTTGACGTGGGCGCCGTTGAGCTTGGCGTTGCCCTTGGCGATGTTGATCACGTCGGCGTCGATGTCCACGCCGATCACTTCCTCGGCGCCGCGCGCCTTGGCGTAGACGCCGAAGCCGCCGGTGTTGCAGCACAGATCGAGCACGCGCTTGCCGGCGACCTGCTGCGACAGCCACTCGCGGTTCTCGCGCTGGTCGGCGAAGAAGCCGGTCTTGTGCGCGCCGGCCGGATCGGCGCGGAACTTGATTCCGTACTCGGTGATGATCGCCGGCGGCACCGCCTCGGTGCCGCGGAAGTCGAAGCTTTCCTGCTTCTGCACGTGTTCGTCGGCGAAGGCGTAGAAGCGGCAGCCGGGGAACTGCGCGCGCAGCGCGTCGTAGATCCATTCGCGGTGGCGGAACGCGCCGGCGCTGAAGTACTCGACCACCAGCAGGTCGCCGTAGCGGTCCACGACCAGGCCGCTGATGCCGTCGCCTTCGCTGTGCACCACGCGCCAGGCGTCGCTGACCTGATCGAGCTTGAGCACGTCGCGGCGCAGCGACACCGCCGCGGCGATCTTGCGCGCGAACCAGTCGGCGTCGATCGCCACATCGGGATCGTTTTCCAGCATGCGCAGGGCGATGCGCGAATGGCCGTTGTAGAAGCCGCGGCCGATCCAGACGCCGTCGACGCCGACCACGTCGACGATCGCGCCCGGCTTGGGGCGCTGGGCGGGCTTGTCGACCAGGCGCTGGAAGATCCAGGGATGGGTGGATTTCCAGGCGTTCTTGAGGCGTACGGTGGGGATTTCGGTAGTCATCCGGCCATTCTACCGGGCCGGGCGCCGCCGGCCCGGTGCGGCCGCTGGCCGATCGGCGTCGCAATCCCGCCTGCGGGACGAAGAAGCCCGCGCCGGCCGGCTTGTTTTGCCCGCCGCCGGTGCCAATCTGATCCCCATGCACCTGCCCACCGACGCCCCGATCCCCGACACCCCGGCCCAGCGCAAGGCCGACCGCGCGCGGCTGCTGCGCGCGCTCAACCTCAGCCTGGGCTTCGTCCTGGTCCTGGTCGCGGTGTTCAGCGCCCAGAGCCTGTTCGACCCGCGCCCGTTCACCGTCCAGCCCTGGTCGGCGGCGGGCCTGCTCGGCCTGCTGACCGCGCCCTTGCTGCACGGTTCGATCGAACACCTGGCGGCGAACGCGACCTCGCTGCTGCTGCTCGGCAGCCTGGCCGGCGCGGTCTACCCCAAGGCGACCATCCGCGCCCTGCCGCTGCTGTGGCTCGGCTCCGGCCTGGGCGCCTGGCTGCTCGGCGAGCCGGGCAGCTACCACCTCGGCGCCAGCGGCCTCACCCACGGGCTGATGTTCCTGGTCATGACCCTGGGCCTGCTGCGCCGCGACCGGGCCTCGATCGCCGCGGCGATGATCGCCTTCCTGCTCTACGGCGGCATGCTGCTGACCGTGCTGCCGCGCGAGATCGGCGTGTCCTGGCAGGCCCACCTCGGCGGCGCCGTCGCCGGCGTGATCGCCGCCTACGCCTTCCGCCTGCGCGACCCGCTGCCGCCGCGCAAGCGCTACAGCTGGGAAGACGAAGAAGACGCCGAACTGGTGCCGCTGGACGACGAACTGGAACCGCCCAAGCCGCGCGAAGTGCCGGTGCTGTGGAACCGCCCCGACCCGCGCGACGTGCAGACCGGCACCGTGCTGCGGTTCCCGCCGCGGCGCGAGCCGGAGGAGTAGTCGACGGCGCCGGCGGGGCCATTTTTCAGACAAGAGCCTGCGCAGCGACAGCCACGCCGTTTAGACTGCGCGCACCTGTCCGCATCCGGCTCGCCCCGAGCCCGCGCGCAATGCTTCCCTATTGCGATCCCGGAATCGGTATTCCGGTTCCGGAGTACGGCGTGGTGGTGCCTTGGGGCATCACCCGCTCCGACCTGTACGACCTGATTCCAAGCGAACACTTCGAGCCGTGTCACCACGGCCCTACGGTGTTGAGATTCACGCTGTTCGGCTATCGCGCGCCGTACTGGTTCAACTTCGTCAGTCGCGGCTGGTTATCCGAGGTGCAGCTGTTTCGCCGCCATCGACGCCGGCGCGTCCTGATGCCGGAGTTCCGCCGCAGCGCGCAAGCGCTGCGCGCCGCGCTGCCGCCGCCACGCATGGATATTGCCCAGGCGCAAATCTGGGAGTTTCCGTCCGCCCAGATCGTCAACTATGTTGTGTTCGGACCGCGGTCGCCGGAGCGGAATTGGAAAGTACATCGGCATTGCCTGTGTGTGCAGCCATGGCCGAGTGCCTGAGCGCTAGCCGCGGCGATCGAATCGATGGCGCGGGCCAGCACATTCGCGCTTCGCAAGACACATTGCACGTCGCCGGCCTCGTCTTACTTGACGCGATCCGAGTGCGCTAGAGTCCGCTCCGGACTGCAATCGCGCTTCGCATGTGCTTTACGGCGAAGCGACGACGGCCGACCGCATCGGACGCATCCGGCTTCGGTCGCGGCTCGCATCGACGGCGGCGTCCGCCCCCCTGTATTCCGTCCCGTCGCCGCATGCGCCCCTGTCGACCGCGCGAAGGCGACCCAAACTCAAGGATGCTCCATGAGCGAGTTCCGCACCCTGCGCCTGCGTTGCGCTACGCTCTGCCTGGCCTTGTCGCTGGGCCTCGCCGGCCAGGCCGGCGCCCAGACCGCGACCGTTTCGCGCGTCACTTCGCCGGTGATCGTCGCCACGCCGGGCCAAATGACCCAGGGCAGCCTGGCCGGCACCCAGCTCGACGGCTCGCTGTCGACCTACACCACCAGCACCGAACGCTACTGGCTGGCATCGGCCTGGCGCCACAGCGGCGGTATCGTCCATACCCTGCATCGCGGTGGATTGGACGCGCCTTATGGTCAGTTCGTCTGGCAGAAGGAAATGTGCAATCGCACTCCGGCGAACTATTGCGGCAACGGCACAGGCACCGCTTTCACCCAGGTCGGCCACACCGATGTGACCAATCTGTGGTTCGTGAGCCTGTACCAGCCCAGCGCCGAAGGCAACGAACTGCTGGCCTTCGTGCACGAGGAGAACGTCGCCGGCAGCGGCGGCCCGGGCAATCGCGAAGGCCGGACCCGGATCGGCCTGGCCTGGTCCAGCGACTACGGCAATACCTGGAACTACCTCGGCCGCATCGTCAGCGCCTACGGCGACCCGCAGCCGCACAACATTCAGGGCGCGCCCTATCTGATCAAGGACGGCTACTTCCACGTCTACTACGTCGACTCGCTGCGCGGCGCGGTTCCGCAATGCCCGGCCAGCGAACCCAGCACGCCGGGCTGCATCGGCATGGCCGTGGCCCGCGCCAGCGTCGCCGAGGTGATCGCCTCGGCGCGCGCGGGCCAGCTCAATGCCGGCCTGTGGAAGAAGTACGACGGCAACGGCTTCACCCAGAACGGTCTGGGCGGCCTGTGGCAGCCGCTGTCGATCTGGGGCATCACCCACACCCAGGCCGTGCGCAGCAGCTACGACGGCAAGTTCTACATGCCGCTGACCGCGATGACCTGGAAGGCCAACGGCGATCCCAACGACACCACCCGGATCAATTCCAGCGTCAAGCTGTACGAGTCCACCGACGCGGTGAACTGGAACCCCTCACCCGCCTTCGTCGTCGCCGACGAACCGGCCCATTCGCTCAAGCCGGATGCAGGCTACCAGTACTGCACCATCGCCGACCGCAACGGCGCGGTCAACGCCGAAGCCGGCCAGTCCTTCTACCTGTACTGCATGAAGGACCCGACCTACATGGCAAGCAACTTCGGCATCTATCGCTGGGAGGTCAATCTCGGCGCCTCGGTCGACGCTTACCGCCAGTCGGCCGACTTCGCCTCGACCCAGGGCCAGGTCTGGCGCTATCTGCGCGGCGAAGGCGCCGGCCTGTCGCCGATGAGCTGGGCCGGCAGCTACTGGGTCGGCAGCGAGGAGTGGGCGCGCATCTACAGCGACGCGATGCACCCCGCCACGACCCAGATGCCGGCGCTGCAGTGGATCGCGCCCAAGGCGGGTACGGTCCGCATCGAAGGCACGCTGCGCGACGCCGACGTGAACTGCGGCGATGGCGTCAATGCCTCGGTAGCGCACAACGGCACCGAGATCTTTTCCGCCGACATCGCCAACGCCGACACGGTCGGGCGCAGCATCGCCCAAGACCGCAGCGTCGCCGCCGGCGACAGCCTGTTCTTCATCGTCGCGCCGAAGGGCGACAACTTCTGCGACACCTCGCGCTGGGACCCGTCGGTGCGCTATCACTGAGCCGCCACGCCGGTCCGCCAGCCCACGCTGCGCGGACCGGCGTTCTGCAGTAAGGTCTGCGCACCGCGGGCGCCGCCCGCTCCTGTGACCAAGGTTGCGTCATGCGCCAGTCCCGTATCCTCGCCGCCGTTGCCCTGTTCGCCCTCGCCCCGCTGGCCCACGCCGGCAGCGCCTGCCTGCTGGAAGGGCAGGTGATGGGCCAGCCGGTCAACGAATGCACCCAGACCGAGCAGCCGGTACCGGAGGAGCTGCAGAAGCAGCAGTGCAACGGCAGCGTGCCGGGGCTGGCGGAGATGGGCGGTCAGGTGACCGCGCGCCGGGTCGAAAGCTGCCCGGCCGGCGCCAACGGCGTGTGCGAGTCGCCGATGGGCGCGCAGGCGCGGATCCACTACTACAAGCGCAGCCCCGAGCAGATCGCGGCGATCAAGCAGGCCTGCGAGATGCAGCGCGGCCGCTGGGTCGCACCGTGAGGGGTGGTTTCGCTGCGGTCGCCCTGGCCGCGCTGTCGTCGCCGGCGCTGGCACAGGAGTCGGCGCCGTCGTTCGACCGTCCCGGCATTTCGTTCTCCACCGACACCCTGCCGCGCGGCGCCTTCGCCTGGGAACAGGGCCTGCCGGATTTCGAGCGCGACCGCGAAGGCGGCGCGCGGCGCACGCTGTACAGCGCCAACACCAATCTGCGCCTGGGCCTGAGCGATCGGGTCGAACTGCAGTTGTCGGGTTCGCCCTACAACCGGTTGCGCGAACGCGATGCGGACGGGCGCCGCTCGCGCCACGGCGCCGGCGACACTGGCCTGGCGTTGAAGGCGGCGCTGCCGAGCGCGCACGAGGCGTTCTCGTGGGCCGTGCTGGCCGGCGTCGCCGCAGCCAGCGGCGATCGCGAGTTCAGCAACGGCGCGACTCAATACACGCTGGGCACCACGCTCGGCTACGACTTCGACGAGCGGCTGTCCGGCGCGCTGTACTTCAACCTCGACCGCAGCGACGGCCTGAACACCTGGACCTGGTCGCCGAGCCTGAGCCTGGCCTTGAACGACCGCATCGCGGTCTATGTCGAAGCCGGCGTGTCGCGCCAGGACCATGCCTCGACCACGTCGGTCGCAGGCGGCGGGGTCACCTGGATGGCGACCCCGCGCGTGCAGCTCGACGCCTCGTTCGACGTCGGCCTGGACCGCGACAGCCCCGATTTAACGGGCGGTATCGGGGCGTCGTTCTACTTCGACTGAGCCGCGCAACGCCGCGGCGGTGCCCAGGCCGGTGGCGATCGCCGCGGCGTAGTCCGGCGCCTGGGTGCCGGCCGATTCGTAGGTCCACAGGAAGCCGCCGCCGATGCCGTCGCTGGCCCATTGCGCGTACTGCTGCTGGACCTGGTTCGGGGTCGAATCGGTCGACACGCCGGGAATCACGAAACTGGCCGGGAAACCGGCGCCGAGCTTCTGCCGCAGCGCCTGGATCCAGTCGTCCGGATCGTTGCCCGCGCCGCCGGAATAGCACTGCAGGTTGAAGGCGATGACCAGACCGGGATCGCTCTTCTCCAGTTCGGCCAGGCAGCCGACCCAGAAGTCGGGGTTGTAGTAGGGACAGAAGGTGACGTGGAAGCCGATCTTGCCGAGCATGCGGCTGAACTCGACGATCAGCTTGGTGTCCTGCATTTCCTCGTCGTCCAGGTCGATCGCCTCGATCGCCGGGAAGGTGTTCTTCAGCGCGACCAGATTCTGGTACAGCGGGTTCTTCTCGCCGGTGCCGTACTCGGCGATCAGCTTCTGGATGTTGCCGTAGTCGCCCACGCCGCCGCCGCCGATCGACAGCCAGACCCGCTCGATGCCGGTCTCGCCCAGGGTCAGCGAATTCACCAGCGGTATCCATTCGGCCGGGCCGACATACTTGCCGTTGGCGAAGATTTCGGTGTCGTTGTAGTACAGGTCGCCCTTGAAGGCGTCCGGCGCCGGCGGCGACTTGTCCTGGTAGTGCGGATGGGCCAGCGCCAGGATCGCGGTGTTGAACTTGGAGTTCTTGAGTCCTTCGATGTAGCTCTTGCCGCCGGTCTTGGAAAACAGGCCTTCGCAGTAAGCGGCGACGATGGGCGCGGTAATCGTAGGCATGAGCGACTCCTCGGTGGGGGGTGGCGTAGGGGTGAACGCAGCTGTTTTCCCGCGCCGGACAGGCCACGGCAACGGATGTCCGGTTCTGGGACGGGCGGCGCCTGCGTGCCGGGCGCGCGGTCGCCCGGCCTATAGATTCGGTGAGCGTGGCGACGGCGACGGCGACGGTCGCCGCGGACGGCCGCGGCGCGCGGCATGAATGCGTCGGCCCGGCCGCATTCATGCTCGCGCCCGCCGGTGCGACCGCTGTCGCAGCGCAGGATTGCGATCGCGGCACAGGTTGTTCCCGGTTCGCGCGCAGCGCCGCGGACGCTGCGGCCGTGGCGGCGCGCGCGCGGCGGTGCTAGCGTCGGCGGCATTCGCGCGCCGCCGGGCGCGCGCCGCTTCGCGACCGTGGGGGATCCGATGCGCCGTTCGTTCCGATCCGGCCGACTGGCCGGCCGTATGTCCCGCTGGGCCTGGGCCGCCGCCTTGTGCCTGTTGGCCGCTTGCCAGCGCGATGCGCCGGCACCGCCGGCGGACGCCTACGATCCCGCCGCCGGCGCCGACGCGCGCCGGATCGAGGCCGATCTTCGCTTTCTCGCCGACGATCTGCTCGAAGGCCGCGAAACCGGCACCCGCGGCTACGATCTTGCCGCGCTGTACGTCGCCCAGCGCCTGCGCGCGATCGGCCTGCGCCCGGCCGGCGACGACGGCAGCTATTTCCAGCGCGTGCCCTTGCTGCGCGCGCAGCGGGTCGATGGCGGCGGCAGCCTGGTGGTGCGCCGGCCCGCGGCGACGGTGGCGCTGACCTATCGCGAACAGTTCCTGCCGCAACTCGACTTCGACCGCGCCCAGGCGCGGATCGCGGCGCCGGCGGTGTTCGTCGGCCATGCGGTGCACGCGCCGGAACTCGATTACGACGACTTCGCCGGGCTCGAGCTGCGCGGCAAGATCGCAGTGCTGCTGCACGGCGCGCCGGCGCGCTTCGATATCGACCGGCGCGCGTTCTACAGCTCGATGCGGGAAAAGTTCGCCGCCCTGGCCGCGCGCGGCGCGGTCGGCGCGGTGATCGTCTCGACCGAAGACGAGGAAAAACGCCAGCCGTGGGCGCGCGGCGCGCAGAACTGGGCGCGGCCGGGCATGCGCCTGCGCGACGCCGACGGCCGCGCGATCGACACCTTCCCGCAGTTGCAGGTGATCGCCAACGTGTCCGCCGCGGCCGCGCCGCTGCTGCTCGATGCCGGCGGCCGCAACGCGCAGCAGGTGTTCCGCGATGCGCGCGAGGGCAGCCTGCGCGGCTACGACTTGCCCGGCACGCTGGAGCTGTCGTCGCTGACCCGGATCGCGCCGGCGCAATCGCGCAACGTGGTCGCGTTGCGGCCCGGCGCCGATCCGGCGCTGGCGCGCGAGCACGTGCTGTTCAGCGCGCATCTCGACCACGTCGGCATCGGCGCGCCGGTGCGCGGCGACGCGATCTACAACGGCGCGCTCGACAACGCCCTGGGCGTGGCGATCCTGCTCGAAGCGGCGCAGCAGCTGGCGCGCGCGCCCTCGCCGCCGCAGCGCTCGCTGCTGTTCCTGGCGGTGACCGGCGAGGAAAAAGGCCTGCTCGGCGCGCAGTGGTATGCGCGCCATCCCAGCGTCGCGGCCGGCTCGATCGTCGCCAACGTCAACATGGACATGCCGGTGCTGCTGACCCCCACCCGCGACGCGATTCCGGTCGGGGTCGAGCATTCCAGCCTGCAGGCGACGCTCGAACGCGCCGCCGGCGAAGTCGGCCTGCGCCTGAGCCCGGACCCGAATCCGGAAGAAAGCATCTTCATCCGCAGCGACCAGTACGCCTTCATCCGCGCCGGCATTCCGGCGGTGTACCTGACCGGCGGCATCCAGGCGCGCGACGCCGGCGCCGACGGTCGCGCGGTGCTGGGCGAATTCCTGCGCGAGCGCTACCACCAACCCGGCGACGACGCCTCGCAGCCGATCCAGTACGCCGATGCGGCGCGGCTGGCGCGGCTCAACGCGCGCATCGGCCAGCTGATCGCCGACGATCCGCAGCGGCCGCGTTGGAACCGCGGCGATTTCTTCGGCGAGCGCTTCGCCCGGCCGGCCTCCGCCGGCGCCCGCGCGGCCGCGCCCTGAGCGGACGCCGCGCCGGGCATGCGTGACATACTGCGGCGATGACCGCGACCGCGATGAAGACCCTCGGCCTGCTCGGCGGCATGAGCTGGGAATCGACCCTGCCGTATTACCGCCAGATCAACGAAACCGTGCGCGAACGCCTCGGCGGCCTGCATTCGGCGCGGCTGCTGCTGTACAGCGTCGACTTCGCCGAGGTCGAACGCCTGCAGCATGCCGGCGACTGGGACGCGGCCGGCGCCCTGCTCGGCCGCGCCGCCTGCAGCCTGCGCGACGGCGGCGCGCAGTTGCTGGTGATCTGCACCAACACCATGCACAAGGTCGCCGATGCGGTCGAAGCCGCCTGCGGCCTGCCGCTGCTGCACATCGCCGACCCCACCGGCGCGGCGATCCGCGCCGCCGGGCTGCAGCGCGTCGGCCTGCTCGGCACCCGCTTCACCATGGAGCAGGATTTCTATCGCCAGCGCCTGATCGAGCGTCACGGCCTGGAGGTGATCGTGCCCGACGCCGCCGCGCGCGAACGCGTGCACCGGATCATCTACGACGAGCTGTGCCTGGGCCGGATCCGCGACGAGTCGCGACGCGAGTACCAGGCCATCATCGCCGGGCTGGTCGCGCAGGGCGCGCAAGGCGTGATCCTGGGCTGCACCGAGATCGGCCTGCTGATCGGCCCGGACGACGTCGCGATCCCGTGCTTCGACACCGCCGCCCTGCACGCGCGCGCCGCAGCGCTGGCGGCGATCGGCCAGAACGCAGGGACGGAGGGGATTAAGCTCGCTTGATCCCCTCCGTCCCTAACACCCCGCGTAGGGCCCGCCCGATTCGCCCGGAACCGAGGCGGCATCGGCTGATCGCCGCGCGCGGATGCGACCACACTCAACCCTGGACAGCGCAAGGAGCCATCCCATGAACGACAGCGCCAACCCCGGCTGGTGGAGCCGGCACTGGAAATGGGCGGTCCCGACCGGCTGCCTGAGCGTGATCCTGTTGGCCGGGCTGATGCTGGGCGCCCTGGTGATGTACGGCCTCGGCGGGCTGGGCGGGCTGATGAAGCCCGGCGAACCCTTCCGCCATGCCGCCGGCCTGGCGCGCCACGATCCGGCGGTGATCGCCGCGCTCGGCAGCCCGGTGGATTCGGGCTGGATGCGCAGCGGCCGCTTCGACATGAACGACGAGGGCGGCGAAGTCGATGCGGTGTTCCCGCTGAGCGGGCCCAAGGGCGAGGCGCAGGTGCATCTGCGCGGCGAACGCCGCGACGGCCGCTGGACCTATTCGCGGATCGAGGTCGAACTCGACGACGGCCGCCGCATCGACCTGCTCGCGCCGCCGGCACCGGACGCATTCCCGCCGCAGGCGCCGGCCGCCGCGCCGCAGGACACCGCCACCGAAGAGCCGGCCCCGGACGCGTCGGCGAGCGACCCCTGAGCCGCGATCAGCGTCCCGGCAAGGGCAGGCCGCGGAAGGATTTGACCGTGCGCAGCACCAGGCTGGAATTGATGTCGGCGCCGCCGGCCTGGTTGAGCAGGCGGTCGAGCAGGAAGCGCGAGAGGTGGTCGAGGTCGCGCACCACGATCTGCAGCAGGTAGTCCATGTCGCCGGTCAGGGCATAGCAGGCCACCACCTCGTCCCAGCTGTCGACGAACTCGGCGAACGCCGCCACCGCCTCGCTGTCGTGGCGGCCCAGGCGCACCCGGACGAAGGCCTGCAAGCCCAGGCCCAGGCGTTCGGGGTCGACCTCGGCGCGATAGCCGGAGATCACCCCCTCGCGCTCCAGCCGCTGCACCCGGCGCAGGCAGGCCGAGGCCGACAGGTGCACCCGCTCGGCCAGCTCGGCATTGGTCAGACGGCCTTCGCGCTGCAATTCGGCGAGCAGCACGATGTCGGTACGGTCCAGCTCGATCGCGGCCATTCGCTGCGCCCCCTGGCGATTTGACGCAACGATATTGCGCCAAACCGGCGTGGGCGCGCAATAACGCAAGCCTATTGCGCCGGGCCACGGTTACAGTCGTAGCGTCCCTCTCCGGGACGCACGGAGCGTTCCATGGCCAGCCAGCAGCCCACCCCGCAGCGCGTCGAACACCAACTCACCGACAAGGGCTACGTGCCGGTCTACACGACCGCCGTGGTCGAGCAGCCGTGGGCTTCGTATTCGAGCCAGGACCATGCGGTGTGGGCGCAGCTGTTCGAGCGCCAGCAGCAGGTGCTGGTCGGCCGCGCCAGCGACGAGTTCCTGGCTGCGCAGCGCGCCATGCACATGACCCCGGACCGGATCCCGAAGTTCGACGATCTCAACCGCGTGCTGCGCGCCCACACCGGCTGGGAGCTGGTCGGCGTCGAAGGCCTGCTGCCCGAGCTGACTTTCTTCGATCACCTGGCCAACCGCCGCTTCCCGGTGACCTGGTGGATCCGCCGCGCCGACCAGATCGATTACCTGTCCGAACCGGACCTGTTCCACGACCTGTTCGGCCACGTGCCGCTGCTGATGAACCCGGTGTTCGCCGACTACATGCAGGCCTACGGCCGCGGCGGCGTGAAGGCGCACGGGATCAACCCCGAAGCGCTGGTGCACCTGACCCGGCTGTACTGGTACACGGTCGAATTCGGCCTGATCAAGCAGGCCGACGGCCTGCGCATCTACGGCAGCGGCATCGTCTCGTCGAAGAGCGAATCGATCCACTGCCTGGAATCGAACGCGCCGAACCGGATCGGCTTCGACCTGGAGCGGATCATGCGCACCCGCTACCGCATCGACACCTTCCAGAAGACTTACTTCGTCATCGACAGCTTCGAACAGCTGATGCAGGCGACGACTCCGGACTTCACCCCGATCTACCAACGCCTGGCCCGGCAGGATTCGATCCCGGCCGGCGAGGTGCTGGCCGAGGACCAGGTGTTCAATCGCGGCACCGGCGAGGGCTGGCTGACGGACGGGGACGTTTGAGCGACGCGGCGGCCGGTTAGTTCGATTCCGCACACGTCGGCTCCTCCTCCGGGAGCCGGCGCTCGCCCGCTGCCCAGGTCGATAGCGCAACGCGCTACACTGGCGCGGAATGAACGACGACAACCCGAGCAAGACCCCGCACATGGGTGCGGACGACCACCACGGCGAGTCCGCCGTGCCCCATCGCCAGATCCGCGCCGTCTACGACGACGCCACGATCCGCGTCTACCAGGCCTATTCCCACGCGATCGCCGATGCGGCGCTGCGCGCCGGCCGTTTCGTCGCGCCGTTCAAGCGCGAACGCATGACCTGGATCAAGCCTTCGTTCCTGTGGATGATGTATCGCGCCGGCTGGGGCCACAAAGACGCCGGTCAGGCCCGCGTTCTGGCGATCGATATCGACCGCGCCGGTTTCGAATGGGCCTTGCGCCACGCCTGCGCCAGCCACCCCGATCCGGACATGAGTCCAGGCGAATGGGAGCAGCACAAGCGCGCCCACCCGGTCCGCATCCAATGGGATCCGGAACGCGATCTGCATCTGCGTCCCTTGCCGCACCGTTCGATCCAGATCGGCCTCGGCCCGCTTGCGGTCGATCGTTACGTCGAGCAATGGATCCATCGTATCGACGACATCACCCCGCTGGCGCATCGCATCCACGGGCTGGTCCAGGCCGGACGGCTCGACGAGGCCGGCGCCGCGCTACCGACGGAACGGCCTTATCCGGTCGCCAGCCCGGTCTGAGCTTCGGCTACCACGCTCGCGCACACCGCTGCGATGGTCGCGGCTTACGCCGCTCCTACAGGCGGGCGGCGGCACCGCGATGGGGCGACATGGCGGTCGCGGCTTGCGCCGCTCCTACCCCAGCACGGGTTGTGCGCTGCCTGTCGTAGGAGCGGCGTAAGCCGCGACCGCCGAAGCGACGTCATTCACGTCCGCCGCCGAAGCCTGGCACCAAGGCGTTGTTCGCCAGAACCGTATGGCCGGTCTTCGGCTGCCGCGCTCGCGACCACCGCTGCGGTGGTCGCGGCTTACGCCGCTCCTACAGGCGGACGGCGGCGGCGCGATGTGGCGGCATGGTGGTCGCGGCTTGCGCCGCTCCTACAGGCGGGCGGCGGCGCCGCGATGTGGCGGCATGGCGTCAGCCGGTCGCGGCCAGCGGTTTGGCGCCGGCGCGCGCGGTCGAGGCGGTCGCGAGCAACTCGCCGGCCAGCTCGCGCGCCGCTTGACGTAGCTCCGGCACGGCGGTGATCTCCCAGCGCTGCGCGCGCAGCAGCGGCCCGAGCGCGTACAGGCCGCGCACCGCGCTGCCCTTGGCGTCCAGGGCTTCGAACCGATCCGAGGTGCGCAGGCCCAGGCCCAGCGGGTCGGCCGCGACCAGGCCCGACTCGCGCAGATGCGCGATCAAGGGATGGGTGGTGCGTTCGATGTCGGTGTCCAGGCCGGTGGCGCGGATCAATACGTCGTAACGCTCCTGCAGCAGGACGTTGTCGCCGCGCTCGCGGATCAAGACCTCGACCGCATCGGCGCCGCGACGCGCGCGCACCAGCCGGCCGGCGCGGATCCGCAGGCGGCCGTGTTCGCGCAGGCGCAGCAGCTCCTCGGCCAGTTGCGGCGCGATGCGGTGCCGCGCCGCCTCCCAGTACGAGCGCAGGTGACGCAGGAAGCTCGCCCGCTGCGGCAAGGGCATGCCGCGCCAGAAGCCCTGCAGATGCGGGCGCAGGGCATCGACCAGGCTGCGCCAGTCCTCGACCACCGGCACCAGGGTGCGCAAGGCGCACGACAGTTCGCGCGGTGCGTGCGTCTGCAAGGCCTGCAGCACCGCCGGCGGCAAGGCGATCGGCGGCGGCGGATACTCGCCGTGAGCGCGCGGCAGCAAGCCGTGGCGAGACAGGGCGACGATCGGGCCGCGATGGCCGCGGCGGTGCAGGGTGACGACGACGTCGGCCATGGTCAGGCCGGTACCGACGATCAACAGCCGCGCGTCCGGGTCGATCGCATCGATCGCGCCGTCCTGCCATGGCCAGCCCAGATAGCTGGGATGGATCGCCAGGCGCGGCCCGACCCCGGGCAGCGGCTGCGGCGGCAGCGCGCCGACCGCGAGCACGACCTTGTCGCTGAGGAAGTCGCTGCCGTCGGCGAGGTGGATGCGGAAGCCCGAAGCCGCGCGCTCGACCGCCACCGCTTCCTGGCGGATCTGGTTGAACGCCGCCGCGCTGCCGGCCAGCGCGGTCTGCAACTGCGCATGCAGGTACTCGCCGTACAACAACCGCGGCAGGTAGCTGCTGCGCGCGCGGTCGGTGAGGTTGAGCCAGTCGGCGAAGCCGCCGGGTTGATCGGGCGTCGCGCCCAGTTCGCTGGCGCGCACGTTGAGCAGGTGCTCCGGCCGCGCCTCGCCGTAGGCCACGCCGCGGCCGTAGCTGTCACCGATGCCGACCAGGCACAGCTCCACGCCCGGCCCCGCCTGCCCGACCAATTCGCGCGCCAAGGCGCTGCCGCTGAAACCCGCTCCGACGATGGTGATGCGCATGCTGCCCCCGGTCGTATTTGAGGAGGCTTCGTTCTAGTGGATCGCGGGCGCGGCTGCGTAAAGCGACGGTTACCGGTTCGTAAATCGGCGCGGACGATGCGGAACCTCGTCATGTCGATACGACATGAGCGATGTCATCGAATTGCAATCGGGGTCGCAGTGCGGGGATTTTCTGCGCGAGGGAACGCATCGCCGCACAGCGGCATCGGGACATCGCGCTGAAGTCTCTGGATCCCCGCTTTCGCGGGGATGACGATAGGAGAGCGGCGCGGGCATCTGTTGCACCGCGGCGCCGAAACGGTAGCGCGAGTCGCCGCGAAGCCTTCGGCCGTCGTCCCCGCGAAAGCGGGGATCCAGGGCTTCATCCAGGCATCGCTGCGAAGTCCGCCGCGCTGCGGGCGACGGACTGCGCGCTCACTTCGGCTGCGCCAACAGCTTGGCCGATCCGTACGGCGCATGGTCCAGCTTGCCGCGCTGGATCCAGTCCAGCTGCATCTGGAAATAGCCTTCGGAGATGCGGCTGTGCTGGCGCTCGCCCTTGGCGTCGACGTCGAACTCCAGCATGCCGTGGTCGGCGGTCGGGAACAGCGCGGTGGTGATCGGTCGGCCTTCGCCGGCCAGGCCGACCAGGCGCTTCTGGGTTTCGTCCGACGGCGCTTCCACGTCGGAGCCGCCGACGATCCACAGCTGCGGCGCGCGCAGGTCGCGCAGCACCGGCATCGGGTCGTAGTCCCAGCTCACGTCGACGTCCAGCCGGGCCAGCTCGGCCAGCACTTCGGCGCGGGTCTTGTTGATCACCAGACCGGTGTACTCGCCCTTCAGCGCCTTCCACCACGGCTGCGCGCCGTACTTGGCGCGCAACGCGTCCAGTTCTTCCCAGCCGCGCTGGCCGTCGCTGGAGGCGATCAGGCCGGTGGCGTCGGAGACTTCGCGCGCCTTGGCCAGGATATCGGCGTCGCCGAAGCCGGCCGCGCGCAGGTCCATCGCGACCTGATCGCGGTCTTCGGCCAGCACGCCGTCGGCCAGGCCGAAGCCGACCACGACGAACTCGGCCTGCGGCTCCTTGCTCGCCGCCAGCGGCGCGACCCAGCCGCCCTGGCTGCCGCCCTGGAAACCGGTGCGGCCGGCGCGCGCGCCGGCCAGGCGCTTGGCCTCGCGCAGCGCCGCCGCGGCGTCGTCGGACAACTGGTAGAAATTCTGGTTGTACTTGCCGGTCGAGCCGCCGGTGCCGCGCTTGTCGTAGACGAACACGCCGACGCCGTTGGCCGGGAACAGGTTCTGCAGGTGGTACAGGTCGACCCCGGAGTAGTTCTCCGAGCCGTGCACCAGCACCACCAGCGGCACCTTGTCGCGGCCTTCCGGCAGCACCAGGCGGCCGCGCAGCTCGACGCCGTTGCCCTGGAAGCGGGTCTCGCGGACGTCGAAGCGCAGCTTCTGGCCGGTGTGGCCGTCGTAGCGGATCTTGCCCTGCGCGCAGTCGCCGAACGACACCGCGACGCCGTCGGCCTGGTCGGTCCAGCCACGGGTGCTGGTCCAGGCGCCGTCGCGCTGGGTCAGCTTGCCGGTGCGGCCGTCCACCAGGCGCCAGCGCAGCGTGCCGGGCGTGGCGACCGCACCGATGTCGACCACGCGGCCGTCGTCCAGGCGGTAAGCGCCGGCATGGCAGCGCACCGGATCGGCGGCCGGGGCCGGTTCGGCGGCGTGGGCCGCGCCGACGCCGGCGATCAGGGCCAGGGCCAGCGCGGTGCGGCGGAAGACGGCGGAACGGGGCAGGGGGCGGGCGTTGGGCATGGTCGGATTCCGCTAAGAGTTATCCGATCTGATGCGCGCTTGCGGCGCGCGGTTGCAGTGCGAAGGGCATGCCGACGCTCAACCGGCGACACTTTCTTTTTCGCCGCGACTGTGATCCTTGCGCCTGCGTCGCAGTTCAACCGATCTGCGCCGGCGCTCGCGCGCCCACGGTCGCCGGCTGCGGCGCGCGCCAGCGGCGGTCGAACCAGAGCTTGGCGCCGATCGCGACCAGCAGCGGGCCGAACCAGGCCGCGTAGTGCAGGGCCGCTCCATCGATCGCCGGAAACAGGCGCGGCAGGCCGATGCCGAGGAAGGCGATATGGGTGGCGATGCCGTTGCCGATCATCGCGGTGTAGTGCTCGATCAGCCACCAGCGCGGGCGCGCGCCCAGGCGCTCGCGGCGCAGGCGCTTGAGCAGCAGGTCGGCGCCGATGAACAAGCCGATGCTGGAAAAGCCGGTCAGCAGCGGCGCGCCGATGCGCAGGCCCAGCGCCAGGATCGCCGCGCCCGACAGCAGCGACAACCCGGCCAGGGCCACGTACACCGGCCCGGTGTAGCGGCGCACGTCGCGCTTGTCGGCGATCGCGCGCCAGCCGGTCCACACCCCGGTGGCGGTGATCACCAGCAGATAGCCGAGAAAGGCGGCGGTGACCGGATGGCCTTGTTCGAGCTTGTAAGCCGCCATCGGCACGCCGGTGATCAGGATCCCGGTCATCGCCAGCAGGAAGATCTGCCCGGCGCGGCGGTGCAGGGGGCTGCCCTTGCGCGCCAGGCCGGCGCTCCAGAAGCCGATCAGCGCGACCACGCCGACGGCGATGTGCAGGGTCTTGATCCAATCGTAGGCGGACAACATGGCGGCGGCTCCGGTAGGGCGCCCGGCGGTGAAAGTGGGCGCCGGACCATGCTGCGTCGCGGCCGTCGCCGGCACAGGGGCCAGGAGTCGTCGATCGACCCTGCCGGAAGTCACTTTCTGCTGCGCGGCCATTGCCTGTGCGCGGCGCCGCGCGCAGCATCCGGCCATGTCCGGCCGCCTGCGCTCGCTGCTGCAACCCTTGAACCTGCCCGCCGTGCTGACTTGGCTGGCGGTGCTGTTGTCGCTGCGCTACGACGACGATGCCGAGCGCGCCGCGCAATGGCTGGCGATGGCGCTGTTCCTGGCCTGCTTCCTCGGCCACGACCTGCTGCCGCCGTCGCGGCCGCGCTGGCGCGCGTGGTTGTTCGTGCCGGAATGCCTGAGCGCGCTGGCGGTGAGCTGGCTGGCGCCGACCGGCGGCGCCGCGCCGGCGTTGCTGGTGATCGTCGCCGCGCACCTGGTCATGGCCCTGCCGCTGCGGCCGGTACTGGCGATCGCGTTGCTGCTCAACCTGGCCCTGTACCTGATCCTGCGCCAGGCCGGCCATGGCGCGCCGTTCATCGTCACCTTGATCTTCGCCGGCTTCCAGAGCTTCGCCGCGCTGGTCGCGCATTACGCGCGCAGCGCCGAGCAGACCCGCGACCGCCTGGCCCTGGTCAACGCCGACCTGCTCGCCACCCGCGCCCTGCTGGCCGACAGCGCACGCGATGCCGAACGCCTGCGGGTCGCGCGCGAGCTGCACGACGTCGCCGGGCACAAGCTCACCGCGATGACCCTGAACCTGCGCGCGCTCGCCGCCGAACCCGGGCTCGGCCAGCGCCGCGAGGTGCAACTGGCCCAGCAACTGGCGGTCGAACTGCTCGGCGATATCCGCAACGTGGTCCAGGCCCTGCGCGACGCGCGCGGGCTGGACCTGGCCACCGCGCTGCGCGCGCTGGCCGCGCCGCTGCCGCGGCCGGTGCTGGACCTGGACATCGACCCGCGCCTGCACCTGACCGACCCGGCTCTGGCCGAGGCTCTGTTGCGGCTGGTGCAGGAAGCGCTGACCAACAGCGCGCGCCAAGCCGAGGCCGAGCGGGTGCGGGTCGAGATCCGGGCCGAACCCGGCCGCTTGCGGGTGGCGATCGAAGACGACGGCCGGCTTCGCGGCGCGCTGCGCGAAGGCAACGGCCTGACCGGCATGCGCGAACGCATCGCCGCGCTCGGCGGCCGCCTGCAGCTGGCCGCCAATGCGCGCGGTGCGCTGCGGATCGAGGCGGAGCTTCCCACATCAGAGCTGCCCACATCGGAGCGGCCGGCGTGAGCGCCGCGACCGCGCCGCGCGCGCCGATCCGGCTCGCCCTCGCCGACGACCAGACCCTGGTCCGCGCCGGCCTGCGCGCCCTGCTCGAGCGGCTGGGCCTGCAGATCGCGTTCGAGGCCGACGACGGCCAGGCCTTGCTCGACCGCCTAGCCGACACGTCCGTCGACGTGATCCTCAGCGACATCCGCATGCCCGGCCTGGACGGCATCGACGCCTTGTTGCGCCTGCGCGAGCGCGGCGACGCCACCCCGGTGTTGCTGCTGACCACCTTCGACGACAGCGAGCTGCTGTTGCGCGCGACCGAAGCCGGCGCCCAGGGCTTTTTGCTCAAGGACGCCGCCCCGGAAGACCTGCGCGACGCCATCGCCCGGGTCGCCGCTGGCGAGACCCTGCTGCAACCGGTCAGCACCGAGCCGGTGCGCGCGCGCTACCGCTACCACGCCGACGACGCCCCGCGCGCGCTGTTCACCGAACGCGAGGTCTCGGTGCTGCGGTTGATGGCCGGCGGCTACTCCAACAAGGAAATCGCCCGCGCCATGTTCCTGGCCGAAGGCACGGTCAAGAACTACGTCTCGACGATCCTGGAAAAGCTCGACACCCGCGACCGCACCCGGGCGGTGCTGAAGGCGATCACTTTGCGGGTGATTTGATCGTTGGGGATTGTGGATTCGAAGAGCATGCTGCGCCTGTAGGAGCGGCGTGAGCCGCGACAGGGGATGCGCAGAACCATCCGCCTCCGTCGCCGATCATCGAAGCCGTTCTGCCGGACCGGGGTAGGAGCGGCGCAAGCCGCGACCGCCATGCTTCGCACTCGCGGCGTCGCCTAAGCCTGTCGATATCCGCGGTTGATTTCCCTGCGCTACCGGCCGGCCGCGTCGTTGTCGCGATGGCGCGGTCGCGGCTCACGCCGCTCCTACAGGGAGCGAGAATTTTTTGGCGGGGATGTCACGGGCGGCCGGGCTGGATCGTCGAACCGGTATCAGCCCACCCAAACCCCGCCGGAGCGCCCCATGAACCAGACCGACGCCATCAAGTACGAACGCGAAATCCCCGAGATCCTCAGCCAGCTCGGCGACGTCCACGGCAGCGTCCAGGCCGCGATCGACCAACGCGGGCTGCCGCGCGCGGTCTACCACCTGATCCAGCTGCGCGCCTCCCAGCTCAACGGCTGCGCCTTCTGCATCAGGATGCATCTGCGCGAGGCGCGCGCCGACGGCGAAACCCAGGCCCGCCTGGATCACCTGAGCGTGTGGCGCCACGTCGGCGACTTCAGCCCGGCCGAACGCGCCGCGCTGGCCTGGACCGAGGCGCTGACCCGGATCGAGGAGCGCAGCGACTACGCCGCGCTGCGCAGCGAACTGCGCGCCCACTACGACGATGCCCAGATCGGCGCGCTGACCTCGCTGGTCGGCATGATCAACCTGTGGAACCGGCTGCAGGTCTCCAAGCACTGAACGCGGGACGCTGCGTGCCGCGCGCTGCGCAGCCGTACGCGTCGGCAACGGCCGCGGCGCTGGCTATCATCTGCGCCGCCTCCAGGAATCGATCATGACCGCCAACGACGACCACCGCCTGTTCGCCCAGACCGCGCCGATGCTGACCGGCCTGGCCTACCGCATCCTCGGCTCGCGCGCCGACGCCGAGGACGCGGTCCAGGACACCTTCCTGAAATGGCAGAACACCGAGCGCAGCGGCATCGACAACCCGGCGGCCTGGCTGACCACGGCCTGCACCCGCCGCTGCATCGATCTGCTGCGTTCGGCCCACCGCAGCCGGGTCGACTATGTCGGCTCCTGGCTGCCCGAACCGATCCAGGCCGAAAGCGCCGACCAGCCCGAGCAGCAGCTGGCCCTGGCCTCGTCGCTGTCGACCGCGTTCCTGCTGTTGCTGGAGCGGCTGACGCCGAAGGAGCGCGCCGCGTATCTGCTGTACGAGATCTTCGAGCAGTCCTATGCCGATGTCGCCCGGACCCTGGACATCGAGGAAGCCGCCTGCCGCAAGCTGGTCCAGCGCGCGCGCGAACATGTCGAACGGTCCAAGGTCCGCCACGTCACCCCGGCCGAGCAGCAGGAGCAGCTGCTGGCGGCGTTCGAGACCGCCCTGGTCGAGGGCCGCACCGCGCCGCTGGCCGCGCTGCTGTCGGAACAGATCGCCCTGCGCGCCGACGGCGGCGGCAAGGTCACCGCGGTAGCCGAAGCCCTGCACGGCCGCGACGCGGTGCTGGGTTTCATCCAGGCTGTGCTGCACCCGGCCTGCCGCGACGACCGCTGGCTGTTCGTCGACCTCAACGGCTCGCGCGGCGTGATCCTGGAACGCGACGGCAAGATCGAAGCGGCGATCAGCTTCGGCTACGACGACGACGACCGCCTGCGCGACATCTTCATCATGCGCAACCCGGACAAGCTGGCGCGGCTGGAGGCGGTGCGGATTCGCTGAGGGACGGGAATCGGGAGTCGAAAGTCGAAAGTCGAAAGTCGAAAGTCGAAAGTCGAAAGTCGAAAAAGGCTAAAAATCCGCGTCCGCCGAAGCAACTGGCACATGCTCCACATTCGCCGCGTTGCTGTTCCCCCCTTTGAAAAAGGGGGGGGTAGGGGGGATTTGCTTTTGATGTTGCGTGCAAAAAGCAAATCCCCCGCGCCGCCAGTCCGATCGGACTTCGTACTCGTACCGGGCGCTCGCCCCCTTTTTCAAAGGGGGCGACGGCTAGCGATGCATCCCAGGAAGCATCGGCCCAATCGCTTCAGTTCCGCCTTTCTGCTTACACCGGCTCCAATCCCTGCCCGCCCACCGAACGCAAGTACGCGTCCAGGCCGCGTTCGCGCGATTCGGCGAAGCGCTCGCCGGTGGCGGCGTAGTCGGCGATCCGGTCCGGGCGGAAGCTGCGGAAGCCTGCGCGCAGCCGGCACCAGGCGCCGAGGGTCCAGCTGCCGCCCCAGAACGACAGGCACAACGGCTCGATCTCGCGTTCGCTGCTGCGCGCTTCGCTGTCGCGATAGTTCAGGCGCAGCACCTGCTGTTCCAGCACCGCCGCATGCAGCGCGTCGATCAGGCCGCTGGCCTCGATCCGGTTGTCCAACTGCGGAGCGAAGATGCGGGTGCGGGCGCTGCGGGCGCGCAGCTCGGGCGGCAGCACCGCCTCGATCTTGAGCAAGGCGGCGGTGGCGCCGCGGCCCAAGCGCTCGCCGCCGAAGGCGCGCACGAAGCGCGTGCCGACCACCAGGGCTTCGAGCTCGTCGGGGTTGAACATCAGCGGCGGGATGTCCGCGCCCTTGCGCAGCAGATAACCGACCCCGGCCTCGCCTTCGATCGGCACGCCGGAGCGCTGCAGGTCGGCGACGTCGCGGTAGACCGTGCGCAGCGACACTTCCAGGGTCTGCGCCAGTTGCTGGGCGGTGATCGCATGGCGGCGGCCGCGCAGGGCGTGGATCAACAGGAACAGGCGGTCGGCGCGGCGCATGCGGCATGATCCCGCGCCGCCGCGCCGCGTTCAAGCGCAGCGGTACCGCGGCGCCGCGGGTTCACCCGCGCAGCTCCGAACGCGGCGTGGGCGCCAGCCGCAGCCACTCCGGCGGCCCGCGCAGGGCTTCGCGCTCGGCCTGGGCCCAACGCGCGCGCCAGGCCGGGTCGGCCTGCAGCCGTTCCGCCGCGGACGCGTCTTCGACCCGCGCGAACCAGACCAGGTGCGGGCCGTCCTCGCGCACCGGCAAACGCGGAAACTTGTTCGGCGTGTCGTCGCTGAGGTACACGCCCAACAATTCGGCGCCGGTCGCGCGCAGTGCCGGGGCGAACTCGCGTTCGAAGGCGCGGGCGAAGCCGGCCGCGGCGGCCGGAGCCAGGGCACAGACGCCGGCGAGGATCAGCCCGGGCCCGGCTTCGACGGTCGCGCCCGGCGCCGACCGCGCCTGCGCGGCCGCGGCGAAGCCCGCGCCCGGCCAGGCCGGCTTGAGCATCAGCACATCGTCGCTGTCGACCATGGTCGCGTTGGCCGCTTCGCGGTGGCGCTTCCAGGTCGGCCCGCCGTAGAAGCCCTCCAGCGCGCTGCGCCGCAGCGTGTGGTCGGGGAAGCCGCGGATCCAGGTGTAGCGGTCGTCGTCGTCGAGGTCGCGGAACTGGCCGATCAAATGCATGCCGACCGCTTCCTGCGGCTCGACGAATTCGCGCTCGAACAGCTCGATCAGTTCCTCGCGCCGCCCCGGCTGCAGGCGATAGCGGCGTAGTTCGATCACCGCATCCTCGTGCAGCAGGCGGCCATCGTCGCCGCAGCGGCGCAGCCACATATGCCAATTGGTTTCCCAACTGCGCCCGCCGTCGGCGGAGAACTGCTGGTGCCAATGAGCGGTGTTCTTGCTGATGCCGCTCCAGACGAAGCGCGCCAGCACCGGGCGGCCGGCGTGTTCGAGTTCGCCTTCGAAGCTGCCGACACCGTCGCGATAGCCGCCGACCACCGGCGGTTCGAGCACGCCGTCGTGGTTGCCGGCCCAGTAGATGCTCCACTGCCGCCGCGCCGGATCGAACAGGCGCAGGGTCATGCCTTCGAAACGGCCCGGCGCGCCAGCTCGGTCCCAGTCGCTGACGAAGGCGTCGACGTTGCCGAGTCCGCCGAGCACCGGCGCGCAGGTCTGCAGCGCCGAAAAGGTTTCCCATTCGTCGCTGCCGCTCAGGCGCTCGCGCAGGCGTTCGTTGCGCACTTGCCAGCGGCCGTGCAGGAAGTCGAAGTCGTGGCGGCTGTCGTCGCGCGCTGACGCGGCGAGGGTCGATTGGGCTGCGGTGGCGGTCATGGCGCCGGTCTCCTGGTCGGGTCGGTCGATGCGCGTCAGTCGATGCGGGTCATGCGCATGACCCAGTTGGTTTCCCAAGTGCGGCCGTCGTCGGGCGACAGCGCCTGTTCCCAGTGCACGCTGTCGGCGCGGATCTGCGACCAGGTCGCGCGCGCGCGCAGCATCCGGCCCTGGTGCGCTTCCAGGCCCTCGAACAGGCCGACGCCGTCGCGGAAGCCGCCGACCAGGGGCGGTTCGAGCACCCCGTCGCGGTCGCTGGCCCAGTACACGTGCCACTGCCGGCTTTGCGGTCGGTACAGGCGCAGGGCGAAGCCCTCGATGCCGCCGTTCCAGTCGGTGCGGTAGCGGTCGACGCTGCCGAGCCCGCCGAGCACCGGCCGGCACTCGTCGGTGGCTTCGAACTCGATCCAGTCGTCGCTGCCGGCCAGGCGCTGCGCCAGGCGCCGGTTCTCGACCCGCCAGCGGCCGTGATAGAAGTCGAAATCGTGGCGGCCGTCGCGCTCGCCATCGCCGCCGGCGCCGTTTTCGCTCGTAGCAGCGGCGCCGCCTGCGCCGCCGGCCACCGCGCCGGTCGGCAACAGCGTCGCCCACGCCGCGAGCTGCGCGCTCGCCCCCAACCGCAAGATCGTCCGTCGCTGCCGGTCCATGCCGCACCCCTCTGCCGTGCCGATCGCACCGCAGCACTGTGCGCGGGGGCTGCTGCCAGCCTGTTGTCAGCAGGGCGGCGGGGAGGGGGGTTTCGCAATGGAAGCAAAAGCAAATCCCCCCTGGCCCCCCTTTTTCAAAGGGGGGAATGCTTCGGGTGGATCCGCTGCGGTCGGGCTTCCACGACATCCACGGAGATCGCGAGGCCGTTACTTCCACCGCGATGCAGCTTGCTGTTCCCCCTTTTTCAAAGGGTCTTAGGAAGCAAAGCTGCCTCATAACGCAGCTATCTTCCTGAAATGAATAAGAAAAATAGGTACTACAGCCGTTCGAAAATCAGCGAGGCCCGATTTCGGGCCCTCGTGCGCTGCTGGGCCCTGGACCTGACCGCGACCAGCACCGCGCAACTGACCGGGTTGAGCGTGCGATCGGTCAACTCGATCTTCCTTGCCTTGCGTCGTGCCATCGCCACCGAATGCGAGCAGCATTCGCCGTTCACCGGCCAGGTGGAAGTCGACGAATCCTTCTTCGGACCGTGGCGCGTGCGCGGCAAACGCGGCCGCGGCGCCGGCAAGAAAACCATCGTCTTCGGCATGCTCAAACGCGGCCAGCACGTCTACACCCAGATCGTCCCCAACTGCAAAACCGCCACGCTTCAGGCCTTAATTCGTGGGCATATTCGCCTGGAGAGCGAAATCCTCTCCGACTGTCTGTCCAGCTACGACGGCCTGGTCGACCTGGGCTATGCCAAGCACTGGCGCATTCGCCACAGCGGCAATCATTTCGCCGAGGGCGACAACCACATCAACGGCATCGAGAGCTTCTGGAGCTTCGCCAAGCGGCGCCTGGCCAAATTCAACGAGGTGCCCAAGGCCACCTTCTACCTGCACCTGAAGGAGTGCGAGTTCCGCTTCAACCACCGCCACGAAGACCTCTACCGGGCGACCCTCAAGTTGCTACGATCCAACCCACTCTGAGGGGCTGTTTGCTTCCTAAGACCCTTGAAAAAGGGGGGCCAGGGGGGATTTGCTGTTGCTCTTTGCTGCTGCTGTTGCTGTCGCCCCAGCGCCTAAGCCGCCGGCGCCCCCGGGAACCGCAGCCGCACCTCGAAGCCGCGGCCCGGGCCGCGCGGGTCGTCGCTGCCGCGCTCCAGGCCCGGGCCGCATTCGATCCGCGCGCCGTGGGTCTGGGCGATGCGCGCGACCAGCGACAGGCCGATGCCGCTGCCGCCGTCGGGGCTGCCCGGGGCGCGGTAGAAACGGTCGAAGATCCGTTCGCAATCTTCTGCAGCGACCCCGCAACCGCTGTCGGCGACGCTGAGTTCGACCGCGCCGTCGTCGCCGCGGGTACAGCTGACCGCGATCTGGCCGTCGGCGCCGGCATGGCGCACCGCGTTGTCGAGCAGGTTGCGCAGCAGGATGCCGAGCTGGTCGACGTCGCCGAGCAAGGGCGACGGCCCGGTGCGCAGGCTGATCCGCTGGCGGCGCTCGCGCGCCAGGGTCTCGAAGTCGCGGATCACCAGCACGATCAGGTCCGACAGGTCCAGCGGCTTGAGCCGCACCGACTCTTCGCCGGCGTCCAGCCGGGCCAGGTCGAGCAACTGTTCCGACAGCCGCGCCGCGCGCTGGACCCCGGCGTTGAGCCGCTGCAGGGCGCCGTTCTTGTCTTCCAGGGTGGTCGCGCGCAGGGCCAGTTCGGCGTGGGTGCTCAGCACCGCCAGCGGCGTGCGCAGCTCGTGCGCGGCGTCGGCGATGAAGCGGCGCTCGTGCTGGACCGCGGCGTCGACGCGCTCGAGCTGGCCGTTGAAGGCGTCGACCAGCGGCCGGAACTCGCTCGGCAAGGCCTGGGTCGGCAAGGGGGTCAGGTCCAGCGGCTGGCGCTGGCGCAGGATGTCGCGCAGCGCGGTGATCGGCCGCAGCGAGCGCCCGATCACCAGCCAGGTGGCCAGCGCGAACGCAACCAGGATCAGCGCCGCGGCGAGCAGGCTGCCGACGATCCAGCCCTGCAGCTCCTCGATCGCCATGCGCTTGGTCCGGCCGACCTGCACCACCAGGCCGCGCTGCGGATCGGTCAGGGTGTAGACCTGCCAGCGCTCGCCGTCGATGATCCGGCGCGCGAAACCGTCCTTGAACTCGGGGTTGAGCGGCTGCAGCGGCGCCGCCGCGGAGTACACCACGTTGCGGCCGTTGGCCCAGACCTGGAAGCTCATCTTGCGGTCGGCTTCCACCGGCACCGTCGGCCGCGCCGGATCGCGCGAAGGCAGGCGATCCAGGCCTTCGGGCATCGAACCCAGCACCTGCTCGGCGATTTCGCGCAGCGAGTTGTCGAGCATGCCGGTGTGCTCGCGGCCCAGCTGCCAGACCTGGCAGCTCAGCCAGACGAACCAGGCCAGCAGCACCGCCTTGATCAGCACCCAGGTCAGTTTCCAGCGCAGCGAACGCCCGCCGGGGAATTCGCGCATCCGTCGGCAATGCTCGCGGCGCGCCTGGCGGCGGCGTTCGCGCCAGTCCGCCGCGGCGGTGGTCGGGTCGGCGGCGCTCGCGTCCGCGGCGCCGGCATCGCGGTGACGGCGCATGCTCAATTCGGGCCGCCGCCGATGCGGTAGCCGTAGCCGTGCACGGTCACGATCAACGGCTCGCCGAGCTTGCGCCGCAACTGGTGCACGTAGACCGCGATGGTATTGCTCTCGATCGTGCCGGAGCTGCCGTACACCGCTTCCTCCAGTTGCTCGCGGGTGACCACCCGACCCTGGCGCTCGAGCAGCAGCATCAGGGTGCGGAACTCGTGGCCGCTCAGCGCGACCGGTTCGCCGTCGCGGGTCACCAGGCGCCGCGCCGGATCCAGCACCACGCTGCCGCAGCTGAGCACCGGCGACACCCGGCCCTGGCTGCGCCGCATCACCGCGCGCAGCCGCGCGCCCAGCTCGTCGAGCTGGAAGGGTTTGACGATGTAGTCGTCGGCGCCGGCGTCGAGCCCGGCGATGCGTTCGCTGAGCTTGTCGCGCGCGGTGACGATCAGCACCGGGGTGGCGTCGTAGCGGTTGCGCAGGGTCGCCAGCACGCTCAGGCCGCTGCCGCCGGGCAGGCCCAGGTCGAGCACCACCGCGTCGTAGTCGTGATCGACCAGCGCGGTCTTGGCCAGCGGCGCGTCGGCGACCCAGTCGACCCGGCCGCCATCGTGGCGCAGGCCGGTGCGCACCGCCTCGGCGAGCATGGCGTCGTCTTCCACCAACAGGATCTTCATGCTCCGTCCGTCTGCGTCGTTGCGTCGCTCCACCGGACGCACTGTGCGCCGGCACGATTAAAAAGTTCTTAAAAGCCCGGGCGCAGGATGCCCTGGTCCGGGCCGAGCGCCCGCGGTCGGCAGGTCCGGCGCTCGCCGCCGATGCTACCGCGCCCGCTGCGCCCGGGCCGTCGGCGAATCCCGCTTGCGCCCCTTCAGTCCCCGCCTTTCAGGAGCCCCCCGCGATGAAAGCCCAGCCCGCCGCCGCCGAATCCTCCGGCGCGAACGCCGCCGCCGGCCTGGTGGTCCGCCCCGTCCAGCGCCAGGATGCCGCCTTGCTGATCGCGCTGTGCCAGGAGCACATCGAACAGCGCGCGCTGGAACGGCGCCCCTACGGACCGCCGCGCAGCGATGCGCTGGAACTGCTGGAAGTGCTGTTCGAGCCGCCGTACGCCGCCTGGGCCTGGATCGCCGAAGTCGACGGCCAGGCGGTGGGCTACGCCAGCGCCACCGCCGGCTTCTCGATGCTCGAACGCGCCTACTGCCTGCACCTGGACGACCCCTACCTGCGCGCGCCGTGGCGCGACCGGGGCATCGAGGTCGAGTTGTTCCGCCAGGCGCGCGAGGCCGCGCAGCGCTTCGGCTGCCTGAATCTGCAATGCCAGTCGCCGCTGTGGAGCGAGGCCGCGCGCCAGGTAGACGCGCCGCTGCGCGCGGTGCGGATGGACGCGGTGCGCTACGTGGTGCGGATGGAAGAGCCCGCCGCGGCCTGACTCAGTCGTCCGCCGTCGGGTCGCGATCGTCGAACAGGTCCGACTGCGGCGGGGCCTCGTCTTCGCGCACGAACCCCGACAAGCCGACCCCGACCAGTCGGTAGCGGGTTTGCGCGGGCAGCTCGACCCGGCCGCGCAGCGCGGCGGCGATCCGCGCCAGTTCGTCCGCACCCGCCGGCGGCTGCGCAGCGGTCAGGCTGCGGGTGAGGATGCGGAAGTCGGCGGTCTTGAGCTTGAGCACCACGGTGCGCGCGATCCGTCCCGGGGTGCGCTGCAACTCGCGCCGGTAGCCGTCCCAGGTCTTTTCGGCGAGGCGGCGGATGTCCTCGTCCAGCGCCTCCAACGGCAGATCTTCGGCGAAGGTGTCCTCGGACGAGATCTGCAAGGTCGGCCGCTCCGGCTCGACCGGATGCTCGTCGATGCCCTGCGACAGTTCGTGCAGGCGCCTGCCCCAGCGGCCGAAGCGCTGCTCCAGCGCCAACGCGCCCAGCGCGCGCAGGTCGGCGACCACCGCCACGCCGAGTTCGGCCAGCTTGCGCTCCATCACCTTGCCGACCCCGGGCAGGCGCCCCACCGGCAGCGGCGCCAGGAAGGCCTCGACCTGGTGCGGCTTGATCACGAACAGGCCGTCGGGCTTGTTCCAGTCGGAGGCGATCTTGGCCAGGAACTTGTTCGGCGCGACCCCGGCCGAGGCGGTCAGCGCGGTCTCCTCGCGGATCGCGGCACGGATCGCTTCGGCGGTGGCGGTGGCCGAGGGCAGGCCGGTCTTGGTCGCGGTGACGTCCAGGTAGGCCTCGTCCAGCGACAGCGGTTCGATCAGGTCGGTGTGGCGGGCGAAGATCTCGCGCACCTGGCGCGACACCGCCTTGTAGCGGACGAAGTCCGGCGGCACGAACACCGCCTGCGGGCACAGCCGCTCGGCGCGCACCGCCGGCATCGCCGAGCGCACGCCGAACTTGCGCGCCTCGTAGCTGGCCGCGCACACCACCGAGCGCGCACCGCGCCAGGCCACCACCACCGGCCGGCCGCGCAAGGCCGGGTCGTCGCGCTGCTCGACCGAGGCGTAGAACGCGTCCATGTCGATGTGCAGGACTTTACGGCGCGGCGCGGATTCGGCGGTGGCGGCGGTCGGAAGCAAGGCGGCGTGGCGTCGGGCGACGCCGCCATGGTAGCGCCGGCGCGGCCTCAGGCTGCGACGTAGCGGGCTTCCAGCTCGTCGACCTGGTTGATCGCGCCGGAGTAGATGCCGTCGTCGGCGGACAGGTAGTTGGCTTCGCCGATCTGGTCGACCAGGTACTGGTAGGCGGCGCTGACCGGATCGGTGTCCTCCCAGATCGTGGTCTGGCCGACGATCCAGCGATTGTCCGGATAGTTCGCCAGCACGGCCATGACCTGTTGCGCCGCGCCGATATCGAACCAGTTGTCGTTCGCGTCCATCAACGACAGATGGATGCCGACCACCTGCGTGTCCTCGCCCTCGCCGCTGCTGGCGAGGACGCCGATGCAGGAGGTGAACTGGGTGAAGCGCACCGTGTCGACCACGTCGCCGCCCTCCGGCGGCACGCCTTGCGCACTGGCCCAGTAGCGCTCGGGGATGGCCAGCGGGTCGGCGTTCCATTGAAAGATCTGATAGGGCATGTCGGTGTTCTCCTGTAGCACCGCGTGATCGGGAGCGGCCTCCCGTTGCGGCACGACGCCGCAGGTCCGACTTGTAGCGACGCGGCGACGGCGGCGACATGCGGATCGCCTCCCCAGCGCGGGCGACGATCGCAGCCGTACAGCCGCCGCAGGGCGCAAACCGCGATCGCCGCCGCGCGCATCGCTTCACGAATACGGCGCCGCTGCGTTCTGCCGGACATGAACTTCGTACTGACTCTGCACAGCGACGCCTCGCGCGCCCCGCAACCCTGCTTCGCCGGCCTGCCCGAGCCGGACTCGCCCGAGTTCGAGTCGCTGTGCCGGTTCTGCGAGGAGCATCACATCGAGGTGTTGGCCTCGCTGCCGTGGGTCGCCGCCGAGGTGGCCGGCAAGGCCGGCTTCGGCGCGATGCTGGGGCTGGTGCACCGTCACGGCGGGCGCCGGCTGTACCTGCCGCGCGGCCGCGCCGCCTGTTCCTCGCGCATGGGCCTGGCGCTGGATCCGCTGACCCATCGCCAGTTGCTCGATCGCGCCAGCGCCGCCGGCACCATCGAGATTCCCTCGGCCTGGGGCGTGTTCGTCGGCCTACGCCGGGTCGGCATCCGCGCCGCGATCCGCAGCGGCCGCAGCCTGCGCGAGGTCGCCCATGCCTTCGGCGTGACCGAGCGCCACCTGCGCCGCGAGGCCGACGGCCTGCGCCCGAGCTGAACGCGGGCCGGCGGCGAGGCGCCGCGCGGCCCGGCATCGGCGACAATGGCGCCCCTCGCCGCCACCGCCCCGAGCCCATGTCCGCCGTACCCACGCCCAGCCCCAGCTCCGCCATCTCCCTGACCCGTTACCTGATCGAAGAACAGCGCGCCGGCCGCATCAACGCCGACCTGCGCCTGCTGATCGAAGTCGTCGCCCGCGCCTGCAAGACCATCTCGATCGCGGTCGGCAAGGGCGCCCTCGGCGGCGTGCTCGGCGACGCCGGCACGGGCAATATCCAGGGCGAGGCGCAGAAGAAGCTCGACGTGCTCAGCAACGAGATCCTGCTCGAAGCCAACGCCTGGGGCGGCCACCTCGCCGGCCTGGCCTCGGAAGAGATGGACACCTCGCATCCGATTCCCGACGTCTACCCGCGCGGCAACTACCTGCTGCTGTTCGATCCCCTCGACGGCTCGTCCAACATCGACGTCAACATCTCGGTCGGCACCATCTTCTCGGTGCTGCGCGCGCCCGACGGCGTGACCCAGGCCGAGGACAAGGACTTCCTCCAGCCCGGCACCGAGCAAGTCTGCGCCGGCTACACCACCTACGGCCCCAGCACCATGCTGGTGCTGACCATCGGCCACGGCACCCACGCCTTCACCCTCGACCGCGAGGTCGGCAGCTTCGTGCTGACCACGCGCGACATGAAGATTCCCGAAGACACCAAGGAATTCGCGGTCAACATGTCCAACCAGCGCCATTGGCAGCCGCCGATGCAGCGCTACGTCGCCGACCTGCTGATCGGCAAGGAAGGCCCGCGCGGCAAGGACTTCAACATGCGCTGGGTGGCGTCGATGGTCGCCGACGTGCACCGCATCCTGACCCGCGGCGGCATCTTCAGCTATCCGCTCGACGCCAAGTGCGCCGACAAGGGCGGCAAGCTGCGGCTGATGTACGAGGCCAACCCGATGAGCCTGCTGGTCGAACAGGCCGGCGGCGCCGCCAGCACCGGCCGCCAGCGCATGCTGGAAGTGCAGCCGACCGGCCTGCACCAGCGCGTGCCGGTGTTCCTGGGCAGCAAGCGCGAGGTCGAAACGGCGGTGCGCTATCACCTCGACTACGACGCTGAACAGGGCTAAGCGCGGGTCCAAGCTTGGTTTTCCGCGCTGAACGGGTGAACCGGGGCCCCACCCGGTTCGCCGTATACCACAAATTTTTTACCGTATATCGGACGGATATCACACTGTCCGCAATCGGTTGCTATCTTCGTTTACATAGAGACTTGCGGTAGTTCATGGCGCGCTCGCGCCGGTGGGGAACCTGCGATGTCGAATCACGCACAGCGCGACCTGGGGGGTCGCCAAGCGGCCATGACTTTGCCGCCGCCATTGGGTGCGGCAGCGGAAGGCCCGCGCGAATTGTTGTACTTGAGTCCCGGCGGGGCCGGGCGCATGCACGCGTTGACCGCGTTGCGGGGGCTGGGCTGGAGCCTGCGCCGCGCCGCCGACGCGCGAGCGGTCATGCGCATGCTGCACGCCAGTCCGCATACCGCGCACGCCGTGTTGGTGGATCTGCGCGAAGGCTTCAGCGCCCGCGACCTCAGCGAACTGAGCTCCGCCCTGACCACGCCCAACGCGGGCTGGATCGCCGGCATCCACGCCGAGCAGCTCGGCGACGCGCTGGTGCGGCGGCTGATCCGCGACTACTGCTACGACTACGTCACCCTGCCCTGCCCCGAGGCGGTGCTGCACACAGTGATCGGCCACGGCCACGGCATGGCGGCGCTGTCCTGCGGCCAATACCGCGGCGCCGAACACCATCACGTCGACGGCATGATCGGCGAGTGCGAGGGCGTGCGCACCCTGTGCCGCATGCTCGGCAAGGCCGCCGGCAGCGATGCGCCGGTGTTCATCGCCGGCGAAACGGGCACCGGCAAGGAACTGGCGGCGATGGCCCTGCACCGGCATTCCTCGCGCAGCCGTGCGCCTTTCGTAGCGATCAACTGCGGCGCGATCCCGCACAACCTGGTCGAGTCCGAGCTGTTCGGCTACGAGCGCGGCGCTTTCACCGGCGCGCAGCAACGCAAGCTCGGCCGGATCGAGCTGGCCCACGGCGGCACCTTGTTCCTGGACGAAATCGGCGACCTGCCGCTGGACAGCCAGACCTCGCTGTTGCGCTTTCTCGAACAGGGCACCATCGAGCGGGTCGGCGGCCAGACTCCGATCCGGGTCGACGCGCGCATCGTTTCGGCGACCCACCACGATCTCGACGCTGCGGTCGCGGCCGGCCGGTTCCGCGCCGATCTGTATCACCGCCTGTGCGTGCTGCGCATGCAGATGCCGCCGTTGCGCGAGCGCGGCGCCGACATCGACCTGCTCGCCGACCACGCCCTGCGCCGCTATTCACAGGAAGGCCGACGTGGCTTCAAGGGCTTCTCGCCCTGCGCGCGCCAGGCCATGCAGCGCCATGCCTGGCCCGGCAACGTGCGCGAGCTGATCAACCGCGTACGCCAGGCCGTGGTCATGGCAGAAGGGCGCTATATCACCGCCGCCGACCTGCGCATCGGCGACGCGGCCGCGGAGCGGCCGATGACCTTGGAAGAAGCCCGCGACGTCGCCACCCGCGAAGCGATCGAGCGAGCGCTCAAGCGCAATCGCCAGCGCCTGGGCGAATCGGCGCGCGAACTAGGCGTATCGCGGGTGACGCTGTACCGGCTGATGCTGAAGCTGGGCATGCGCAGCGGCGAAGACGACGCCGAGCAGGACGCTCAACCCGCCTGAACCGGCTGCCCGAACCTCCGGTTCCCATCCCATTCGCGGCGTCGCTTCGGCGCCATCACCGAGTGCGGCCATGAGCGAGCACGACGAAGAACTCAATGCCTGGCTGATGGAATTGTTCGCCGGGCTCAACGAACGCGAACGCAAGGTCCTGCACCGCCGCTTCGGCATCGACGATCCGATCGCCGCGATGCGCGCCGCCGCCGGCGAGCTGGAATCGACCCGGGTGCGGGTGCGCGCCATTCAAGCCCGCTTCGAGCAGGGCAGCGTCGACGACGACGGCCCCGAGCGCGCCGCCTGAGCGCCGGGAACGGACAAAAAACAGGGCGAAAGCCTCACACCTTCGCCCCGGCGCCCGCGCCGGAACGGCGCTGCAGCGCGAAACCCGATCGGTCGGTTGCGCCGCCCCGCGGCGCTATCCCCTGTTCTCCCCTGTCTTCCCCCTTGCGACGCCTCGGCTCAGAACGACTTGGAACCGCGCATCGAGAACACGAAGTTCGGCGCGTCCGGAGTCAGTCCGGCGGCGAGCTGGCCGTTGAGGGTCCATCCCGACGGCAACACGTAGCTGGCGCCGATGTTGAGCGTGGTGCTGTTGCTGGAACTGCCCGGCACGCGCCGCTTGGGACCGCCCGGCGCGGTGGTATGGGTGGCGCCGGTCTGCGCGGTGGCGACGCTGAAGCTGATCGCCGACCGGTCGTTGAGCGCGATCGCCAGGCCGCCGCTGAGCTGGATGGTGTTGCCCAAGGCGACCTCGGCCGGCGACACCTGCTCCATCACCGGCGAGATGTCGTCGAAGTCGGTCGGCTGGTTGTAGGTGTAGCCGATGTTGCCGAACAGGATCACCGGGTCGTAGGTGCGCAGCGCCGATACGTTGAAGGTTGCGCTCCACACGCCCGAACCGGTCGGCAGCTCCTCGGGGATGTTGAGGTTGTTGTTGTCGTCGTCGGGCTGGATCAGCTTGAGCCCGAACGGATCGCGGCCGGTCGGCGCACGCACGCGCAGGCTGGTGACGATGTCGGGCCAGCGCGGCGATTCCTTGACCCATTGGTAGTACACCGCGGCGCTGGCGTCGCCGAGCCCCTGCGAACGCAGGCTGACTTCGCTTACCACGCTGGAGGCGCCGCCGGCGCCGCCGCTGACGAAACGCGAGTCGCGGTAGACGTAGGGCACGCTGGCCTCGACGCTGAGCCGGTCGGTCAGGCCGTAGCGGCCGGTGAGTTCCAGCGTGCCGACAGTGGCCTTGGTCTGGTCGAGGTTGATGCTGCCCAGGAAGATCGCGTCCAGGGCCAGGAAGCCGCTGAGCGCGAGCTGGCGCCGGTCGTAGTAGCTGTAGCTGAAGCCGGCGTCGAAGGTGAACTTGCGCTGGAACAGCGGCGCATGCTCGCGCACCACCAGGGCCTTTTCCTGCTCGCGCCGCTGGGCGTCCTCGTCGCGCTGGGTCTGGCCGATCTGCACCGTGCCGTCCTGCGCGCTCTGCGCGACCCGGGCCTCCTCGTCGGTGGCGGTGGCCGAGGCCTTGCGCTGGGCCTCCTCGGCCACCGTGCGCGCGACCTTGGCCGCGTTGTCCTGCATCGAGGCCTCGCCGCTCAGGCCGCGCCCGCGCTGGCTCAGTTCCATCTCGTCGACCTGCTGGCGCAGGCGTTCGATCTCGGCGCGCTGAGTAGCCAGTTCGCGGCTCATTTCGAGCATGCGCTGGTGCAGGGATAGGGCCGGGCCGTCGTCCGATTCGTCGGCGACGGCCGGAAACGCGATCGCGAGCATGAGCGCGACCGACAAGGGTGCTAAGGCTGGGCGCATGGTCTCGGCGTCCGTGGCAAGAGGAGAGGGAGCGCTCAGCGAGGCAGCGCGCGCAGGCTTTCCAAAGCTTGTTGCAGGCCCAGTTGCTGGCTCAGCTGCGGCGCGACAGGAGCGCTTACGAACTGCAACTGCAGGCTGTTGCTGCCGGTCAGGTCGTTGCCGGCGATGCGACCGAATTGGACGATGCCGCCGCCGGCCGGATCCAGCCGTTGCTGCAGGCCGGCGCCCGCACCGGCGACGCCCAGCTGCACGCCGCCGTCGAGGAAGGTCACCTGCGCGGTCATCGGACCGGCGCTGGAAGCAGCCTGGGTCTGTCCGTTGAAGCCGCTGGCGTCGACGCTGTCGACGAAGCCGATCCGGGTCAGGTTCGACAGACGGTTGCGGTCGCCGGCGATCTGCGCGATCTGGCCGATGCCCTGTACCGATACCTGCTCGGCGCCGCTGGCGGTCGCCGGCGTCGCCTCGGGCAGTCCGGAACCGGCTTCGGCCTGGCTGCGCGCGTCGACCTGCACCGAGAAGCCGCCGCCTTCGCGCTGCACCACCATCGAACCGCGGGCGCTGGCCAGGCCTTGCTGCGGCGTGTGCAGGCTGGAGACCAGGTCTATCCGCAGGCCGACCAGCATCTGCGCGCCGAAGTACCGTCCGTTGATCGTCGCCAGGGTCGCTTCATCGACCAGGTCGACTTTCAAAGGGGGCAGGGCGGCCGCAGGTTGGACCGCGGCCGCCGCTGCCACGAGGGCCGCGAACATGGCACAGGGGGATGGACAGTTCATCGGGCACCTCGCAATCGGTACGCATCCTGCGTGTCAGAACAGATCGGTAACGACCAGGCCGAACTCGACCACTCGCGGCGGGGTGGTGGCGCGGTCGAGCGCGTCCACCCGGCGCTCCAACGCCGGCGAGCTGCGGTGCTTGACCAGATAGGAATCGGCGCGCATCGGCCGGTCGCCGACCACCGCGAGCACGATGCCGTTCCAGCCGCGGACGAAATCGGCTTCCGACATGACCCGGTGGCCGAGCGCCGGATCGGCGACGAACACCCGTCCGCCGGCCGCGCCCTTGACCACCACGAAATGGCGATAGCCCTTCAGATCGAGCAGGGCGATCACCGGCATCTGCAAGCGGTACAGCGCGTCGGGTTCGATCCGGAAGCCGTGCGCACGCATGCCGATGCTGGAGACGTAACGCTTCATGTCCAGCATCGAGAACCCGTTGCGCACCACTTCCTTCGGATCGACCCCGACCATCATCTTCTTGATCATCTCGGCCTCGCTGACGTCCAGGCCGTAGCCGTAATGCAGCAGGCTGGCCAGCGCCGCCGAGCCGCAGCTGAAGTCGTAGCGCTGCTGCAGCAGGTCGCGATAGCGCAGATCGCGCATCGTCCGCATCGGCTTGATCCCGGGCACCGCGCCGTTGCCGACCAGACGAGTGACGTCGACCGGCACGCTGCGTTCGCCGGGCGACTGCGCATGCGCTGCGCCCGCAGCCAGCAGGACGCAGAGGCAGACGGCGATCGGGCGGAACGGCTGGTTCATGGCGGCGGAATAAGTCGATGCGTGTGGAGGAATCGATCCGCGACGGCCGGGGGCGACCGTCGCGGATCGCGCTGCGGCTCAATCGCCGCAGCCGCTGCCGCACGAGGGCGGCGGGGGCGGAGGCGCGCAAGCGCCGCAGGAGGCGGTGGCGATCGACAGTCCGTTGTGCTGCAGATTGCCGACGCCGGCGGCGACGTTGACGCCGATGTTGCCCTGCGCGCCGGACAGGGCGCTGCCGCCCAGGGTGGCGTACAGGTCCAGGCTGATGCGCCGGCCTTCGCTGTCGAGCAGATTGGACATCGCGCTCTGCTCGCTGTCGGCCACGGCCAGGGCCAGGCGGCCCGAGCTGTTGACCGATGCGGCCATCGCGTTGCTCTGCGCGTTGCCGACGCCCGCGGCCACGTTCACGCCGATATTGCCTTTGGCGGCGGACAGGGCGTTGCCGTCCAGGGTGGCGCTGTAGTAGGTGTGGTCGGTGTTGGTGGTGGCGTAGTTATCGCTCGCGCTCTGGCTGCTGAACACCATCGCCGAGGCGAAAACCTTCCCGCCGTCGACCGCCGACAGGGCGGTGTCGTTGGCCTGCACGTTGCCTACGCCGGCGGCCACATTGACGCCGATGTTGCCTT
Organism: Lysobacter sp. BMK333-48F3; assembly: GCF_019733395.1. Classification (NCBI taxonomy): domain Bacteria; kingdom Pseudomonadati; phylum Pseudomonadota; class Gammaproteobacteria; order Lysobacterales; family Lysobacteraceae; genus Lysobacter; species Lysobacter sp. BMK333-48F3. Next base: position 1,651,135 of record NZ_JAIHOO010000001.1, on the reverse strand, counting down.
GCGCGTCGGACAGCGCGTCGTCGCCGAGATGGGCGTCGTGATCGCCGTCGCCGAGCGACAGGTTGTACTCGGTGGTCTGGTCCTGATCGACCGTGGCGGCCGATTCGGAAGCGATCTTGATCTTGCCGCGTACCTTGACCCGGCCGTGCACGTCGATGTCGTTGCTGACGCGGGTCGAGCTATGGATGTCGGCGTCGTCGCCTTCGGCCCAGACCGGCAGCGCCAGGCTGGAAACCAGCGCGATGGCGAGCAGGGTGTGGTGAAGTTTCATAACGGTTCTCCGTAGCGGTGCCTGGAGCGGAACGGCCGCGGCCCGATCTGGCCGCGGCCGCGCGCGGATCAATCGCAGCTGCCGCAGGAAGCGGTCGCGATCGACAGGCCGTTGTGCTGCAGGTTGCCGACGCCGGCGGCGACGTTGGCGCCGATGTTGCCCTGCGCGCCCGACAGCGCGCTGCCGGCCAGGGTGGCGAAGGTGTCCAGATCGCAGTCGGCGGCGAGCTCGTTGAGGAAGGTGGTCTGCTCGCTGTCGGACGCGGCCTTGGCGATGCGGCCGGAGCTGTTGACCGAGGCGGCCATCGCGTTGGTCTGTGCGTTGCCGACGCCCGCGGCCACGTTCACGCCGATGTTGCCCTTGGCGTTGGACAGCGCGTCGCCGTCGAGGGTGGCGCTGTAGTAGGTGTCGTCCACGCCCGAGTAGGCGAAGTTGCCGGCCGAGGCCTGGCTGTTGAAGGTCATCGCCGATGCGAACACCTTTTCGCCGTCGACCGCGGACAGGGCGGTGTCGTTGGCCTGGGTGTTGCCGACGCCAGCGGCGACGTTGGCGCCGATGTTGCCCTGTGCGTCGGACAGCGCGCTGCCGCCGAGATGAGCGTCGTGATCGCCGTCGCCCCAGGAGGAGTTGCCCAGCGTGGTCTGGTCCTGATCGACGGTCGCGGCCGATTCGGACTTGATGTAGATCTTGCCGCGGACCTTGGCTCCGCCCCACACGCCGATGCGGTTGCTGACGCTGGTGTTGCTGTAGATATCGGCATCGTCGCCTTCGGCATAGGCGGGGGCGGCGATGGCGACGCCGAGTGCGAGGGCAAGCAGGGTGAAATGGACTTTCATGGCCTCTCTCCTGGTGATGGTGGGTATTGCCTTGGTGTCTGCCGCTTTGTTCTAAGGAAGGCCCCCGGGCAGTCGGAGCACAATGGCGTTGGCCGACGCGTTGTCGGCCCCCGCGGTCTGGTTGATTTGCAGCACGCCGTGGCCGCCGTGGAAGGCGCCTTCGGCGATCGAGGCCTCGCGCAGGTTCGCGGAGGCGGCCGCCGGACCGGCCGGCGCGGAGGCGGCGCCGGCGACGTCGGCAAGCACGTCGTCGTCGAGGCCGGAAACCACCGCGCCGGCGCTGACCACAAACAGGTTGGCCTGCGCGTTGCCGGCGCCGGCGCTCTGATTCAGCGACAACAGGCCGCGCGCATCGGCGAAGGCGCCGGCTTCGATGCGGGCGAGCGCATCGCGCGCCGGCGCGGCGCCGGCGGTGCCGTGTTGGGAGATCTGTGCGTCCGCCAGGGCCAGGCCGTTCGGCGCATGCGCGATCGTCGCCAGATTGGCCTGCATCTGACCGCTGCCGGCAGCCTGGTTGACCGCGGCGCGGCCCTGCAGGCGTTGCCCGGCGCCGGCTTCGATGCGCGCTTGATCGCGCGTGGCGGCCGGCTCGGTGGCGCGGGTGTCGGTGGCGACCGCGGTCGCCAGCAGGCATACCGCCAGCCACAGCGGCGCGATGCGCTCGGCGCGGGTGCGCGGCGCGCTCATCGCCCGTTCCCCTGCGGCGACAGCGCCTGCATCACGCTGCCGGTGACCAGGTCGCCGATGCCGGCGGTGGCGCTGGTGACCGCGCCGCCGACGCTCGCGGTCGGGCCCATCGGAGTGGCGGCGGACGCGCCGAGCATGCTGCGCTGGCCGGCCGGACCGCCGATCGCGTCGGCCGGCACCAGCAGGTCGTTCAACTGCCGGGTGGCCGCCATCGGGCTCAGTCCGGTCGAGCCATGTTGGCCGAGCTCGGCGTCGTCGACCAGGGGCGACAGCGAGCGGTCGAGGGTGCCGTGGAAGACCTGGCCCGGGAATGTGGTGGCCTCGGTGTGGATCGGGTTGTCCTGGGCCGGCAGGGCGCGATAGGCGATGCGCGGGTGGACGGTACGGGCGACCACCACGGTGGTGTCGCGGTGCTCGTCGGCCGGCGCCTGCGCTCGGACGGTTCCGGCCGCCAGTACCAGTGCCGCGCCGGCGCAGGCCAGCGCAAAGCGCAGACGACGATGCGACGAACTCCGATCGGACGAGCAGCGGGCGTGCATGGCGATTCCCCAAGGCGACGGTGGTCGCGACGGCCGCATGGCGGGCCGGTGGTGACGGGCTTGACGCTAAAGTCGTGCCAACCTCGCAAGCGTCTGAATCGGCAAGAAATTTCTGCCGGGTGATGGCTGCGCCTTGGATTAACGGAAAGGAAACGTTGCGCGGGCGTTACCGGGCTCGACGGCGGTGGCTGGAGTCAGCGAGCTGTCCGCGACTCGCTCAGCAAGATCAAAACCGCGTCAAATCAGGCTTGCGCGCGCATCGCAGGGTCGGATGGCGGCGGCGGCGGCGGGCGTTGCTTCTTTGCAACCTTGCGCCCGTGCGAGGATGGCGCTCCCGTCCAGCCCCGAACAGCCATGTCCGCGACGATCGATGCCCCGGCCGACTTCATCGAGGTCTATCCCGAAGCGCTGAGCCGCGAGCAATGCGCCGACCTGGTGCGCCGCTTCGACGCCAGCCGCGACAGCGAACCCGGCCGGGTCGGCGGCGGCGTGATGCCCGACCTCAAGGACAGCCGCGACCTCACCATCACCAACCGCGAGGGTTGGAAGGACATCGAGATCGCGCTCAACCTGGCGGTGTTCCGCGGCCTGTTGCAGTACCTGCGCCGCTACCCGCACACCATGATCGCGCCGCTGATGCTGGAAGCGCCCTCGGCCGACGGCAAGCGCCACCGGCTCACGCCCGAGCGCATGGCGCAGATGGACGACAACGCGCTGGCGCCGATCGCCCAGACCGTGTTCCGTCCGGGCGCGATCAACCTGCAGCGCTACACCGCCGACCGCGGCGGTTACCCGTACTGGCATTGCGAGCTGTACCCGCGCGATCAGGGCGCGGAGACCCTGCACCGGCACGTGCTGTGGACGATCTACCTCAACGACGGCTTCGAGGAAGGCGAGACCGAATTCCTCTACCAGCAGCGCAAGATCGCCCCGCGCGCCGGCGACCTGCTGATCGCCCCGGCGGCGTTCACCCACACTCATCGCGGCAACCGGCCCAAGGGCGGCGACAAGTACATCGCCACCAGCTGGATCCTGTTCCAGCGCGCGGAGCGGTTGTTCGGCGGCAAGTGAGGCGGGCACGGCGCGCTGCTCGCCGGCACGCCAGAAGCAAATCCCCCGGCGCCGCCACGACGCCGGCACAGGCGCTGCCGCAGGCGCCTGCCCCCTTTTTCAAAGGGGGCCAAGTGTCGTGGGCATCGCCCGATCGCAACGCACGAATCGTCGTGGACCTCGCCCGGCGCAACGGGCGAATCGTCGCGAGCACCAGACGGGCTCCCCAGACGTTCCCCCTTTGAAAAAGGGTGAGAGCGTGCGCTTGCGAACCGCAGGTTCGCGCACGATCGAACGCCAGCAGGCTATGCCTGCTGGCCGGACGGGCCAGGGGGGATTTGCTGTTAGCCGTTGCTGTTAGCCGTTGCTGTTAGCTGCCGCCATGAGCCAGCACCGCCCGCATCACGGATGCCGCGGATGGTTCAGCACCAGCCAGTACAGTCCGACCTGCTTCACCGCCCAGACGAACTGCTCGAAGTCGACCGGCTTCTGGATGTAGCTGTTGACCCCCAGCGCATAGCTGGCCTCGACGTCGAAGGGCTCGGTGCTGGTGGTCAGCACCACCACCGGCAGGGTCCGGGTCGGTTCGTGGGCGCGGATCGCCTGCAACACCTCGCGACCGTCGACCTTGGGCAGGTTGAGGTCGAGCAGGACGATCGAAGGCAGGTCGTGGGGGTCGCGATCGGAATAGCGGCCACGGGCGAACAGGTAATCCAGCGCCTCGGCGCCGTCGCCCATCACCACCAGCCTGTTGGCGATCTTGGCCTCGTCGAAGGCGAGCCGGGTCAGCTCGACGTCGTCGGGGTTGTCTTCGACCAGCAGGATTTCCTTATGCATATGCGTCTTCCCCGCCGGCCGCGACGACCGGCAATTCAACGATGAACGTGCTGCCCGCCTCGGTTTGCGACTGCGCGCGCAGCCGGCCGCCGTGGCGTTCGGCGATGCGCTGCGCGATCGCCAGGCCCAAACCGTGACCGCCGCCCTGGTCCGGCCCGTGCAGGCGCTGGAAGGGCTCGAATAATTTATGAGCATAGCGCATGTCGAAACCCGAGCCGTGATCGCGCACCGACAGGCTCAGGCGCCCGTTCTCGACCGTGCCGCTGACTTCGATCCGCACCGCCTCGCCGGGCGCCAGGCCCTGGCTGGAGAACTTCCAGGCGTTGTGCAGCAGCTGGGTCAGCATCAGCTTGAGCAGGCGCTCGTCGCCTTCGACCTGCAGGCCCGGCTGGACCTGGATCTGCGCGCGATGCGCCGGGTGGGCGTCCTGCAGTTCGGCGCCGACCCAGTCGGCGAGCAGGCTCAGGTCGACCGCCTCGCGCCGCAACTCGGTGCGGGTGGCGTGCGAGAGTTCGTTCAAGGCAGCCAGCAGGCTGGTCATGCGCGAGGCCGCGGCGCGGATCCGGGCCAGATAGTCGCGGTCGGTCTCGTTCAGGCGCTCGGCCGCGCGCTCGTGCAGCAGCGCCGAGAAGCTTTCGATCGAACGCAGCGGCGCGCGCAGGTCGTGCGAGACCGCGTCGGCGAACAACTGCAACTGGCGCTGGCTGGCGTCCAGGGCCGCGCCGTTGGCTTCGGCGCGCGCGCTCAGCGCCAGGCCGGCGGCGCGTTCGCCGCGGATGTCGCGCATGTGCGAGATGAAGTACTGCGGCGCGCCGTCTTCGTCGCGCATCACCGCGATGTTGAGCTGGACCCACACGTCGCTGCCGTCGCGGTGCCGATAGCGCTTGTGCTCGTCGACCGAGGCCAGGCTGCCGTTGACCAGGGCCGCGACCAGGTTGCGGCTGATCTCCAGGTCGTCGGGGTGGGTCACTTCGCTGTAGTGATGGCCGCGCAGTTCGTCGATGCGGTAGCCGAGCAGGGCGCACAGGGCCGGATTGACCTCGAGCCAGATGCCTTCGAGCGAGACGATCGCCATGCCGATGTTCGAGGCCGTCATCGCCTGGCGGAAGCGGTCGTCCCCCGCTGGGTGGGCGGGTTTCGGGGCGGGCGACGGACTCATCGGGGCGGTCGGCGAACGAAAGGCTCGGGTGTGGTGACCCGGAAGTGTAACGGCTGCAACCGTGACGGGAGGGTGGATGGCCGCCACGGCACGGTCACGGCCGGTTCGCCGACAATGCCGCGATGGACCTTCAACAGATCGTTTTTCTGCTGATACTCGCCGGTGCGCTGTATCTGTTCGTCAGCGAACGCCTGCGCGTGGACATCACCGCCATGCTGACCCTGCTGGCCTTGGTGATCACCGGGGTATTGGACGCCAAGCAGGCCTTGTCGGGCTTCGCCAGCGAGCCGGCGATCATCGTCGCGGCGGTATTCGTGATCTCCGGCGGCCTGGCTGCGACGGGCATCACCGAACGTTTGGGACAATGGATCGCCCAGGCCGCCGGCCACAGCGAGCAGCGGGCGATCGCGGTGACCATGCCGGCGGTGGCGGCGCTGTCCTCGTTCACCCACCACGTCATGGTCACGGCGATGATGCTGCCGATCCTGACCCGCTTCGCCAAGGCGCGCGGCCTGTCGGCCTCGCGCCTGCTGATGCCGATGTCGTTCGCCGCCTCGCTGGGCACCACCTTGACCCTGGTCAGCGCACCGGCCTTCCTGCTCGCCGACAACCTGATCGAACGCTCGGGCTCGCCGGGCCTGGGCATCTTCTCGATCACTCCGATCGGACTGGCCCTGGTCGCGGTCGGCGTGGTCTACATGCTGCTCGCGCGTTGGCTGCTGCCCAAGCGCGGCGGCGACCACGGCGACGACGGCTATCTGCGCCTGGACCGTTACCGCACCGAGTTGCTGATCGTCGAAGGCTCGCGCTGGAGCACGCGGCCGCTGGCGGAACTGCAGAAAGCGTTGGGCGACCGCTTCGTCCTCACCGGCTGGCTGCGCGACGGCCAGCGCCGCCAGGACTTGGGCCCGAGCAGCCCCTTGATCAGCGGCGACGTGCTGCTGGTCGAAGCCTCGGCCGACGCGTTGGCCTCGCTGCACGACGACGCCGGCCTGGATCTCAACGCCATCGCCCGCTTCGGCGAGCGGGTCAGCAGCGACGGCGACGGCGAGCCGCAGCTGGTCCAGGCGGTGATCGCGCCGGGTTCGGAATTCATCGGCCGCAGCGTGCGCGAGCTGGACTTCGCCCGCCGCTTCAACGCGGTGATCGCCGGCCTGTGGCGGCGCCAGGGCGCAGTCGCGCCGCGCCTGGCCGATGCGCGGCTGCGCGAAGGCGATCTGCTGGTGCTGTGGGGCCGGCCGTCGCGGTTCGCCGAACTCGCCGCGCACCACGGCTTCCTGATGCTGGTGCCGTTCGCCGGCGAAGCGCGCCGGCGCGTGCGCGCGCCGCTGGCGCTGGCGATCCTGGCCGCGACCGTGGTCGCCGCGGCCACCGAATGGCTGTCGGCGCCGCTGGCCTTCCTGCTCGGCGCGGTGGCGATGGTGGCCACGCGCTGCGTCGACGTCGAGCAGGCGTATCGCGAGATCGACGTGCGCATCTTCGTGATGATCGCCGGGGTGATCCCGCTCGGCGTGGCGATGGAGCAGACCGGCACCGCGCAGCTGCTGGCCCGGGCGATGCTGGAATTGATCTCGCACTGGTCGCCGCTGGCGATCTTGCTGGTGATGTTTTCGGTGGCGGCGCTGTTGACCCAGATCCTGTCCGACGCGGCGACCACGGTGCTGCTGGGTCCGATCGCGGTCTCGCTGGCACAGTCGCTGGGCCTGCCGCCGACCCCGTTCGTGGTCTGCACCGCGCTCGGCGCGGTGGTCGCTTTCCTGACCCCGATCGGCCACCACGGCAATCTGCTGATCCTCGGCCCGGGCCAGTATCGCTTCGCCGATTTCCTGCGCATCGGCCTGCCGCTGACCGCGCTGATCGCTCTGGTCTGCGCCTGGATGGCGCGCTGGCTGTGGCTGGACGGACCGCTGTGGCCGCTGTCGGGATAGTGCGACGGACTTCGCGTCGGGGCGCGAATCCTAGCCGCAAGTAGGAAATTTCTGACCCCACGGCGCGCGCTCTCCTGAGAGCCTTGGCCGCCGGCTTCGGCCAAGGTAGCCGCGCCGCGCCTGCTGCGCGGTGCGCGGCGCCATGCCGGTCGCGCGGCGGAACGAAGGACGGGGACGGATGAACCACGCGGCCAAGCGTTACACCGTGCAACTGAGCGAACGCGACTACCAGGGTCGGCGCCTGGCCTGCGAGGTCTCCGACGAACGCTATGGCGACGCCGCCGCGGCTTCGGCCGCCGCCAAGGCCGAAGCCTTCCACCTGTCGATGCAGCTGCGCCGGCCGATCGCGATCCGGATCTTCGAGGACGAGCGGGTCTATCTGTCGCACATCATGCCGTCGCCGGCCTGAGCGCATTCGCTCATCGCATTGGCGGAGTGCGGAGTCCCACGGGATTTCCTGCGCTCATCAGCCGCGACCCACCGCAGCGGTACGCGAGCGCCGCCACCCGAAGTCCGGGCATAGGCTGATACTTCCACCACGGCCGATGACCTGGCTTCGGAGCGGAACGTGGTATTTCATCGCCTCGTCTGTCGCGGCTGACGCCGCTCCTACAGAGAGCCACCGGTCTTCACGCATCGATCTTACGCAGCCCTAGCCGTTTCCGTCGAGACGATCCGATCGCTGCGCGCGTCCGCACTCTGACGCCGATCCCATTTCGAGAATTCATCGCTTCGACTCGGCGTCGCTCGGGTAGGGGAGCGCGGCCGGCGCGCGTTCGAAGCTATGGGGAGGGGCTCAAGAACAGGCGCCGCCGCTGTGCGACGCCCCCGTTCGCGGCATGCAAGACCTTCGCCTTACGTGCACGACCCCGTTACGCGACCGCGTTTGCGCGTTCGCGCAACGGGCATTGGCTGGTCTTTTCCTTATTTCGTCTACGACTCGGAGAAACTGCATGTCCAGCAAGCAACGTATCTTGACCGCCTCAATCCTGTTGGCGATCACCGGTTCCACCGCCACCGCCTGGGTGGCGACGCAGTACGGCAGCGATCGCGCGCCCGGTCTGGCCGGCGCCGGCAACGCCGCGCATTCGGCGCAGACCGCGAATGCCGACGCCGCCGCGACAACGCCGCGCGCGTTCTCCGCTTTCGCTGCGGCCCCGGCCCGCTCAGGCGCCACGCCCGCCGATCGGCTGCAGACGCACCCGTTGGTGGTGCGCGCGCGCGACCTGCTGCAAGCCGAGAAAATCCGCCAAGCCGGCACCGCCGGCATGCAGGCAAGCCGCGACGCGGTCGACGCCGAGCAGTACCGCCCGCGCGACCTGGTGGTCGAAGCCGACGGCAGCCAGCACGTGCGTTTCGACCGCAATTACCAGGGCTTGCCGGTGATCGGCGGCGACCTGGTCGCGCACATGAAGGACGGCCTGCTGCGTTCGGTCAGCCGCAGCCTCGACCTGCAGCTCGGCGGCGGCACCGCACCGACGCCGAAGCTGTCCGCCGGCCAGGCCATCGCCGACGCCGGCGTGCATTTCGCCGGCCGCTTCATGCAGACGCCGAGTTCGCGCGTGGTGTACTTCGCCAAGGACAACCAGCCGCGCCTGGCCTACGAGGTGACTTTCCGCGGCCTGAACAAGTTCGAGCGCCCGGTCCACGACCTGATCTACGTCGACGCCGGCGACGGCAGCCTGCTCGGCCGCGACAGCCGCATCTACAGCGCCGAGTCGGTCGAAGGGCAGGGCTACACCATCACCCGCGGCAAGGTCGCGATCTCGACCAGCAAGGTCGGCGCCGAGGAAAGCGACGGCCGCGGCGCCGGCTTCCTGCTGCGCGACGACAAGCGCGGCGGCGGCACCCTGCACAACACCGGCGGCACCGTGGTCGACCTGTACTTCGGCGGCGGCGACTTCAGCGCGCCGCCGATGTTCGACAAGGACAATCTGTGGGGCAACGAGCAGATGTCCAACATCGAGCGCACCGGGGTGGAAGCGCACTACGGCGTGTCCAAGACCTGGGACTACTACAAGAAGCTCTACGACCGGGTCGGCATCTTCGGCGACAACAAGGGCGTGCAGAGCTTCGTCAACGTCACCTTCACCATCTTCTACTTCATCGACGCCGGCGGCACCAACGCGTTCTGGGACGGCGAAGCCAAGCGCATGGTCTACGGCAACGGCGACTACGGCATTTCCAACCCGGTGGTGGCGCTGGACGTGGCCGGCCACGAGATGTCGCACGGCGTGACCCAGGCGACCTCGAACCTGGCCTATTCCGGCGATGCCGGCGGCCTCAACGAAGCCACCTCCGACATCCACGGCACCCTGGTCGAGTTCTTCGACAACAGCCCGAAGGATCCGCCGGACTACCTGATCGGCGAGAACGTGATGCTGGACGGCAAGCCGCTGCGCTACATGTTCAAGCCCAGCCTCGACGTCGCCGAGGACGGCAGCGGTTCGTTCGACTGCTATCCGGCCGGCGGCTTCACCGAGGAAGACCCGCACTACACCTCCGGCGTCGGCAATCATTTCTTCTACCTGCTCGCCGAAGGCCAGAAGGTGCCCAAGTCGCACCGCAAGACCCTGCTGCCGGCCGACCTGGTCTGCAACGGCGCCACCGGCCTGAAGGGCCTGACGCCGAACACCGCCGGGCAGATCTGGTACCGCGCCAACACCTTGTACCTGACCTCGCAGTCCAGCTACCCGCAGGCGCGCGAAGCGACCCAGAACGCCGCCCAGGACCTGGTCGACAAGGGCCTGCTCAAGGCCAGCGCAGTCAAGACCGTGGCCTGCGCCTGGGAAGCGGTGGCCGTGCCGCTGCCGGAAGGCTCCAAGGGCCTGAGCTGCAAGAGCTGAGATCTACCCGTGTCAACGCGCTGATTGGCTGTCTTTGCGCCCCCGTCCATGAGGACGGGGGTTTTTTCTTGTCCGGCCGTTGCCGGACGCGCTGGCGCTAAGGCGATGCGGCCGCGCGCAACGGCAGGTAGGCGCCGTCGACGCTGCCGTTGGCGCCGCAGTAGGGCGTCGCACCGCGGTCGCCGTCGGCGCCGAGCGGCCCGTCCTCGAGCGTCAACAAGGCGCCGTCGCGGCGCAGGCTCAGCCGGCGCCGGTACTCGACGTCGTCGGACCGCCATTCCCCGCCGGCGGCGATCGCGCGGCCGTCGTACTCGCACAGCCAGCGCGCGGTGATCGGTTCGGCGCCGGACACGACGATCTGCCATCCGCCGTCGCGCGCCTCGACCTGCGCCTCGCTCTCCAGGTTGCCCCAGCGACCGGCCGGGCCGCGCCTCGGCGCGATGTCGATCGCTTCGAGAAACTCGATCCGGCGGCGTTGCAGGCGCTCCAGGCCGGGCGCGCCGCCGTCGTCGGTGCTCAGCGCGTAAACCCGCTCGCGCACGTCGAGAAAGTAACGCTGGTCGCGCGTCAAGGCTTCGCCGCCCTTCGCCTCCAGCGCTTGCCGCCGCTGTCGGTACAACTGGGCGATGCGCGCGTCCTGCCGCGCCAAGCGCGGTTGCGCGCAGATCGCTTTCTCGCTCGGCGTTCGCGCCCGCTTGCAATCGAACGAGGGCGAGGCCGCCGGCGCCGACGGCGGCAGCACCGCCAGCGCCGCGGCGAGCGCGATCATCCGGTGGGCGCGGCCCATCCAGCCGCGCCTGCCGCAGCGACGTTCCGAAGTCGTCGTATCCATGGCGGCGGCTCAGGGATAGAACGGCACGCGCGCGAGCTTGTAGGCGCCGTCGATCTTGCGGAACACCCGCTCCTCGAAGTGGTCCTCGTTCTCGAGCAGGTACTCGCCCGGCGCGATCGGGCCGACCACCTCGACCTCGCCGCCTTCGTCGCGGGACTCGTCGACGGCCGGGTCGTAGGCGCGGATGCGCCGTTCGCGCAGCGCCTTGCGCATCACCGGCGACACCACCCGTTCGTACTTGGCGCGGAACTCGTCCGCGGTGAGGCTGCTGCGGCTGACGCGCAGCTCCTGCGCCGAGCAGCCGTCCTCGACGTTCACGCAGCTCAGGCCGGTGGCGTAGTCGGCGAACGGCCGGGCGCTCATGCGCGCGACCGCGGCGCGATCGTCGGCGGCGACCGCGCGGCGGAAGTCGTCGATGAATACCTCGAAATCGCCGTGGCGCTCGTAGCGGTAGGGCGACGCCGATGCGGCCGGCGCGGACATGGTCGTCGCAGACGTGGCCGGCGCCTCCAGCGCCTGCGCCCAGTCGCGACGCAGCGCGGCGATGCGCCGGTCGTAAACGCGCGCCAGGCAGGCTTCGTCGGCGCAGGCATCGCGCTCGGCGAGCCAGGCGGCCTGGCCGGCCGCGAGCGGGTCGATGCGGCGGCCGCTGTCGCCGTCGACGCCGGCGGTTTCGGCCTGGATCTGCCGGTACAGGCGATTGAGCTCGGCATCGCGCTGCGACAACTCGGCGCTGGCGCAGATGCGCCGCTCGACCGCGCGGTGCGCTTGCCGGCAATCGAAACCGGGCGCGGTGGTGGCGGCCGCCGCACCGGACAGGACCAGGCTCAGCACGGCGGCCGAACACCAACGCAACGCGTACGGACGGAACGAACACCTATGCAACGGAGACAGACGAAGCATGCGAAATCCTTTCGATGCGATGAATCCCATGGCGGCGCGCGATCGCAGCCGCCGCTTCCTGCGCGGGCGACGATCCGGCCCGCGGCGTGCGGCATTGTCGTCCGGCCGCGGCGGCTGGCGCCAGCCGCGCGGCTCAGGCCACCGGCGGATGGCGGAACAGCCGCTCGCCGATGAAGTCCAGGAACACCCGCAGCTTCGGCGACATCAGCCGATGCTCCGGCCACAAGGCCCAGAACTGCCCGCGCTGGGCTTCGAAGCCCGGCAGCACCCGGCGCAGGCGGCCGTCGGCGAGCAGTTCGCGGACCATGAAATCGGTGGTGTAGACGATGCCCAGCCCGTGCACCGCCGCCGATACCGCCGCCTCGATGTTGTTGCACACCAGCGCCGAGGGCAGGTGCGGCGGCGACTCGCCGGGCTCCAGGCGCAACGACCACTCCTGGATCTTGCCGCTGCTGGCGAAGCGATAGTGGATGCAGTCGTGCGCTTCCAGCTCGACCGGCCGGCGCGGTTCGCCGCGGCGCTGCAGGTAGTCGGGCGCGGCGCAGAGCATGAAGCAGAACGGCCCCAAGCGGCGCGCGCGCAGCCGCGAGTCGGGCATGTCGCCGCTGCGGATCACCGCATCGAAGCCGCCCTCGACCACGTCGACCAACTGGTCGTTGAAGTCCAGGTCCAGCAGCACCTCGGGATGCTGGCGGCGGAACGCTTCCAGCACCGGCATCAGGAACCGGTAGCCGGCGGTCGGCAGGCCGATGCGCAGGCGCCCGCGCGGCGCCTGCATGGCGTGGGTCAGCATCGCCTCGGCTTCTTCCAGCTCGTCCAGCAGCGGCCGGCAGCGTTCGTAGAAGGCCTGGCCCTCTTCGGTCAGGCGCACGTTGCGGGTGTTGCGCTGGAGCAGGCGCACGCCGAGCTGCTGTTCGAGCTTGGCCACGCTCTTGCCGACCGCCGAAGACGACAGGCCGAGCAGGCGTCCGGCGCCGACGAAGCTGCGGGTCTGGGCGGTACGCACGAAGGCGAGCAGGCTGCCGAGTTTGTCCATGGCGGGAATCCTGAGCGATCGATTACGGAAAATTGTTCCACAAAGTGCGGATCGACCGCCTGTTTTTCCGATATTACGGCGCATCTAGGCTGTAACGCCCCGCTCGGCCCCGCCTCATGTCCGCTTCCGTTTCCGCCGACCGCCCGGCCGGACGCCTGGATCGCTATCTGGTCCTGGGCGCCGTCAGCCTCGCCGGCCTGGTCCTGCCGCTGAGTTTCACCGGCCCGCCGGTCGCCATTCCCGCCATCGCCGCCGAACTCGGCGGCAGCCCGGTGGCGCTGAACTGGATCACCAATGCCTTCATGCTCGCCTTCGGCAGTTGCCTGATGGCCGCGGGCAGCCTGGCCGACCGCTACGGCCGCAAGCGGGTGTTCGCCACCGGCATCGTCGCCTACGCCCTGGTGTCGCTGCTGTTGGCGCTGGCGCCGAACCTGCTGGCGCTGAACCTGCTGCGCCTGCTGCAGGGCGTGGCCGCGGCGCTGGCCCTGGCCGGCGGCAATGCCGCGCTGTCGCAGGAATTCCACGGCCCGGCGCGGATCCGCGCCTTCAGCCTGCTCGGCACCGCGTTCGGCATCGGCCTGGCATTCGGTCCCAGCCTCGCCGGCTGGCTGGTGCAAAGCCAGGGCTGGCGCGCGGTGTTCCTGTCCAGTCTCGTCATCGCGGTGCTGGCCAGCGCGTTCGGCGTGCCGCGCATGCGCGAGTCGCGCGATCCCGACGCGCGCGGGCTGGACTGGCCGGGCTGCCTCAGTTCCACCGCGATGCTGGCCGCGCTCACCGTCGGCGTGCTGCTGGCGCCGGAACGCGGCTGGTCCGATCCCTGGGTGCTTGCGGCCCTGGGCGCGGCGGGTCTGCTGCTGGCGCTGTTCGTGCGGGTGGAAACCCGCACGACGCGGCCGATGCTCGACCTCAGCCTGTTCCGCCTGCCGCGCTTCGTAGGCGCGCAATTGCTGCCGATCGGCACCGGCTTCGCCTACCTGGCCCTGATCATCGTGCTGCCGATGCGGCTGATCGGCCTGCACGGCTACAGCGCGATCGAAGCCGGCGCGCTGATGATGGCGTTGTCGGCGCCGATGCTGCTGGTGCCGTTCGCGGCGGCGCTGCTCAGCCATCGCATCGCCGCCGGCGTGTTGTGCGCGGCCGGCCTGCTGTCGGCCGCGGCCGGGCTGGTTTGGCTGGGCGCGATCGCCGGCCACGGCGGCGGCGCGGACTGGGTCGCGCCGCTGCTGTTGATCGGCGCCGGTTCGGCGATTCCGTGGGGCCTGATGGACGGCCTGGCGATCAGCGTGGTGGCGAAAGAACGCGCCGGCATGGCCGCCGGCGTGTTCGGCGCCAGCCGGGTGTCGGGCGAAGGCATCGCCATCGCGGTGGTCGCCGCGGCCCTGGCCGGTCTGCTGCAGTGGCGGTTGCAGGCGCTCGCGCCCGGCGCCGGCGCGGCGCTGGGCGAAGCGGCGCAACGCCTGGCCACCGGCGATGCGGCGCGCGCGCAGGCGCTGCTGCCGGGAGGGGAGTGGACGCGGTCGCGCTGCGCCAGGGCTACGAGCGCGCGTTCGCCTGGCTGATGTATGCCCTGGCCGCGCTGACCGCGGCGATCGCCGGGCTGTCGTACGTCCTGCTCGGCGACGCCTCGGCGCACGAGCCGGCCGCGGAGGCGGAAGCCGCGCCCCCGGTCGGCCCGATCTGCGCCGACGCGCCCTGATCCCGGCCGGAGCCCGGTCGCGGCCTATCGCGGCCTATCGCGGCCCTAGAACAGATCCAGCTGCGGCGTCGGCTTGCGCGGCGGCACGAAGGCGCCGGTGTCCAGCGCCGGCAGGCGGCCGAAGCCGTGCTGGCGCCAGGCCTTGCGGAAGCGCTGTGCGATCAGTTGCGCGAACGGTCCCTCGCCGCGCTGGCGCTTGCCGAAGCTCGCGTCGTAGTCCTTGCCGCCGCGCATCTGCTGGATCAGGCTCATCGCATGCGCGGCGCGGTCGGGGTAGTGCAGCTGCAGCCAGTCGCGCCAGACCTGCTTGAGTTCGTGCGGCAGGCGCAGCAGCACGTAGCCGGCGGCGCGCGCGCCGGCCGCGTGGGCGGCTTCGAGGATGCGTTCGATCTCGCCGTCGTTGATCATCGGAATCACCGGCGCGACCATCACCCCGACCGGCACCCCGGCCTCGGCCAGGGCGCGCATGGCCTTGAGCCGCGCATGCGGCGCCGAGGCGCGCGGCTCCATCCGCGCCGACAATTGGTTGTCGAGCGTGGTCACCGAGAAGTACACCGAGACCAGCTTGCGTTGCGCCATCGACGCCAGCACCTCGATATCGCGCACCACCGAGGCGTTCTTGGTCAGCAGGCTGAAGGGATGCGAGCAGGCGTCGAGCACTTCGATCACGCCGCGGGTGATCCGGTAGCGGCGCTCGATCGGCTGGTAGGAGTCGGTGTTGATGCCCAGCGCGATCGGCGAGCAGACGTAGCCGGGGCGGGCGAGTTCGGTCTGCAGCCGCTCGGCGGCGTTGACCTTGGCGAATAGCCGGGTTTCGAAATCCAGCCCCGGCGACAGTTCCAGGTAGGCGTGCGAGGGCCGGGCGAAGCAATAGACGCAGCCGTGCTCGCAACCGCGATAAGGATTGAGCGACTGGCCGAAGGCGATGTCGGGCGAATCGTTGCGGCTGATGATGCTGCGCGCGGTTTCCTCGCTGACCTGGGTGTCGGGGCGCGAGTCCGGCTCGGCGTCCGCGTACAGCGAGCCCCAGCCGTCGTCCTCGCCGTGGGCGGTGCGCACCTCGTAGCGGCCGGCCAGGTAGGACGCCGAACCGCGGCCCTTGATCGCCGCCGGTTGCAGATTGGTCAGGGTTTTGCGCGCCGAGTCCATTCGCGCAGCCTACGCCGCCGGCGTCGCAGGATCCGCGACGCCACCGGATCGCTGGGTTCCGGCGGCGCCGCGCCGGCAGGCTGAATGCGCTCGCCCGGCGCCCGGCGCCGGCCGAATGCCCGGGTCCGAGCCCGGGCCGGCGCAGCCGTTATTCGATCGCGAAGCGGGTGCTGACCGAGGCGCTGACGCTGATCTGGCCCACCGACAGGGTTTCGCCGTCGGCCGACTCGCCGCCGCCGGCGCTGTTCTGCATCACGTTCTGCATCATCTGCCCGCCGCTCATGCCGCCGCCCCAGCGGCTGCCGCTGCGCCACCAGCCGCCGGCGTACGACTCCGAGACGTTCAGCACCGGCCCGCGCCGCACCCCGAGTTCGGCGGCCAAGGCATCGGCCTTCTGCTTCGCCGCCTGCACCGCCAGCGCGCGCGCCGCGTCGCGGTGCTTGCGCAGTTCGGTGGTGCGGAACTCGATGCCGTGGATGTACTGCACGCCGCTCGACAGCAGGCCGGTCAGCACCTTCTCCAGATCGCCGATGCGGCTCAGCTTGATGCCGATGCTCTTGCGCACGATGTAGATCTGCGGTCGGGTGAGCGAATAGTCGGCGTGGTAGCTGGGCTCGATGCTGATGAAGTCGGTCTGCACGTCCTTGTCGGGCACGCCGCTGCGCTTGAGGAAGGCCAGCGCCTGGGCGACGTTGTCGTCGTTGCTGCGCTTGGCCTGGTCGAGCTGGGCATGGCGCGTTTCGACGCCGACGTCGAGCAGGATCACGTCCGGCACGACCTTGATCTCGGCCGACGCCGACACGTCGACGCTGCGCGGTGCGGTGTCGGCCGATGCCGGCGAGGAGAGCGGGAAGAGCAGGGCGATGGCGACGAGATGCCGGCGGAACATGCGGGACCTTCCTGTGGTCTGGCGGGCGTGGCCGCATCCTAACTCGGCGCCGCCAGCGCGGTCTTTGCCGGTCCGCGCAGTCGCCGCGGCGGCGAAACGCCCGGCCGGCGGACTATGCCGGCCCGGGCCGGCGGGCTAGCCTAGGCCGCGCGCGACCGCACCGGCGTCGCCGCTCAGCAATGGAGTCGCCCAACGTGCTGGACCTGCTGCCCGATCTTTGGCAAGACCTGCTCGCCATTCCCCGCATCGGCCTGTACCTGACGATCGGCTGGGCCGTGTACCTGGTCTGGCTGAGCCTGTGGATCGTGCTGCAGAAGCGCGAGCCGGTGGCGACGATCAGTTGGTTGATCAGCCTGGCCGTGCTGCCCTACATCGGTTTCCTGATCTATTACTTCTTCGGTCCGCTGCGCATCCATCGCCAGCGCCTGCGCCGGGTGCGCGCCCGCGCCTCGCTGCCGGCGCCGCCGCCGGGGCTGACGCCTTCGCCGGAGGCGATCGAACTGGCCAAGCTCGGCCAGGCCACCACCGGGCTGCCGCCGACCACGGCGACCCAGGCACGCCTGCTGATCGACGGCGGCGCCAAGTACGCCGCGCTGCTGGCCGACATCGCCCAGGCGCGCGACCACATCCATCTGGAGTACTACATCTATCTGCCCGACCGCACCGGCACCGCGCTGCGCGATGCCTTGATCGAGCGCGCCCGGGCCGGGGTCAAGGTGCGCCTGCTGATGGACGCGGTCGGCTCCGGCCAGACCTCGCGGCGCTTCATCCGGCCCTTGCTCGAGGCCGGCGCGGAGGTAGCCTGGTTCCATCCGATGAGGCTGCGCTGGTTCTGGCGGCGGCCGTGGCTGAACCTGCGCACCCACCGCAAGATCGTGGTCATCGACGGCCTGGTCGGCTACACCGGCGGGATCAACATCACCGACGAGGAAGACGAGCGCCTGCGCGAGGACGCTTACCGCGACCTGCATCTGCGCCTGGAAGGCGATGTGGTGCGCGAGCTCGACCTGGTCTTCACCGAGGACTGGTGCTACGCCACCGGCCAGCCGCCGCTGAAGATCCAGCATCCGCCGCCGCAGCCCGGGCGCGTCGCTTCGCAGGTGGTCAGCTCGGGGCCGGATTCGCCCTGGGAGGCGATCCACCGCGTGCACGTCGGCGCGATCCACGCCGCCCAGCGCCGGGTCTGGCTGGTCACGCCGTACTTCGTCCCGAGCGAGGCCGCGCGCATGGCGCTGACCTCGGCCGCGCTGGGCGGACTGGACGTGCGCCTGCTGGTGCCCAAGCTCAGCGACAGCCGCCTGGTCACCTATGCGGCGCGTTCCTACTTCGACGAACTGCTCGAGGCCGGGGTCAAGATCCATGAGTACGGCCCGCGCATGCTGCACACCAAGGCGCTGCTGTGCGACGACAAGATGGCGATCATCGGCAGCGCCAATTTCGACCACCGCAGCTTCCGCCTGAACTTCGAGATTTCGGTGATGTTCTACGACGCCGGCCTGGCCGGCGAGCTGGCGGCGCTGATCCAGGACGAATGCTCGCGGGCGCCGCGGGTGCGCCCCGACCGCAACCGCTCGCTGTGGCGCACCCGCCTGCCGGAGGCCCTGGCGCGGCTGGTTTCGCCGTTGCTCTAGCCGGTTGTGCCGCCGGTCGCATCCGCGGCGCGGACCGGCTGTTGCGGTCGCCGAGCCGCGCTAAACTCGAATCGGACCCGCCCGGCCGCCCAGGCCGGTGCCGGGCGGCCGGACCGCCGCGCCGGTTCGGAGTCGGAGCCTACGTCAGGGAGTACGCGCAATGCCTTGGGTTTATCTGCTGCTGGCCGCCGCCGCCTTCGTGCTGGCGCTGAAGACCAACTCGCCGGCGATCCTCGCGCTGAGCCTGCTGGCCGCGCTCGGCCTGCTGGTCGCGGGCGTGATGAGCCTGCTGGCGCGGCGCCTGGACAGCACCAGCCGCGACGTGTCGGTGATCATCGACCCGGTCGAACTGCGCCGTCTGCGCGAGCAGGCCGAAGCGCGCAAGCTCGCCGCGGCGGCGTCGCAGGCGGACAACGCGCCGCGTTGAGTCCGGCCGCGACCGCGGTCGTCTGTTTTCCTGCGCACCGGCTCGGCCCGGCGCATCCCGCCGCATCGGCCATCGCGCGTGCGCCGCTCGCCGCGACGCACGCGGCGGGTTAGGCTGTGCGCATGACCGTGCTCAGCGTCAACGTCAACAAGATCGCCGTGCTGCGCAACTCGCGCGGCGGCGCCGAACCCGATGTCGTGCGCGCGGCGCGCGCCTGCCTGGACGCCGGCGCGCACGGCATCACCGTGCATCCGCGCCCCGACGCCCGCCATATCCGCGCCGACGACGTGTACGCGCTGGCCGAGCTGACCCGCGTACGCGGCGTGGAATTCAATATCGAAGGCAATCCCTTCGCGCCGCCGCGCGACGGCTACCCGGGCCTGTTCGAGCTGTGCCAACGCACCCGCCCGGCGCAGGCGACCCTGGTCCCGGACGGCGACGACCAGCTCACCTCCGACCACGGTTTCGATTTCATCCGCGACGCCGAAACCCTGCGCCCGCGCATCGCCGAGCTGCGCGCATTGGGTTGCCGGGTCAGCGTGTTCGCCGACGCCGATCGCGCCGGCATCGAGCTGGCCGCCGCGCTCGGCGCCGACCGGGTCGAGCTGTACACCGGGCCCTACGCCGAAGCCCACGCCCAAGGCCGCAGCGACACCGCGGTCGCCGCCTTCGCCGCGGCCGCGCGCCGCGCCCAGGCCGCCGGGCTCGGCGTCAACGCCGGCCACGACCTCAGCCAGGCCAATCTCGGCGCCTTCCTGCGCGGCGTGCCGAACGTGCTCGAAGTGTCGATCGGCCACGCCCTGATCGGCGAAGCCCTGTACCAAGGCCTCGACGCGACGGTGCGCGCCTATCTGCGGGTGATCGGCGAAGCCGCCTGAACGCTTGCCTGTAGGAGCGGCGTGAGCCGCGACAACCGCAGAGGTGTACGCGAGCGTCGCGGCCGAAGCCCGGGCATACGGGCATACGGGCATTTTTATCGAACCGCCGACCGACCGGGCTTCGGCAGGCTACGTGGTATTTCACCGCTTCGGTTGTCGCGGCTGACGCCGCTCCTACAGGAGATACGGCGAACGACAACGGCC
Organism: Lysobacter sp. BMK333-48F3; assembly: GCF_019733395.1. Classification (NCBI taxonomy): domain Bacteria; kingdom Pseudomonadati; phylum Pseudomonadota; class Gammaproteobacteria; order Lysobacterales; family Lysobacteraceae; genus Lysobacter; species Lysobacter sp. BMK333-48F3. The sequence goes on along the minus strand of NZ_JAIHOO010000001.1, from coordinate 1,631,337 downwards.
GCGCGGTGGCGGCCGTTGCGCGTCGGTGTTGCCGGACTCAGCGCGTCGATGTGGAGATGTTCTCGATCCCGCTGTCCTGCGCGGCCGACAGGGCATGGGCGAAGCCCTGGTAGTCGGCATCGGCGTTGGCGCCGATTTCGAGCACGGTGTTCGGTGCGCTGCGCGCCAGCGCCTTCAATGCCGCCGGCAGTTCGCCGGCCGCCAGGCTGCGGCCGTCGAGTTCGAAGCCGCCGTCCTGGCGCACCATCAAGCTGGCCTTCGGCGGCGGCTCGGCGGCGGTCTTGCCGGGGACGGGCAGGCCGAGGTCGATTTTTCCGGTCAGCGCCGGCGCGGTGACCATGAAGATGATCAGCAGGACCAGCATCACGTCGACCAGGGGCGTGACGTTGATTTCGGCCACCGGCGCGTTGCCGGCGTAAGCGGGAGCGGAGAACCTGGAACCGGCCATGTGCACCTCCATCCTGGGGCGGGCTGCCCGGATTTACGTTAAGCCGGTCACAGCAGATAACGCAAGCGCGTCTCATTCGTTCCGTCGCCGGGATGCGCGACCGGCCCGACTCGTTGGCGATGGCGGCAACGCGGCGACGGCGCATGCGGTCGAACCTGGCCGAATCCGAACGGCCGAACACACCTAGCCGATCGCCGCCGCGCTGCCGCCGATCGGCTGCGCGGCACCCGATCGCGAATGCCGCGGGCAAAAAAAAAACGCCGCCCAAGCGGGCGGCGTTTCACGACGGTAAGCGTCGGTTTCGGCGTAGAGCTTACTTCTGGACGAAACCGATCTTTTTCATATCTGCGTTTTTGGCGTAAGCCAGCACCTTGGCGAGGATGCCGTATTCGGCATCGTCGTTGGTGTCGATTTCTAGCAGAGGTTGATTGGTGGGATCGCGTTGAACCGTTTCCTTCATCATCCCCGGGATCGCCTGCAGCGGCGTGGGGTTGTTGTTCCAGAACACCGTCCCGGTCGCGTCGATCCGCAGCGAGATCGGCGGCGGCGGCTCCTGCGTCTGGGGCGGCGGGTTCAACGTCGGTTGCGGCAGGTTGACGTCGATCGGGTAGGACACCGTCGGCGCCGTGACCATGAAGATGATCAGCAGCACCAACAGCACGTCGACCAGCGGAGTGACGTTGATGTCGGAGATCGCGCCGCTATCGGAGTTGTTGCTGAAAGCCATGTCTCTTGTCTCCGATTAACGTTCTTTGATCGCGACGAAGCCGACCTTGCGCATGCCCTGCTTCTGCGCCACCGTGACCACATTGTTGACGATGCGGTACTTGGCGGTGCGGTCGCCGCGGACGTTGATCTGCGGCTGCGGGGTCTTCTGCGCTTCGACCGAAAGACGGCTTTCCAGCTGATCCATGGTGACGGGTTCGTCGTTCCAATAGATCGCGCCGCTCTCCTGGATGGCCAGGGTGATCGGCGGCGTCTTCGGCGCCTCCTCAGGCTTGGCGAGAGTGGCTTCGGGCAGCTTGATTTCGACCTTATGGGTCATCAGCGGTGCGGTGATCATGAAAATGATCAGCAGCACCAGCATCACGTCCACCAGGGGCGTGACGTTGATGGTGGCCATCGGGCCGCCGCTGTCGTTGCCTGCACTAAAGGCCATGTCCGAACTCCAACTACTCTATTGAGAAGGCTAGGTGGTGCGTATTAGCGCTTGCCGGCCACTTCGCCGACGCGCGAGCCGGTGGCGAAGAAGTCGTGCAGGTCGTGCGCGAAGGTGTCGAACTTGTTGTTCGTGACACGGTTCAGGCGGACGAAGAAGTTGTAGGCGAGCACGGCCGGGATCGCGACGAACAGACCGATCGCGGTCATGATCAGCGCTTCACCCACCGGGCCGGCCACGGCCTGGATCGAGGACTCGCCCGAGGCGCCCAGACGCAGCAGGGCGTGGTAGATGCCCCACACGGTGCCGAGCAGACCGACGAACGGAGCGGTCGAGCCGACGGTGGCGAGCACGGTCAGACCGGCTTCCAGGCGCGAGCTCTCGCGGGTGACGGCCTGGCGCAGGGCGCGGTCGACGAACTCCGAGCGGTTCAGCGACTCGACCAGACGCGAGCCTTCGTGGCGCTGGTGGTGAGCGGCGGCCTGGGCGGCGTCGAGGGCGATCTTGGAGAACGGCTCGCTGCGCGGCTGCTCTTCCATGTAGCGGATCGCGTCCTGGGCGTTCGGGGTTTCCCAGAACGTGCTGACGACGCGGTCCGACGAACCGCGCAGGCGCAGATTCTTAACGAAGTTGATGACGATCCAGTAGACCGACAGAACCGACATCAGCGTGAGCGTGATGAACACGATCCAGCCGACGAGGTCGAAGTTCTGCAACAGATGCGAAAAGCTCATCTGCTGGAGCGCTTCAGCGTTGGAGCCTCCGGCGGCGGCGGTAGTGGTTTGCTGCAGCATGACGCTTACCTTTGAATGTCGTGGAAAGGAAGAAAGGTTTTACATGGAACTAACGCAACGACTAGCTGTCGAAACAACTAGCTGTCCAACCGAACCCGATCAGTTCGGCGGGACGAAATCCACGGGTACGCGGACGCGGCTTGCGACCGGTTGACCGTTGCGCACTTCAGGGTTGAAGCGCCACTTGCGGGCGGCATCCATGGCTGCGCGGTCCAGATTGCGGTTACGGCTGGACTTTTCGACCTGCACGTCCAGCACGTTGCCCTGGGCGTCGATGCTGATCACGAGGACTACGGTGCCGCCCACGCCCTGACGGGCTTCGGTCGGCGGGTACTTCGGCGGGTTCAACCGGCGCGAAGACGGGTCGACGCTGGAACCGATGTCGCTGGCGACCTGCGGCGGCGCGGGCGGAGCCGGCGGCGGCGCGGGCGGATCGATCGGACTCGGGTCCAGATTCTCGATCGGCGGCTGGTCCGGCGGCGGAGGCGTCGGGGTCGGGCGCGGCGGCGGCGGCTTGATGATGTTCACCATCGTCACCTGCTCTTCCTCCTGCTGTTGGGCAGGCGGCGTCATTGGGGCCAGCAACAACAGGAGCGCCGCGGCATGCACGGCGATCGCGCAGGTGATACCGGCAATGCGTGCCCAGTTCAATCCTTCGCGGTCGTCATCATTCCTAACTTGGAGTTCGAGGTCTTGCGTCATGCCGTCAGCTCGGGAGGTGTTTCCGGACGCCGGGGCGCCGCGGGCCATCGTTCGGTTCCTGCAACCGTTTCCAGTCGCGGGAACCTCCTAGCATATACCAAACCGCGTCACAGGTTCCAAGCGCGGATGGTCATCTCTTCGCCAATTATTTGCTTTTCAGCGCGAGAATCTTGTTGGCGTCGTCGGGCTTCTTCACGCCCTTGGCGATCGCCTGCTTGGCGGCTTCCTTTGCCTCGGGAATGCGGTCTTCCTGCCACAGCACACGGGCGAGATTCAGGTACGTCTCACCGTCCGGTGCGAGCGGAGCCGCTTTCTTATATGCATCGATCGACTTCCCCGACTGCTCGGAGAAGTAGTAAGACTGGGCCAGGGCCACGTAGGCCTGGTAATCCGGCTTGAGGATGCCCTTTTCCAGGCCCTCGTTGATCACCGTCGCCGCTTCCTTCTCCTTGCCGTCGAGGTTCAGGTAGGTCGCGTACAGCTGGCGGTAATCCTTGTCTTCGGTGAACTGACCGGCGGCGCGCAGCTTCTCGAGTACGGCGGCGGCCTTGTCGAGCTGGTCGGCCTGCGAATAGACCGCGGCGACGTTCATTTGCGCGCGCTTGTCGCCCGGGTTCTTGGCCGCGAGCGCTTCGGCGATCTTCGCCGCTTCGGCGCCCTGGTTGTTTTCCATGTAGCTGGCCATCAGCAGCTGCTGCCATTCGCCCTTGGGCTCCGGCGAGCCGTCGATGGCCTGCTTGATGACCTTGGCCGCGTCGGCGAAGCGGTCCATGCGGTACAGCGCATTGCCCTTGACGATCAGGTGCTCGGGCTTGGTGCTCTTGGTTTCGTTGAGGAAGCGATCCATCGTCGCCAGCGAATCGGCGTACTGGTCGTCCTGCAGCTGCAGCTGCGCCATCATGAACATCGAGTTGAAATGGCCGTTGTTGTCCAGGCCGTTGAGCTCGATCGCCTGCTTGAGGTAGCCGACCGCGCCCTTGCTGTCGTCGGCGTCGTAGGCCAGCTGCGCGCCGATCTGCGCGGCGAAGGAACGCTCGTAGGCGTTGAGCGCGGTGTTGGCGAGGATTTCGTCGGCCGCGGCGCGCGCTTCGGTGGACTTCTCCTTGTCGTAGAAGTCCATCATTTTCTGCAGCTTGGCGCCGCCCTTCGAGGACGCCTTGGCTTCCGGCGGGGTGCGGGTCGCGTTCGGATAGGCGTTCTCGACCTTGGCCTGCGAGGCGCCGCTCTTGCGTTCGTTGTCCTTGGCGGCACGGCGCTGGGCGCTGCGCTCCGACGCGGTCTGCGCGTTGGCCTGGGACACCGCGCCGAACACGAGCACCGCGCCGATGGCGGCGGCGAGCAGGGTGTTGCGGCGACTGATTTGCTTGTTCATGACACACCTCGAAGGGCTGGGCGGCCGCTGGCCCGGGGCCTCGCGGAGGAACGGCGCAAGGCCAAGGGGCCGCCAAGCTATCAGAAATTTGGGCCGGCGCGATACAGGTTGCAGCCGCCAAAAATCGTCAATAACGAATACTTATCAACCACACTTGGGCGTACGGCCGGCCGCGCGGGCCTGTTCGTAGGTCGGCACCAAGGCGCCCGCGCGCGCACCCAATTCGTGGATGCGCGATTGCGGATCGGGGTGGGTCGACAGCCATTGCGGCGGGCGCGAGGTACTCGCCGCGATCATGTTTTGCCACAGGTTCACCGCTTGCCGCGGGTCGTAGCCGGCCTGCGCCATCAGCCGCTGGCCGACCACGTCGGCCTCGGTTTCCTGGGTGCGCGAACCGGGCAGCAGGAACGCGGTCTGCAAGGCCGCGCCGCCGAGCTGGTTGGCGGTGCTGGCCATGCCTTCGCCGTAGCGCGCGCCGACCAGGCTGCCGAGCACGCCCAGGCCGATCTGCGCGCTCATCTGCCGGGTGATGCGTTCGTCGTGATGGCGCGAGACCACATGGCCGATCTCGTGCGCGATCACTGCGGCGAGCTGATCCTGATTGCGCGCGACGGTGAAAATGCCGGTATTCACGCCGACTTTGCCGCCCGGCAGGGCGAAGGCGTTGGGCGAGTCGTCGGCGAACAAGGCCACGTCCCAGTTCGCCTGCCAGCCCTGCGGCAATTGCTGGGTAATCGAATTGACCACGCAGCGCACATAGGCGTTCTGGCGCGCATCGCCGCTCAGGCGTTGCTTGCTCTTGGCGTCGGCGAAGGCCTTGGCGCCCATCTGGTCGAGCTGCTCCTGCGACACCGCGCCGATGCGCTGGGTGCGGCCGGTCGGCGAGGTCGTGGTGGCGCAGGCAGCGACGACGGCGGCGATCGACAGACCGAGCAGGATGCGTTTCATCGAAGATTCCCCGAAGCGATGGACTTTTGTAGCCCTGCCCGGATTAACCGATCGTCAACGGCGGGTTGGATCAGCCGCCGGCCGTCAGCAGGGCCGCACCGGCAATCAGGTTGTTGAGCGCGTGCGCGGCGTACGCGGCCCACAGGCTGCCGGTTTGCCGGTAAACCCAGGCGAAAACGGCGCCCATGAAGGCATACACGGCCCACAACAACAGCATGCCCAGGCCGTGGCTGGCGCCCAGACCGGGCGGCTCGTGGACCAGGGCGAAGGCGATCGAACTCAGCGCCAGGCCGAGTCCGGGCCGGCCGGCGGCCCACAATCGGCCGAACAGCACACGCCGGAACAGCAGTTCTTCGTAGGCCGGCGCGATCAGGGTAGCGAACAGCAGCAACAGCCAGGGATGGTTGCGGATCGCCGCGCCGAGCACGGCGTTGCTGGGCCGCATTTCGATCTGCAACGACTGTGCCGTCAGACCCATTAGTGCGCTGAAACCGACGCTGGCGATCACCGCCAACGCGACCCAGCTGTAGGTCCAGGGATTGCGCCAGGCCTGCAGCGAGGCGCGGCGTTCGGCGCGGCTGGCGGGGCGGCGCAGGGCATAGACCAGCAGCGCGGCCAGGCCGGTGGCGAGCAGGCTGAGCACGATCATCGCGCCGGGTCCGGGCATGGCCCGGTCGGCCGGAACGCCCTGCAGGCCTAAGACGAAAGTCCAAGCCACGCCGCCAAGCAGGGCAAAGGCCAGCAGGGCCGCGATCGCCAAAAACAGGTCGATCGCGAAGCCGCCGAGCCCGGCGAGCAGGCTCGGCCGGACCGGATCGGCCGACGCGGGCGCGCCAGCCACGGGCTCAGACGTCGAGATTGGCCACCTTGAGCGCGTTGTCCTCGATGAACTCGCGGCGCGGTTCGACCACGTCGCCCATCAAGGTGCTGAAGATCTGGTCCGCGGCGACCGCGTCCTCGATCCGCACCTGCAGCAGGCGGCGGGTTTCCGGATTGACCGTGGTGTCCCACAGCTGCTCGGGATTCATCTCGCCCAGGCCCTTGAAGCGCTGGATCTGGCGGCCCTTCTTGGCTTCGTCGAGCAGCCAGGTCTGGGCGCCGGCGAAGCTGGCCACCGCCTGGGCGCGGTTGCCGCGCAGGATCTGCGCGCCGTCGCGCACCAGGCCGTTCAACATCGACGCCGCTTCGCGCAGCGCGCGCAGCTCGCCGCCTTCGAACGCGGCCAGCGGCAGCACCTGCTTGAGCTGCTGGCCCATGTGGTCGCGGACGATGATCAGCGCGCCCTGGCGGTTCTCGTCGCCGGCGTGCAGCTGCAGCGCATAGCGCGGCTTGCCCAGGCCGCTCTCGTTGAGCTGCTTTTCGATCCGGTCCAGGGTCTCGCGGCTGGGGTTGTGCGCCGAATCGATCGGCGGCGCGTCGATCAGCGCCTGCAGCACATTGGAGTCGTAGCGGTGCGCGCTGCGCACGATCGCCTCGCGCGCGCCGGCGTAGGCCAGCAGCAGCTTCTCCAGCTGCGCGCCCTCGATCGGCGGCTCGCCCGCGGCCGGGATCAGTGCCGCGCCTTCGACCGCGTTGCCGGCCAGGTACTGGTCCAGCGCCGCGTCGTCCTTGAGGTAGATCTCGTTCTTGCCCTGCTTGATCTTGTACAGCGGCGGCAGGCCGATGTAGATGTGGCCGCGCTCGATCAGCTCCGGCATCTGCCGGTAGAAGAAGGTCAGCAGCAGGGTGCGGATGTGCGAGCCGTCGACGTCGGCGTCGGTCATCAGGATGATGCGGTGGTAGCGCAGCTTGTCCGGGTTGTACTCGTCCTTGCCGATGCCGGTGCCGAGCGCAGTGATCAGGGTGCCGACTTCGGCGCTGCCGAGCATGCGGTCGAAACGGGCGCGCTCGACGTTGAGGATCTTGCCCTTGAGCGGCAGGATCGCCTGGGTCTTGCGGTTGCGGCCCTGCTTGGCCGAGCCGCCTGCGGAGTCGCCCTCGACGATGAACAGTTCGCTGAGCGCCGGATCCTTCTCCTGGCAGTCGGCGAGCTTGCCGGGCAGGCCGGCGATGTCCAGCGCGCCCTTGCGGCGGGTCAGGTCGCGCGCCTTGCGCGCGGCCTCGCGGGCGCGCGCGGCGTCGATGATCTTGCCGGTGATGGCGCGGGCTTCGTTGGGGTGTTCCTGGAGGAACTCCTCCAAACGTGCGCCGAACGTGTTCTCAACGACCGGGCGGACCTCGGAACTGACCAGCTTTTCCTTGGTCTGCGAGGAGAAGCTCGGGTCCGGCACCTTGACCGACAGCACCGCGATCATGCCTTCGCGCATGTCGTCGCCGGACAGGGCGATCTTGGCCTGCTTGGCCAGGCCGCTCTGCTCGATGTAGTTGGTCAGGGTGCGGGTGAGGGCGGCGCGGAAGCCGATCAGGTGGGTGCCGCCGTCCTTCTGTGGGATGTTGTTGGTGAAGCAGAACATCGTTTCCTGGTAGGCGTCGGTCCACTGCAGGGCGACTTCCACCGAGATGCCGTTCATTTCGCCCGACACCGCGATCACGTTCGGGTGCAGCGGGGTCTTCACCTGGGCCAGGTGCTCGACGAAGGAGCGGATGCCGCCCTCGTACTGGAACACGTCGCGGCGGCCTTCGCCGCGCTCGTCGACCAGGGTGATCTTGACGCCCGAGTTGAGGAACGACAGCTCGCGCAGGCGGCGGGCCAGGATGTCGTAGTGGAACTCGACGTCGGTGAAGATCTCCACCGCCGGCTTGAAGCGCAGCAGGGTGCCGCGCTTGGTCGTGGCATCGAGCTGCTTGAGCGGATAGACCGGCTCGCCGAGCGCGTATTCCTGCTGGTGGTGGTGGCCGTCTTTCCAGATGTCCAGCCACAGCCGTTCGGACAGGGCGTTGACCACCGACACGCCGACGCCGTGCAGGCCGCCGGAGACCTTGTAGCTGTTGTCGTCGAACTTGCCGCCGGCGTGCAGCACGGTGAGGATCACCTCGGCCGCGGATACGCCTTCTTCCTTGTGGATGTCGACCGGGATGCCGCGGCCGTTGTCGTAGACCGACACCGAGCCGTCGGTGAGCAAGGTCACGACCACGTCGTCGGCATGGCCGGCGAGGGCTTCGTCGATCGCGTTGTCGACGACTTCGAACACCATGTGATGCAGGCCGGTGCCGTCGTGCACGTCGCCGATGTACATGCCCGGCCGCTTGCGCACGGCTTCCAGGCCGCGCAGCACGGTGATCTTGCTGGAGTCGTACGTGGTCGAGGGCGGGGTCGGGATAGTGTCGTCGGTCATTCGCTTCGAGTCGGCTGCAAAGGCTGTCGCTGGCCAGATCGCGGAGCGGCGCCCGGCCAGACATTAGCTATTGGGATCCAGCGGAAATTATAGCACCTCGCGCCCCCTCCCCTCTGGGCCCCCAGCCCCGCGCCGGACGACGGCCTCTCAGCGCGTCTCAGGCGCGAGCAGGGCGCCCACGTCGACCACGTCCACGTCGTGCATCCGGCCCAGGTAGGCGTCCAGATAGGGCTTGTGCGAGGCGCCGACGATGTTCAGCACGCGCACGCCGGGGCGGTTGCCGAAGGCTTCGCGCAGGTTCGCCGCCATGCGCAGATTGCGCGCTTCCCACCAGGCCACGTACTGGCGGCCGTAGCGCTCGGCCGAAGGATCGCGCAGCGCGGCGCCGAAGTCCGAGGCGATCCCGCCCTGCTGGGCTTCGCCGCCGTTGAGGAAACGGTACAGGCCGATCAGGTCGGCGCGGTCGAGGAAGGCCTGCTCGCGTTCGACGTAGGGATAGGGCGAGCCCTGGCGGACCGCGCCGATCGCGGCCTGGAACCCCGGCCCCATGTCGGCGAACAGCCGGTCGGCGCTGTGGTCGTCGACCGCGTAGACACGCTGCAGGCCCAGGCGCGCCGCCAGGGCGGCTCCGACGGTGAAGTTCTCGTTGCGTGCGGTGCCGGCGAGTTTCTCCAGCTGCGCCGCCAACGCCGCGTCCAGGCCGTCGCCGGCGCGGCGTTCGGCCGCCGGCAGCTGCAGCCATTGGGTCAGGGCCGAGGCGCGCTCGCCCGCGGCCAACAGCACGGCGGCCAGTCCGCGGCGCTGGGCCGGGGTCGGGCGGGCCGGCCAGGCGGCGTAGCGGCGACGCATCTCGGCGATCGCGGCGGGGACCTCCAGTCCGGTGGCCCGGCGCGCGGCCTCGGTATCGGGGCAATAGGTGTCGTCGGCACCGTCGAACAGCGTCCGATGCCGGCGCAGGTGGTCGCAGCCCTCGCCGGACACGGCTTCGACCGCGATGACCTGAGGATCGAAGGCCGCCAGGCGATCGAGCAGCGGCTGCAGGGGCTGAAGGTCGAAGTCCTTGGGCAGGGCGCTGAGGTGGATGCTGCCGAGCACCGCGACCTGGGTGCGCGGGCCGGCCGTGGCCCGGCTGAGCGCATCGAGGTCGGCCTGGGCCAGGGCCGGGGCGGCGCAGGAGGCCAGGCAGCAGGCGAACAACAGCGAACGGAGCGATGGCATGGCCTCATCCCTGATTGGCGGTCTCAGGGAGATGCGTGCCGGAACTGGACGGTTTAGAGGCGGCGCCCCCGCGGGAGTGCGCCGTTCCACGTGGAACATCGCGAACCGGTCGAGCCGGCCCGGTTTCACGGATCTGCGTGGATCATTCCGGTCGCAAGGTTCCATGTTCCACGTGGAACCGAGCAACCGCGACCTCCATCTCGGCCAAGGCCGGCGGCGGCTCGGTGCCGGTGATGAAGACCTGGGCGCGGCTGGCGATCAGGCGCTCGAGCACCCTCCGCTGGTGTCGGCGGTCCAGCTCCGAAGCCAGATCGTCGAGCGCGATGACCGGCCACTCGCCCAGGGCCTGGGCGTGCTGCTCGGCCTGGGCCAGCAGGGCGATCAGCGCGACCAGCTTGGCTTGCCCGCGCGACAGGGCTTCGCGCCCGGGAATCGCGCCGTAGCCGATGCGCCAGTCGGCGCGATGCGGGCCGACCGAGGTAAATCCCTGCTGTTGGTCGCGTTCGCGCGCCAGCAGCAAGGCATCGGCCAGCGGAAACTCGTCGCGGCGCCAACCCGGCAGGTAGTCCAGGCGGATCGCGCCCAATCCGGGGGCCAGTTCGGCCGCCAGGGCAGTGAACCGCGGCTGCAGCTCCTCCAGATAATGCTGGCGGCGTCGGCTCAGCGGTTCGCCGGCCTCGGCCAGCTCGTGGTCCCAGGCATCCAGCTGGCCGTCGCGGGTCCGGGCCTTGAGCAGGGCGTTGCGTTGCTTCAGCGCCCGGGTATAACGGCGCCACAGCGGAGTGAAGTCTGGTTCCACGTGGAACAAGCCCCAATCCAAGTAGCGCCGGCGGATTTCGCCGGGTCCGGTGATCAGGGCGTGGCTGCCGGGCTCGAAGCTGACCACGGCCAAGGCGGCGCAGAGTTCGCCCAGCTGGGACACGCTCTGGCCGTCGAGCCGGCCGACCCAGTCCTGGCCGCTGTGGCGCAGCCCGGCCTTGCGCCGCGGCTCGCGCCGGCTTTCCTGCCATTCGACGAACACTTCCAGGGCCGGATCGCCGGCGCGGATCAGCCCGTCGCGGACCCGCCCGCGGAAGCTGCGGCCGTAGGCCATCAGGTGCAGGGCTTCGAGCAGGCTGGTCTTGCCCGCGCCGTTCTCGCCCGTGATCAGGTTGATCCCAGGCGCCGGCGACAGGCTCACTTCGGCGAAGCGGCGCAAGCCGCGGGCGTCCAGGCGGGTCACATGCATCGGGAAATGATGGCAGATCGGGCCCGGGGCGGAAGAGGCCCCTGGCGGCGTTGCGGCGAAGCGCCCAGGTCGGCATGGGGCTTGGGAGGGCGTTCGAAAGAGCGGGAACGGCAGCCTAAGTGCTTGTTCGGCTTGGCTATACCGCTGATCGAGAGATACGGGAGGAATCGCGCGTGCTGCCCGGGCCTTGAGTTGACTGCACGTCCCGGGTCGCGGCTAGCTCCGCTCCTACCCCTGAAAGCAAAGCCCCACCGTTGCCGCTGCCGCTGCCGTGAAGAGCTTGGCGCAGCAGCAAACTCGCGAGAAGACCCTGAAGCCCCGGAGGGCGACCCGCATGGATGCGGGTCGTGCGCAGCCAGGCCAGGGATGGCCTGTGCGGAGCAGCCCCGCGAAAACTCCGCCCCATAGTGGCTCTTGATTCGAAACAGCCATGGCGTTTTCTTTGGTTACTTTCTTTGTCGCCTTGGACAAAGAAAGTGACCCGGCCGCTTGCGGACGGAAGCTCTGCTTTGAGCTTTTAAGCCTTCGAACACAGGCGCCGCGAGGCCGCAGCAGCGCGGTCGCGGCTTGCGCCGCTCCTACAGGCGATGGTTTCGGGCTTCGATCGATGGCGGAGGCGTTGATTCCTCTGCGCGTCCCTTGGCAGAAACGAAAACGCCCGGCACAGGGCCAGGCGTTTCGTGTTCCACGTGGAACCGGATGAATCCGGCTCCGGTCGGCCTGCGGGTCAGAGCCGCAGCGGCATGACCACGTGGCGGCAGCGCTCGTTCGAGGCTTCGCGCACCAGCGCCGAGGAGTTGGCGTCGCGCAGGGCCAGCACGACGTGCTCGTCGCGCAGGGCGCTGAGGGCGTCGAGCAGGTAGTTGACGTTGAAGCCCACCGCCAGGTCGTCGACCTTGGTGTCGGCTTCGACTTCTTCCTGCGCTTCTTCCTGCTCCGGGTTGTGCGCGCTGATCTTGAGCTGGCCCGGCGACACTTCGATGCGCACGCCGCGGTACTTCTCGTTCGACAGGATCGCCGCGCGCTGCAGCGAAGCGCGCAGGGTTTCGCGCTCGATCCGCACTTCCCGGTCGGCGCCGATCGGGATCACCGCTTCGTAATCGGGGAAACGGCCGTCGATCAGCTTGCTGGTGAAGGTGACATCGTCGCGCTTGACCCGGATGTGGCCGCGGCCCATTTCCAGCTCCAGCTCGCGTTCGCCGCCTTCCAGCAGGCGCTGCAGTTCCTGCACGCCCTTGCGCGGGACGATGATCTGGCGCTTGGTCTGCGAGCCGCCTTCGAACGCGGCTTCGCACAGCGCCAGGCGGTGGCCGTCGGTGGCCACGCAGCGCAGGCTGGCTTCGCGCAGGTCGAACAACAAGCCGTTGAGGTAGTAGCGCACGTCCTGCTGGGCCATCGCGAACGCGGTGCGTTCGATCAGCTCCTTCAATGCCGCTTCGGGCACGCGCACGCGTTCGGTGGCTTCGACTTCGTCGATCGACGGGAAGTCGTTGGCCGGCAGGCTGGCCAGGGTGAAGCGCGAACGCCCGGCCTGCACGGTGATCTTCTCGGCGGTCTGACTGACGGTGACCTTACTGCCGTCGGGCAGGGCGCGAATGATCTCGAACAGCTTGCGCGCCGGGATCGTGGTTTCGCCGTCCTTTGCGTCGTCGACCGCGACGCGGGAAATCATCTCGACTTCCAGGTCGGTACCGGTCAGCGACAGCTGGCCGCCGTTGACCTGGACGAGCAGGTTGGCGAGGACCGGCAAGGTCTGCCGGCGTTCGACGACATTGACCACCTGGGCCAACGGCTTGAGAAAGACTTCGCGTTGCAGGCTGAAACGCATGCGGACCCCTTGGCCGTCTGTGGGACTAAGCCCAAAACAAAAGAGATGTATAAATCAAAAGCTTGGTGGTGATGGAGCAGCGAAAATCACTGGAAAACCAAATTAACCATTTGATTCATAAGAGCTTTTCGTTACCCAGAACCCTGTTGGAAGCGGCCTGGGGAAGACGGTAGAAGCTGTGGATAAAAAATGGGCGGATCGCCCGCTTCTTATTTATCCACAGCTTGTACGAACATCATCCCCGTACTTATGCCTTTCGCGACAACCACTTAGCCGGTACCTTGTGTCCATCGGCGCTGCGGCGGGGCCGATCAGGGCTCCGACGCAGTCACCGGGACCGAAGCGTGGCCCGCGAACCGGATCGCTCGAACCGGGCCAGCGCAGCCACGAGGCGCGCAAGCCCTGGAACGGCGAACCGGCGAGGCGGAACCGGCCGATCCGACATCATGCACAGCGGTACTGCAGCAGCGGTCTTGCGATCTCCTCGGATGAGCGCGAACCGCAGCGCGGTCGAACTCACTCGCTGAGCTTGCGGATCAGCTTGTCCCAATCCTCGCGCAGCTTGCCGTCGGTTTCCATCAAGGTGCGGATCTGCCGGCAGGCGTGCAGCACGGTGGTGTGGTCGCGGCCCGCAAAGGCGTCGCCGATTTCCGGCAGCGAGTGCTCGGTCAGCTCCTTGGTCAGCGCCATGGCGACCTGGCGCGGCCGGGCCAGCGAACGCGTCCGCCGTTTCGACAACAAGTCCTTGATCTGTAGGCCGTAGTAGTCTGCCACGGTCTTCTGGATGTTGGGGATGCCGATCGCCTGCTGCTGCGCCCGCAGCAGGTCGCGCAGGGTTTCCTGGGCGAATTCGACGGTGACGGCGCGGCCGGTGAAGTTGGCCCGGGCGGTCAGGGTGTTGAGCGCGCCTTCCAGGTCGCGCACGTTCGAACGCATCTTCTTGGCCAGCAGGAAGGCGACTTCCTCGGGAATCGCGGCGCCGCGTTCCTTGGCCTTGGAGATCACGATCTGGGCGCGGGTCTCGAAGTCCGGCGGCTCGATCGCCACCGACAGGCCCCAGGCCAGGCGCGACTTCAGCCGCGGCTCCAGGCCTTCGACCTCGCGCGGATAGCGGTCGCAGGTCAGGATGATCTGCTGCTTGCCGTCGAACAGCGCATTGAAGGTGTGGAAGAACTCTTCCTGGGTGCGGTCCTTGCCGGCGAAGAACTGGATGTCGTCGATCAGCAGCGCGTCGACGCGCTGGAACTGGCGCTTGAACGCATCCATGGTCTTGTCCTGCAGCGCCTTCATCATCGCGCTGAAGAACTGTTCCGAACGCAGGTACATCACCCGCATCGCCGGATTGGCGTCGCGCATGGCGTTGCCGGCGGCGAACATCAGATGGGTCTTGCCCAGGCCGGTGCCGCCGTACAGCAGCAGCGGGTTGTGCGCGCGCTCGCCGGGCTTTTGCGCCGCCTGCCAGGCGGCGGCGCGGCCGAGCTGGTTGCTGCGGCCTTCGACGAAGTTGTCGAAGGTGTAATGCGTGTCCAGATTGCCCTGGAAGGGTTCGACCGGCGCGCTGGCGACCGGACGCGGCGCGACGGCGCCGCTCGACGCCAGCTCGGCCGGCGGCGCGATCGGCGCCACCCGCGGCAACGAACCGATTTCCAGGCTGACCTCGCCGCTGCCGGCGAAGTACGACAGCAGCTCGCGGATCCGCGCCAGGTAGCGCTCGCGCACGTGTTCGACCACGAAGGCGTTGGGCGCGTACAGCACGGTCACGTCGTCGCGGCGCGTGGCCTGCAGGGGCTTCAACCAGGTATGTACGTCCTCGACCGGAAATTCGGCTTCGAGGCGTTCGAGGCAGCGGGGCCAGGCTTCCATCTGTAATGCGTCTTCTTATGCGTGTAACTGACTCGGTCGGCCGGCCTGGCGGCGCAGCAGACGAAAGCGGCCGTGCGCACGATGCGGACATCGCGCCTGACAAGGCCGGGGGGTCGGTCAGACTACCATCGCGACCGGGTCCGGAACAGGACTAATCCACAGGTTCATGCACAGGCAGCCGGCCCCGCCCGCTGGTGCCTGCGTAAACACCAAGCCAAACAAAGGCTTGACCCGCCCCCGGAGCACCCCTAGAATTCGCGGTCCTCTCGCCGTCAATCTTGTAGAGCCGATCATGGCCACCAAGCGCACCTACCAGCCCAGCAACCTCAAGCGCAAGCGCGACCACGGTTTCCGTGCCCGCATGGCGACCGCCGACGGCCGCAAGGTTCTCGCCCGTCGTCGTGCCAAGGGCCGCAAGCGTCTCTGCGCCTAAGCCGTTTCAGCCGTCTGCGCCGATCGCAACGATCCGGCGCGGTGCGGCCTGAGCGTCTGCGATGAATTCGACCCGCTTCCCGCGCACCGCGCGGGTACGCGCGCGTTCGGACTTCGACCGAATCTTCAAGCATGGCCGGCGCGTGGCGCTGCCCGTGCTCGCTTTGCATTTCCAGGCCGACCCGGCCGTGCCGGCGCGCCTGGGCCTGGCGGTCTCGCGCAAGGTCGATCCGCACGCGGTCGGCCGTAACCGCATCAAGCGCGTGCTGCGCGACACGTTCCGCCACCTGCGCGACGAACTCGCTCCGGGCGACTACGTCCTGGTCGCCCGCCCGGGCGCCTCGCGCTGCAGCGGCGAGGAACTCCGCAGCCATTTCCGCAGTCTGCTCAAGCGCGCCGGTGCCTGGCCCGGCCTTGCATTGCCCGCGACTGCCGCGACCGGCACAATGCCGGCCGCTTCCCCTTCCGCCCCCACGCCGGACTCCGGTCTCGGCTGAGCCTGCCTGCTGCCCATGAATCAGACCCGTGCTTTCCTCATCCTCGCCTGGCTGATGGTGGCGACCCTGCTGTGGATGGAATGGGGCAAGGAGAAGTCGGCGCCGCCCGCGCCGCCGCCGGCCGCCCTGGCCCCGGCCAGCAGCGTGCCCGCGGCCGCCAGCGCGGCGACCAGCGCCGCCGGCGTGCCCGGTGCGCCCAACGCCGTGCCGGCCCCGGCCGCCCCTGGCGCCGCGGTCAGCGCCGCGCCGGCCGGCAGCGACGGCCTGGTCACCGTCACCACCGACGTGCTCAAGGTCAACCTGCGCGGCGGCGAGATGAGCGAGGCCGACCTGCTCAAGTACCCGGTGACCTCGGCCAAGGACAGCCCGCCGATGCGGCTGCTGGCCAGCGACTCGACCTTGTATTTCGTCGCCCAGAGCGGCTGGGTCAGTCAGGGCAACCCGGCGCCGACTCACGAGTCGGGGTTCCGCTACGCCGGCACCCAACGCAACCTGGTCATGGCCTCGGGCAGCAACGAGATCGCCGTGCCCTACGTCTGGACCGGCGCCAACGGCGTCAGCATCCAGCGCACCTACACCTTCCGCCGCGGCGACTACGCCGTGCGCGTGCGCGACGAGGTCAGCAACGCCGGCGCCGCGCCGTGGCAGGGCTATGTCTACCGCCAGCTCAGCCGCGTGCCGCGCGAACTGGCCCACAAGGGCCCCTTCAGCCCCGAGCAGTACAGCTTCCAGGGCGCGGCGTGGTACAGCCCGACCGACAAGTACGAGAAGCGCAAGTTCGACAAGTTCGCCGAGGACGGCAAGCTCGACAAGTCGGTCACCGGCGGCTGGATCGCGATGCTCCAGCACCACTTCTTCGCCGCCTGGATTCCGGGCGAGAAGGACGCGGGCCAGTTCTCGCTCGAGCAGCTCAGCGCCGGCGGCGCGCCGCAGTACCTGATCCGCGACCTCGGCCCGGGCGTCAACGTCGCCCCGGGCGCCAAGGCCGCGACCGAAGCGCGCCTGTGGATCGGCCCCAAGCTGGTCAAGCAGATCGAAGCGCAGGGCGTGCAGGGCCTGGACCGCGCGGTCGACTTCAGCAGCTACAGCATCTTCGCCACCCTGGCCAACTGGCTGTTCTGGCTGCTCGACAAGCTGCACGGCCTGTTCGGCAACTGGGGCTGGGCGATCGTCGGCCTGGTGGTGTTGCTGAAGCTGGCGCTGTATCCGCTGTCGGCCGCGCAGTACAAGTCGGCGGCGAAGATGCGCAAGTTCCAGCCGCGCGTAGCCCAGCTCAAGGAGCGCTACGGCGACGACAAGCAGAAGTTCCAGATGGCGCTGATGGAGCTGTACAAGAAGGAGAAGATCAATCCGGTCGGCGGCTGCCTGCCGGTGCTGCCGCAGATCATCATCTTCATGACGCTCTACTGGATGCTGGCCGAGTCGGTCGAGCTGCGCCATGCGCCGTGGTTCGCCTGGATCCAGGACCTGACCGCGCGCGATCCGTTCTTCGTCCTGCCGGTGATCAACATCGCGATCATGTGGACGACGCAGAAGCTGACCCCGATGACCGGCATGGATCCGGCCCAGGCCAAGATGATGCAGTTCATGCCGCTGATCTTCGGCGTGATCCTGGCCTTCCTGCCGGCCGGCCTGGTGCTGTACCAAGTCGCCAACGGCGGCCTGGGCCTGCTGCAGCAGTGGCTGACCACCAAGCGCTACGCCGAGCAACCGGCGGGCAGCGGCAAGGACAAGAGCTGAGTCTTCGCTGCGATCGCAGCCAGACTATCTCCGCAAAGCCCGCCGTCAGGCGGGCTTTGCGTTTGCGCGCAACAAGGATGGTGTAGGAGCGGCGTGAGCCGCGACAACCGCAGCGATCGAATACCACGCCACGATCCGAAGTCCGGGCGGATAGCGTAGTCCGGGCAAGAGCGCTCGCAGGTCCGGGCTTCGGTTGCGACGCTGGCGTACACCGCTGCGGCTGTCGCGGCTCACGCCGCTCCTACAGAGGGAGCGGTCCCTTCACGGCCGCTACCGCCGGACCCCTATCATGTCGCCCATGACCGACGCCCCCGCCCGCGACACCATCGCCGCCGTCGCCACCGCGCCCGGCGCCGGTGGGGTCGGCATCGTCCGCCTGTCCGGACCGCGCGCAAAATCGATCGGCGAGGCGGTCGCGGCGCGCCGGCTGCGGCCGCGCCACGCCCACTACGCCCGCTTCCTCGACGCCGACGGCGCCGTCCTCGACGACGGCATCGCGCTGTATTTCGCCGCGCCGGCCAGCTACACCGGCGAGGACGTGGTCGAGCTGCAAGGCCATGGCGGGCCGGCGGTGCTGGAAGAACTGCTGGCGCGGGTCTGCGCCCTGGGCGCTCGCCGCGCCCGGCCGGGCGAGTTCAGCGAACGCGCCTTCCTCGAAGGCCGGCTCGACCTGGCCCAGGCCGAAGCCGTCGCCGACCTGATCGCCGCCGCCGATGCGCGCGCCGCGCGCGCCGCCCGGCGCGCGCTCGACGGCGAATTCTCGCGCCGGGTGGAAGCCCTGGCCGGCGACCTGCTGGCGATCCGCGTCCACGTCGAGGCGGCGATCGATTTCGCCGACGAACCGCTCGACACCCTCGGCGGCGCGGCATTGCGCCAGCGCTTCGGCGCCGCTTCGTCCGCGTTGGACGCGCTGCTCGCCGCCGCCGAACGCGGCCGGCGCCTGCGCGACGGCCTGCACGCGGTGATCGTCGGCCCGCCCAATGCCGGCAAGAGTTCGCTGTTGAACGCATTGGCCGGCAGCGAGCGCGCCATCGTCACCGACATCGCCGGCACCACCCGCGACCTGCTGCACGAGACGGTCAAGCTCGACGGCGTCGAACTGACCCTGGTCGACACCGCCGGCTTGCGCGAGGGCGGCGACGTCATAGAACGCGAAGGCATGCGCCGCGCGGTCGGCGAACTGCAGCGCGCCGACCTGGCCATCGTCGTGCTCGACGCGCGCGATCCCGACGGCGGCCTGGCCTCGGTCGCCGAGGCCATCGCCCAGGTACCGGCGCGGCTGTACGTCTACAACAAGATCGACCTGATCGAATCCGATTACGCCTCGCCGACCCCGGTCGACATCGGCGGCGAAGACCGGGTGTTCGTGTCCGCGCGCAGCGGCGCCGGCCTGGACGCGCTGCACGCACGGCTGCGCGCGCTGGCCCAGGGCGATGCCGCCGACGCGGCCGACGGTGCGTTCACCGCGCGCGCCCGCCACGTCGACGCCCTGCTGCGCGCGCGCGACGAACTCGACGACGCCCGCGCCCAGCTCGATCACGAGATGCTCGACCTGGCCGCCGAATCGCTGCGTCAGGCCCACGAGGCGCTGGGCGAAATCACCGGCCGGGTGCGCGCCGACGACCTGCTCGGCCACATCTTCTCCAGCTTCTGCATCGGAAAGTAAATAACTCTCTACCGGTGGATTTGGATGTCTACTGAGTACTGGGTGCACATGCACGCCTGGATGAGCGAGAGCAGGCGCTTTTGGCTGAGTGGTCGGAACGTCAGGCCGTACAAGCCGCGCTGGCCGAAGCGCGTGAACGAGTAACCATGCTCGAAGTGGAGCGTCGAGTGCAGAGCGACTCCCGCTAGGATCGCCACGCAGGGATCTGCGCAGCAAAGCGGAGGAACATGGGCGCCGTTGTAAGGCACCGCGCAAGGCAGTACATTCGCAGTACCGCCTCATGGACCGCCGCCATGCCCCGCGCCAAGAACCAGACACTGACTCTTCGCACGACTAGGGAGATCAAGGATCTCCTGCGTATGGCAGCGGAGCGGGAGCATCGCTCGGTCGCGTCGATGGTCGAAATACTGGTGTTGGAGTACGCCCGACAGGCGAAGCTCTCGCCGCCTTCGCAGAAGAAGGCGGCGACCTGACGCATGAAGATCATCAGAAATGTCGGCGCTGAGCGAGTCATCGATCTTGTCCGCACCGGGATGCTGTCCGGTCACCATCTGGATGCTGTCACCCCCGCACTGTCCCTGTTCGCCTTCGCGGAGCTGATGACGGAGGCAGCTCGGCTAGAAAAGGCCAGGCTATTGCTCCCCCATGAGGGCGCCGACCTCGCGCCTCTGGGGTCTGAGGGCGATCGAGCCTCCAGGAATCAACTGCAGACGCGATGGCTGGCGAAGCGCTTCTCTGAGTGGCTGGCGGCCAAGGCGGAGGTCCGGCGCGCCGTCGGTGGTGTTCCTCAGGCGGCCCTGGTACTGCGGGACGCTCAAGCCCATCCCCGACAAGTCGTGCTGGGGTCGTTCGCGCTCAGCACCGAAGGCCTCGGTACCACGCCAGGCAATCCGCTCAGCCTGATCCAGGCGTCGGAGACGCCGGAGGAGAGCCAGCACCTCAGCCAGTGGTTCGACGTGCAGTGGGCAGCTCTCCAAGCTCAACCCGAAGCCAAGCAACGCCTCATCGATTCCTTTGCGTCGCTGGCGGCCCATCAGGATCCAGCCTCAGTCTACGCCTTGATCCTGCACCAGCTCTTCTCGGAGCAGGGTGAGCAGATGGACGAGGAACGCATCATCAAATCGGCCACCGGAATCCGCAACACGGTGATCTGGAAGAAGCTTTTCAAGTTTCAGCGTGACGGCGTAGTGGGCGCGATCGACAAGCTGGAACGGTTCGGCGGCTGCATCATCGCCGACAGCGTCGGTCTTGGTAAGACGTTCGAGGCGCTCGCGGTCATCAAGTATCACGAGCTGCGCAACGACCGGGTCCTGGTGCTGTGTCCCAAACGTCTGCGCGACAACTGGACGCTCTACAAGGGCAACGACCGCCGCAACGTCCTCGCCGCCGACCGTCTCAACTACGACGTACTCAACCACACCGACCTGTCCCGGGACCGCGGTCTGTCAGGCGACATCAACCTGTCGCACGTGAACTGGGGCAATTACGACCTGGTTGTTATCGATGAGTCGCACAACTTTCGCAACAAGAGCACGCGTAAAGAGCGGGAGTCCCGCTATCACCGCCTGATGCGCCAGATCATCCGCGAGGGTGTGAAGACGCGTGTGCTGATGCTGTCAGCCACTCCGGTCAACAACCGGTTGGCCGACCTGCGCAACCAGATTGCCTTCGCTACTGAAGGCGACGACCTAGCCATGGTCGAGCACGGCATCGCCAGCATCGAGGCCACCACCCGCAAGGCCCAGACTCAGTTCAATCGCTGGCTTGACCTCGAAGATGCAGCCCGCACGCCCTCGTGCCTGATCGAGATGTTGGGATTCGACTACTTCACGCTGCTCGACCACCTCACCATCGCCCGGTCGCGCAAGCACATCGAAAAGTACTACGGCACCACCGAGACCGGCCGCTTCCCGAAGCGTCTCAAGCCGATCAATATCAAACCCGATGTCGATCGGGCTGGCGAGTTCCGTTCAATCCGCGAGATCAACGACGAGATCCGGCGACTGAAACTGGCCGCCTATGCGCCCCTGCGCTATGTGTTGCCCCACAAGCAGGCAGTCTACGACGAGAAGTACAGCACCCAGGTCCGCGGTGGCGAAGGCTTCTTCCGTCAGGCCGACCGTGAAGAGAGCCTGATCCACCTTCTGCGGGTGAACGTGCTCAAGCGCATGGAAAGCGCAGTGTCGTCTTTCAGCCTGACCGTCGAGCGCCAGCTGAAGGATGTCGAAGCCACCTTGGACCGCATCGAAGCAAAATCCGGCGAGATCGAGGAAATCGACATCGCCAACGTCGACATCGACGATCCTGCGTTCGAGAGCCTGCTGGTCGGCAAGCGCATCAAGGTGCTGCTGGGCGATGTGGACCTGATCCGCTGGCGCCAAGATCTGATCGAGGATCGCAATCGTCTTTCGACATTGCTGTCTGCGGCACGGCAGGTTGATGCCGGCCGTGACGCCAAGCTAAAGGCACTGCGCGAAACCATCTCGCAAAAGTGCCAGCGCCCGAGCAACCCAGGCAACCGCAAGGTCATTGTCTTCACCGCCTTCGCCGATACCGCTTACTATCTCTACGAGAATCTGGCGCTGTGGGCCAAGGAGACATTGGGCATCGACACCGCCTTGGTCACGGGGTCGGGTCGCAACCAGGCTACCTTGCCGCGACTGAGCAAGGACCTTGGCGCCATCCTCACCGCATTCTCCCCGCGCTCGAAGGAGCGACCGAAGGACATGGCGGCGGAAGGCGAGTTGGACCTGCTGATCGCCACCGATTGCATATCCGAGGGTCAGAACCTTCAGGACTGCGACTGGCTGATCAACTACGACATCCATTGGAACCCGGTGCGGATCATCCAGCGCTTCGGTCGTATCGACCGTATCGGCTCGCCGAACGAGCAGATCCAGCTGGTTAACTTCTGGCCGAACATGGAGCTGGACGAGTACATCAACCTCGAACAGCGCGTCAGCGGCAAGATGGTGCTGCTGGACATCTCTGCCACTGGTGAGGAAAACCTGATCCAAACTGATTCAGGCGATCCAATGAACGACCTGGAGTATCGCCGCAAGCAGCTGCTCAAGCTGCAGGATGCGGTGATCGACATGGAGGACCTGTCCAGTGGCGTGTCGATTACGGATCTGACCCTGACTGACTTCCGCATCGACCTGGCTGAGTACCTGAAGGCACATCCAGGCAAGCTCGAAAGCCTGCCGCTGGGCACCATGGCGGTTACAACCAGCAACGATGCAGACATCCCCGCCGGCATCGTCTTCTGCCTCCGCGCGGAGGGGGCAAGCGCCGCAAAGGCCATCGACCCTGGTTACCCGTTGGCGCCGCATTATCTGGTGCACGTGGGCGACGACGGCGCAATGCTGCTGCCCCATACGCAGGCCAAGCGGATCCTCGATCGGCTCAAGCGGCTGGCCTTGGGACGCGACCTTCCCGACGCAGCCGCCTGTGCCCGCTTCGACAGGCAGACTCGCGACGGTGAAGACATGAAAGCTGCTCAGCAGCTGCTGGCTGCGGCGGTCGCGTCAGTCGTCGGCAAGAGCGAGGAGCGTGCCGTCGCCAGTCTGTTCACGCCTGGTGGAACCCACGCGATTCGAGGCGAGTTCGCGGGCAGTGGCGATTTTGAAGTCGTCGCCTATCTGGCCGTTCTTCCCGGAACCAGCACGTGACGGTCGAGGCGGTGATCGCAGCCCTAAACCTGCCGGCGGGTGCCCGGGTCGATCAGCGCGTCCCAAAAAAACTGCTGCTGGAGAACGGCGCTCCCACCGCGGTCGACAAGCGACTGATCAACGATGGCATCGAAGAGATCCGCTGGTTGGCCGCACTGAAACCAGCGACCTGTGGCGTGCCCGAGTTCAGGGACGAAACTCGGGAGTACGTGGAGATCGCGGTACTTCACATCGTGCTGCAAGGGAGGGCCAAGGCAGTTCGCCTGATAGAGCTGATGCACCGCGCTGTCCCGTATCCAGTGCTGTTGCTAATTGACCATAGCGGCAGGGTCGGACTGTCGCTGGCGCACAAACGCAATGCCCTCAACGAAGTCGACAGGGTTGTCTTGGACGGCGAGCCTTCAGTCGTGACCATGCAACCCTCCGACAGGGAGATCCAGGCAGCCTTCCTGCAAGCTATGGACATGGCCCGCCAGCCTCGCGCCACGCTGTACGCGCTCTACCAGGGCTGGCTGGACACCGGGCTCGCGCTGCAGGCAGCTGTGATTACGGGCGCCTTCAATCAGCTGGACTCTGCCGAACTGGTCGCGGCACGTCGCCAGGCGCTGCATGCCTGCATCACCCTTCAAGAGCGGATCAACGCGCTGCGCGTCGCTGCCTCGAAGGCGTCTCAGATGGCGACACAGGTGGAGATCAATATCGAACTTCGCCGATTTCTGGATGAACTCTCCTCAGCCCGTTCAGGACTGTAAACCAACTCATAAGGACGTGCCGCGTGCCGACCAACGCATCCCAAAGTCTTGAGTTCCCAACCCGCCACCTGTCGATTCGCGTGCCTTGGCACGACTCGGGGTGGCAGGGGACGGTCTGCCGCGCACCTCGCCTAAATGGTGCTTGCGCCAAGCTCAAAGGCATCGCCACCAGCAAGCAGGACGAGTTGGAAGCGCCTCTGGCCGGCATGAGCCTCGAAGCACTGGAACACGGCCAGTGGCCACCATGTGTGAACGAACGCGCAGCTTTCATGGCGCCGTTCGAGTTGGAGATATTCAAGCAGCATGCGCTGGCCAACGTCGACAAGGAGCACTACGGCCATTTCTTGCCGACTGCGCAACGCTACCCGGCGTACTCCGCTGGCGTGGTCCCCTTTCGTTGGATGATGAAGGAGAACATGAGGCCGCGGGGCGACCTATACGACCTGGACGTGGAAGAGGATCGCGAGCCGGAACTTAAGTACGACTCTCCCTGGATTCATGAGGGCTCAAACCAGGGGGCACTCCTAGAAGCCTTTGCTGCACACGTCCAGCCTGAAAAGTCTCTTTGCTTGTTCTATGCCAAGCATGTGCCGTTCGTGGAGGGAACCGGCCGCATCCTGATCGGCGCAGGACGGGTCAAGGCCATGGCGCCACTGACCGAATACCAGCGCAAGGAAGAAGGGATGCGCGGCATGGTCTGGGAGCGCCCGATCCAGCATTCCATACGCCCCAACGGCAAGGACGGATTCCTGATGCCGTATCAGGAGCTGCTCCAGCGCGCTGAGGCGGAACCGGGTCTTGAGCTGGAACGCTATACCGCTCAGGCACCGAACGAACACTGGGAGGAATTTTCCTACGCGAGCGAACTCGTCACGCATGACGGTGCCATCGCCGGGCTGTTGGCGATGGATTCGGCCTTGTCGGCCATGCAGGACGACCTCGGCATGGACACCGAGTGGCAGCGGCAGTGGATTCGCGATGAGCTGGTGCGCCTGTGGAAAGTTCGCGGTCCATATCCAGGTTTGGGTGCGGTGTTGTCCGCATTCGGACTGACGCGCGGGATATTCGTGGCGCACGCCTTGCAGCAGATGGCGGGCGAGAACGCCGACCCATGGCCGGTCCTTGACAGGACGTTTGCCGAATCCGGCGCGGGACTCCCACAGGAACTGAGGCGGGACTTCAAGGAGCTGGCTCCCACCTGGAAGAAGCTGAGCAGCGAGCGTCGCGCTTTTCTGAAGTTGCTGAGCCGATTCGAGCTCTCTGCAGAACAAGCCGACGTATTGTACGAAGAGGCCGCGCGCAGGAAGGCCGGGTGGCAAGTCAGCGATCGAGCAATTCTGCAGAATCCGTATCAACTCTTTGAGATCACCCGACACGACCCTGATGGAATCCACTTGCTCGCGGTGGATCGCGGCGTGTTCCCTGACGATGTCGTGCGTCTCCAGCATCCTCTGGATCCGCCGTCCCAGCTCGACTCGCCACTCGACTTGCGCCGAATCAGAGCGTTCTGCATCGATGCTTTGGAGTCCGCGGCCAGCACCGGAAACACCTTGCTGCTGAAGGATCAGCTGGTGGAGGCCGTGCGTCGCTACTCGGTTCGGCCGAGCTGCCCGGTTACCGGTGACATCTTGTCCGCGCGAGCTAGCGAGATGGGGCCAGATATCGTCCCAATCGCCGCGGGCGATACGGAGGCATTTCAGCTCGATCGCTACCGTGACATCTCGGCGCTTGTGCAGAAGCAGGTCATTGGTCGCATAGGCGGCCAGCGTCACGCAGTGACGCAGGATTGGCGAGGCCTGCTGGATGGAAAGTTCGGCGCCACTACCGATGCAGAGGAGTCGCGTGCCCGTCAGGAAAAGGCAGCGGCCCTCGCCGAACTGGCCGAGGCCCGATTCTCTGTGCTGGCGGGTCCTGCTGGCGCAGGCAAGACCACGGTGCTGGGCCTGCTATGCGCGCAATCTCAGGTCGTGGCCGATGGTTTGCTCTTGCTGGCGCCCACCGGCAAGGCTCGGGTTCGGATGCAGGAGCTGGCCGGCGGTGGCGGCGCTAAGGCCTTCACCATCGCCCAGTTTCTAAACCAGCACGGTCGTTATGACGGCAAGGCCGGTCGTTACGTCATGAGCGATGGCCCCAAGGCCACCGGCTACGGCACGGTCATTGTTGACGAGTCGTCGATGCTGACCGAGGACATGCTCGGAGCGTTGTTCGATGCCCTGCAAGGTGTAAAGCGTTTTGTCTTTGTCGGCGATCCGGCGCAGCTCCCACCCATTGGGGCCGGCCGGCCGTTCGTCGACATCATCGCCAAACTGCGTCCAGGCGACTACGAGTCGAAGTTCCCACGGGTTTCTCCAGGCTATGCCGAGCTGACCATTGAGCGCCGGCAAGTAGGTGTGGAACGAGCCGATCTGCGGCTGGCCCGCTGGTTCAGCGCAACGCCGCCTGGCGCAGGCGAGGACGATGTGTTCTCCGCAGGCGACAACGAACACGACACCATCCGCTTCGTCGAATGGCACACCTCTGAGGATTTCCAGGCCCGTCTCATCGATGTGTTGGTGGACGAACTCCAACTCGACGGGCCGGAAGACATCCGAGGCTTCAACATCGCCATGGGCGCAACGGCCACAGCGGAGTACGACTACTTCAACGCCACCAAATCCGGCAAGGCCGGTGCAGTTGAAGCGGTAGAGGCTTGGCAAATTCTGAGTCCACTGCGTGGCATGCCCTTCGGTGTCGGAGACATCAATCGGCAGATCCACGCCAGATTCCGCAAGACGTTCCTGGACTTGGCGACTCGGCCCTGGCGCTCGATACCAAAACCGTTCGGCGCGGAGCGTGTGGTGTACGGCGACAAGGTGATCAATATCGCCAACCACAAACGTGCAGGGAAGCGGGTATACCCAGAGCCGGGCGCGCTGGGCTACCTGGCAAACGGCGAAATTGGCGTCACCGTGGGACAGTGGAAGACGCGCGGAAACCCCAAGATCCTGCATGCGGAATTCTCCTCGCAGCCTGGCTACACCTACAGCTTTTTCAACTCTGACTTTGCCGACGAAGGCGCCGCCGCGCTGGAGCTCGCCTACGCACTGACGGTGCACAAGTCCCAGGGCAGCCAGTTCAAGCTGGTGATCCTAGTGCTGCCAGAAGGGCACCCGATTCTATCCCGCGAGCTGATCTACACCGCCTTGACCCGGCACCAGGACCGAGTCGTGGTGATGCACCAAGGTCCGCGCAGCCAACTCAAGGACTTCACAGGCGCGCACCGTTCAGAAACGGCGCGGCGCCAGACCGCTCTGCTGCAGGCGTGTCGAATGCAGGAGTTTCCCCAGGCCAAGGGCAGCATCTTCCTGCAGGAGGGCTTGGTTCACCGGACCAGCACCGGCCTGGCCGTCCGTTCCAAGTCCGAGTTGGTCATCTTCGAGGCGTTGCGTCATGCCGGCATAACCCCCGCGTACGAGAAGCCGCTGACCCTCGGCGGAGAAACCCGTTATCCGGACTTCACCATTGATGATGAGATATCCGGACGCCTGATCTATTGGGAGCACCTGGGCATGCTCGAACGCGATGACTACCGACGCGGATGGGAGAAGAAGCTGGCCTGGTATCGCCGCAATGGCATCGTGCCGGCGGAAGAGGGCATCGGTCCTGCAGGTGTGCTGGTCACTTCCACGGAAAGTAGTCAAACAGGCTTCGACCTCGTCCAGGTCCAACGCCTCATTCGCGAGCATCTGCAATGACAGGTGGCCCACCCATACCCCGATACAGCGAGTTCCCCGTGAAGAAAATCACCTCAACCGACCCCATTGCCCAGTCTGCCGATCTATTGGCCGACAACATCGCCCAGCTCAAGGCGCTGTTCCCGGAGCTGATCACCGAGAGCTCGGATGGTGCGGCGATCAACGTCGATGTGCTCAAGCAGCTGGTGGGCGACGCGACTGCGAGTGATGCGGAGGAAAAGTACGGGCTGAACTGGCACGGCAAGCGCCGCGCCCGCCAATTGGCGCTGACGCCCAGCACCGGCACGTTGCGGCCGTGCCCGGAAGACAGCGTGGACTGGGACACCACCCAGAACCTGATGATCGAGGGCGATAACCTCGAAGTGTTAAAACTGCTGCAGAAGAGCTACGCCGGCAAGGTGAAGTTGATCTATATCGATCCGCCGTACAACACCGGCAAGGACTTCGTCTATCCGGACAACTTCCAGGACAGCATCAAGAACTATATGGAGCTGACCGGCCAGGCGGAGGGCGGCCGAAAGATCAGCTCTAACACGGAAGCGTCGGGACGATTCCACACCGACTGGCTCAACATGATGTATCCGAGAATGAAGTTGGCGCGGAATCTGCTACGCGAAGACGGCGCGATGCTCTGCGCGATAGATGACATCGAGGTAGCAAAGGTTAGAGCCATGCTTGACGAGGTCTTCGGCGAAGAGAATTTTTTGGCGCAGTTTAGTTGGCGCACGGATGGAAATTTTGACAACCAAGCGAAGGTCAAGATCTGTCATGAGTACGTGCTTCTATACGCGAAGTCAGCGGAGAGCTTTCCGCATCCGCCTGTGATGGATCCATCTACACCCACCGATAGCAAATTGTTCAGACCGGAGATAAGGAACACGATCGTAAAGAATGGACCAAAGAACCCGGCGAGCAAGATCACCTTGCCCAAAGGATTCCCTGCTGACTTTGAGAGCGGGCAGATCTCAAGGCGAGCGTCGCCATGGCCCGTGTATTTAAGTGATGCAGTTATCGAGGACTGGAAGCTCGTAAGCCCGGTAGCCGTCGAGAGCGGATGGAGCTCCAAGGACTTGGCGCTTGAGTTCATCAACAATAGTTGCAATGCAATTCAAGACAGCAAGGGGCAAGAGACTTCATTTGTGATCTCAAGAACCGGTGCAATTGAGGCCGTGAAACGCCGGTCGGACTATCAGAGTCACGTAGTATCGGTGCTGACTGGGTTTGGCGGAACACAGAAGGCGACTGCACAACTAAACGAGATTGGAGCTTTCTTTAACGGTTATCCAAAACCCGTTGAGCTTATCCGGTACCTAGTTCAGATGGTCGACGGTAAGGATGCGCTGGTGCTTGATTTCTTCGCGGGCTCGGGTCCGATTGGTCACGCTGTTATGCAACAGAGTGCCGCTGACGCGAACAAGCGAAGATATGTTCTCGTGCAGATTCCGGAGCCTCTCGACCCTGCAAATGAGGTTCAAAAGGCGGCTTCCGAGTACTGCGACAAGCTTGGAATCCCTCGCACGGTGGCCGAACTGACAAAAGAGCGCCTGCGCCGCGCCGGCTCCAAGGTCAAGTCCGAAAATCCAGTGTTTTCAGGTGACACCGGCTTCCGCGTCTACAAGCTAGATCAGTCCAACATCCGCGCTTGGCAGCCCAGCGGTGATCTGGAAAAGGATCTCGTCGACAGCGTCGAACATATCGTTCCGGGCCGCACCGAACAGGACGTGTTGACCGAACTGCTGCTCAAGCTCGGCTTGGACCTGTGCGTGCGGATCGAACAACGCCAGATCGCCGGCAAGGTGGTCCACGCCATCGGCGGCGGCGTGCTGTTGGCCTGCCTCGACCCCCGCATCAGCAAACAGGATGCCGAACCCTTGGCACTGGGTATCGCCGAATGGCACCAGACGCTCGCCCCGGCTGGCGACACCACCTGCGTGTTCCGCGACAGCGCCTTCGAGAACGACGAGGCCAAGACTAATCTCGCCGCGATCCTTGACCAGCACGGCATCCAGCACGTGCGCAGCCTGTGAACCTGGATATGCCTTCACAAGACATGACGGCCGGTGGCCAGTTCCTGATCCACACCACGGACGATGGCCGTACCCGGGTTCGCTGCCTGTTCCACGATGAGACGCTGTGGTTGACCCAGGCGCAGATGGCAGAGCTCTTCCAGGTCAGCGGCAAGACCATCAGTGAGCACTTGGTCAACCTCTACGACGAGGAGGAATGCCAACCTGAACGAACTATCCGGAAATTCCGGATAGTTCAGGCCGAAGGTGATCGGCAGGTCCGGCGGACCCTAGATCACTACAGCTTGGAGGCCATCTTGGCTGTGGGCTATCGCGTGCGGTCCACCCGCGGCACCCAGTTCCGGCAATGGGCGACGGATCGGTTGAGCGAATACCTGGTGAAGGGATTCACCATGGACGACGAGCGGCTGAAGAACCCGCCGATCAAGGGTTCCGGCGTTCCGGATCACTTCGATGAGCTGCTTGAGCGCATCCGCGACATACGCGCCAGCGAGCGGCGCATGTACCTGCGTGTGCGCGAGATCTTCGCGATGGCGGCGGACTACCTGCCAAGTGCGAAAGAGACCACGCTGTTCTTCCAGACCATCCAGAACAAGCTGCACTTCGCCGTGACCGGGCTGACGGCGCCCCAGCTGATCCACCAACGTGCCGATCACACTCAGCCCAATATGGGACTGATGACCAGCAAGGGGGCATCCGTGCGCAAGGCCGACGTGACCGTTGCCAAGAACTATCTGCACGAAGATGAGATTTCCGAACTCAACCGCATCGTGGTGATGTGGCTGGATTTCGCCGAAGACCAGTCCAAGCGGCGCAAGGAAGTATTTCTCAAGGACTGGGAGACCAAACTCAATGAGTTCCTAGCTTTCAACGACCGCCGCGTGTTGGCGAGCCCTGGCAACGTGAGCAAGGTCGCGGCCGACGCCAAGGCCCTTGAGGAGTACGAGCAGTTTGCCGCGCAGCGCAGGGTGCTGCTGGAAGAGGAAGGCGCCCGAGAGAACATCAAGGCACTGGAAGGCATCGCCAGGCGCTTGCCCAAGCAGCCGAAGAAGCCGGATTGATTCGATGAAACTTCATTTCGAGGAAAAACTATCGCACCAGTTGGCTGCCATCGAGTCTGTCTGCGACCTGTTCCGTGGCCAGGAGATCTGCCGAACCGAGTTCACCGTCACCCAGCGGACGGCATCGCCGCAGATGGGGCTGGCGCTGGAGCAGGGCATGGAAGAGTCGGCGTTGGGTATCGGCAACCGGCTGACCCTGCTGGACGACGAACTGCACGCCAACTTGTCGGCCATTCAACTGCGCAATGGCCTGCCGCCGTCGTTGGCGCTATCCACTGGTGACTTCACAGTGGAAATGGAAACGGGCACCGGCAAGACCTACGTCTATCTGCGTACCGTTTTTGAGCTGAACAAGCGCTACGGTTTCACCAAGTTCGTGATCGTCGTTCCGTCCGTGGCGATCAAGGAAGGCGTGTACAAGTCATTGCAGATCACTGCCGACCACTTCCGCGGTCTGTATGCCAACACGCCCTGCGACTACTTCATCTATGACGCGGCCAAGCTGGGCCAAGTGCGCAACTTCGCCACAAGCCCGGACATCCAGGTGATGGTGGTTACCGTCGGCGCCATCAACAAGTTCGGTGACGAGGACGCGGCGGCGGCGGAAGAATCTGACGAGGTCAAGCGCCGCGAAAAGTCGAAGAACGTAATGTACCGCACCAGCGAGAAAACCGGCGGCGAGAAACCGATCGATCTGATTCGTGCCACCCGCCCGATTCTGATCGTGGATGAGCCCCAAAGCGTGGACGGCGGCTTGGAAGGTCGTGGTCGCAAGGCGCTTGAGCGGATGCATCCGTTGTGCACGCTACGCTATTCGGCTACCCACGTGGACAAGCACCACATGGTTTATCGCCTGGATGCGGTGGACGCCTATGAGCAGCGCCTAGTCAAGCAGATCGAGGTGGCCTCGGGCACGGTGGAAGGCGCCAACAATAAGCCTTACGTGCGCCTTCTGTCGGTCAAGAACAGCCGCGGCACCTTGTCAGCGAAGGTGGAACTGGACGTCGAATCAGGCGGAACAGTTCGCCGGCGCGAGGTCACGGTGATGGACGGCTTCGACCTGGAGCAGGAGACAGGGCGGGCGATGTACCGCGACTGCCGGATTGGCGAGATCCGCTCGGGGCGCGGTGCGGAGCACCTGGAGCTTCGCGTGCCCGGGGGCGAGGTCTACCTGAAGCCCGGAGAGGCCTGGGGCGATGTCGACCCGCTCGCGATACAGCGTCAGATGATCAAGCGCACCATCAAGGAGCACCTGGACAAGGAGAAGCGCCTGCGGCCCAAGGGCATCAAGGTGCTCTCATTGTTCTTTATCGACGAGGTCGCCAAGTACCGCGAGTACGACGAAGACGGCAACCCCCAGAAGGGTGTCTATGCCCAGATTTTCGAGGAAGAGTATCGGCACTGGGCGAAGCACCCGGACTATCAAAGCCTGTTCAAGGAGCTGGACATGGAGCACGTCGCCGAGGACGTGCACAACGGCTACTTCTCTGTGGACAAGAAGAAGGTGGGCGGCAAGAGCGTCGAAGTATTCAAGGACACCAAGGGCGACACCAAGGCCGATGACGACACTTACAACCTGATCATGCGAGACAAGGAAAAGCTGCTCGATCTAGCCACGCCGCTCAAGTTCATCTTCTCCCACTCCGCGCTGCGAGAGGGCTGGGATAATCCGAATGTCTTCCAGATCTGTACCTTGCGCGACATCCGTACCGAGCGTGAACGGCGACAGTCAATCGGTCGTGGCCTGCGTTTGTGCGTCAACCAGCAGGGTGAGCGCGTGCAGGGCTTCGATACCAACACCCTGACCGTGATCGCCAACGAGACCTTCGAGGCCTTCGCTGAAGGGCTGCAGCAGGAACTGGAGGACCCGAAGACCGGGATCGGCATCCGGTTTGGTGTCGTCGCACCGGAACAATTCGCGGCGGTTTCGGTGGCGGCTGACGACGGAAGCGCGGCGCCCTTGGGTGTCGAGCAGTCCAAGGTGCTCTGGACGGCGCTGCAGCAGCAGGGCTACCTAACGGCGAAGGGCAAGGTCGAAGACGCCTTGCGCACCGCGATCAAGGAGGGAACCGTACAATTGCCGGCCGCGTTTGAGCCACAGCGGGACTCTGTGGTGGCTATCCTACGCAAGCTGGCCGGGCGCCTGGAGATCAAGGATGCCAACAAGCGCCTCGACATCATTCCAGTGCGTCGCGCGGTGCTGGACAGCCCTGAATTTAAGGCCTTGTGGGACCGTATCAAGCATCGCACCACCTACCGGGTGCAGTTCGACAACGAGAAACTGATCGAAGACTGCATCGAGGCTGTGCGTGAGTCACCGCGCATCGCCAAGGCGCGGCTGCAGTGGCGGAAAGCCGGATTGGCGATCGGCAGAGGCGGCGTTGAGGCCGAAGAGCAGCGCGGATCCGCCATTGTCACGCTGGATGAAAACGACATCGAGTTACCCGATGTGCTCACCGACCTGCAGGACCGCACCCAGCTCACCCGACGTTCGATCCAGCGAATCCTGGTCGGCAGCCGTCGCCTAGAGGACTTCAAGCGCAACCCACAGCAGTTCATCGAGCAAACCGCGGAAGCCATCAACCGCTGCAAGCGACTGGCCCTGGTAGACGGCATCAAGTACCAGCGCGTCGGCGTGGCTAACTTCTATGCGCAGGAGCTGTTCGAGGAGAACGAACTGCGCGGGTACATTGGCAACATGCTTATGAACACGGAAAGGGCCGTGTACGAGCACGTGGTCTACGACTCGGACGTGGAGCGCGACTTCGTCACCGAACTGGAGCGAAACGACGCGATCAAGGTCTACGCCAAGCTACCAGGCTGGTTCAAGATCCCGACCCCCCTCGGTACCTATAACCCGGACTGGGCGGTCCTAGTGGTGGATGAAGATGGAAAGGAGCGCCTGTACTTCGTGGTCGAAACCAAGGGCGGATTGTTTACCGACGCGTTGCGACCGATCGAAGAGGGCAAGATCAACTGTGGCAAGGCGCACTTCAAAGCCTTAGCGGTTGGCGAGTCGCCAGCCGAGTATGTTGTAGAGCGCACAGTGGAAGGGCTCTTGTCGCGGCTCTAAAGGCGCCGCTCCCTTAGAAGCCTTAGATCGCATAGATGCCCACTCGACGGGTGGGCATCTATGGATTGGTATGGCATCAATGAGCGTTGGGAAGGCGCCACACTATGTGACTGCCGGGGCCGAACCCGACGCGCTCCCAGGCAACCCCAAGTTTCTCGTAGGTCCCGCGGATCATTTTCGCGGTGTAGCCCACCTGTGCTGCTTCCTCCAGGAGAGCGGTTGAGGGCTTGGGCCCCAGCGACAGTGCGGACTTGAGCCAGCTGGCGGCCTCATCGGTCTTGCTGGTGCTCGCCCTTACGCCTTCGAGTTGAGCCATCAACTCATTAGCCTGACCAACCAGGGCCTTCTGCCAGATCATCATAGAGGCAGGAATGCCCTCTGCCACTTCGATGGCTTCAATTACAAAAAAGCCATCTCCATCAGGCCCAAGATTGCTCTTGGCCCGCACCAAGGCCCGTTGACGCTCCTCGGCCTCGCCGCGCCCGCTGACGGTCACCAAATCCATTCGAGTTAAGGCGAAAACGCTAGGCTACCGGTGACGCGTTCTACGACATACCTTCCAGCGGTGCCCTTGGCGAAGTGGGATATTCCAAGGACGCACAACTTGGTTCGCTGGGCGATGTCCACGACTGGCTGCAGGCTTCTGGGCAATTCCGTGTTCTTGTGGCCATCGCCAGCGACTGCGTTGACGATGGGATCCATGATTACAAGCTGTACATTGCCAAAAGCGCTCCACTTCCGCTTCCAAGAGCGGCAGATCCATCAAGGGTTCAAAGGCCCTGGCGTCTTCGCCACTGGTTACGCCCTGCACCACATCGATGTTTGAGAAGTTGGCGCCAGCGGCCATAAGTCGGGGGACCAGCGTGTGCTCGATGCTGTCTTCACCCGTCCAGATCAGCACTTTGCCTTGCGTGGAGCTCGACCCGTCAGGCCAGTCGCCTCCGACGCTGGTAACCGCGGCGATTTCCATGGCTAACGTGGTCTTGCCTGTCCCTGGAGCGCCTGCCAACAGATGAAACTCACCGCAGGCCAGGTAATTCCTCCACAACCAATCTATGGCTTGAGGTGGAATGCTGGCCGCACAGACCAGATCGACACGCCTTTCATATCGACGGCGTTCCTCGGCCAATGCTTGGTAAGCACGTGCTTCGAGGCTATCGTCCACGGAACACCTCCCGTGCCGCGGTGATCCGTTCGCTGGTTGAAAGCATCCTTTGGCTATCGATATCGCTCAGCGGTATGCCGGCGCGCAACTGTGTGCATGCGGCCGCAATCACCGAGAGCTCAAGCTTGATACCCTTCCAGGTCGTTGCCCGGCGAGTATCAAGCAGTCTGGTGAGCAGCAGCGCTTGCTCTGCAGGCGACGTGCGAGCGTTGGGGACACGGACGAAGAGGTCGGCCATGGTCAGACCAATCGCAGTGACGATCTCCAGTGGGTTGCACAAGGCAAAGCAGTGGAGCAGTACGCGACTGTCATCCCCCTCGGCGATGGACAGGCTAGGATCGCGGTCGCGATGCGCAGGGCACCTGGCGATCCAGCCTGGGCCGAAGCGGCGAACGCCTTCGAGGCGACTCAGAACCAAGTCACTGGGCAGCCCTTGGTTGTGGGCGATGAGCGGCGCTGGTGCCCGCGCGCCTGACACGCTACCCGGCTGAGCCGACTTGTGCGGTGACGCAGCCGATCCTCAACACCTGTATTGATTTCCCTTCCATCTAAGCTCTCCCAAGTGCGCCGTGAGCGCGTGGAGGCAACATAGACGGCAGGAGAGCGCAGCGACTCTCATAATTCCCCCGTTATTGGCGCCAATCCGAAAGTCGATCGATGCCCGCCAGCTAGTTGCTGATGTCCCCCGTCGCACGGCGACATTCGAGCTGGCGGAGAATGTCCAAACGGGGGTTTTGGGCTCGATTGGTCCACAAAATGGTCCACCGCCGAAGGGGGCGGCCCCGTGCCCTTGGTACAACAGGCACTTAGCGCGCTCCGTCACTTTTTGCATCGGCAAATAAAAAACGGCCCGGAACTCCGCCGGGCCGTTGTGAGGGGCGTCCTTGCCCGGGTGGGAGAGAGTCAGTCTTCTGCGCTGCGGTAGGCCTCGAGGTAGCGGCCTGCGGCCACCGCGAAAGCGGCGCGGCTGATCGTCTTGTTGGGGTCGAAGTAGGCGTGCAGGGTCGGCTGCAGGTCGAACGGGCCCTGGGTCACGGCGAAGCGGGCGTTGATCAGGCCGCGGTCCAGCGCCAGCTGCACGTAGCCGCGCAGGTTGGCCGGGATCGTCGCCGCGTCGTCGACCGGGATGCGCTTGCCGTCGTAGAACGCGGTCAGCGAGCCGTTGAAGGCGCGCGCTTCGTTCTGCAGCGCCATGCTCTGCACCAGCGAGTAAGCCAGGCTGACCCGGGTCACGTTGTCGTTGGGGCGGAACGCGCCGTTGAGCGTGCCCATCACCCCGTCCTGGGCCTGGCTCAGGTCGCGCAGCGCGCCGCCGCGGGCCACCGCCGATTCGGCATAGGCATAGCGCGCATCGCCGGTGCCCAGGTCGCTGAAGCTGGAGCGGCCGTCGAACGGCAGGTGTTGGCGCACGCTCTGGCCCATCAACAGGTACTGCGCCAGTTCGCTGCGCTTGAGGTTGGCGTCGGGGCGGAACGTGCGGTCGGAGTATCCGTCGACCAGGCGCTGGGCGACGGCGTATTCGATCGCCGAACGCGCCGGATGGCTGGCGACGTCGTCCAGGCCGGTGTAGCCGCCGCTCTTGAGGAAACCGACCGTGCCTTCGACCGTCCCGGGCAGGGCGTAGCCGTTGGTGACGTTGGCCGGATCCAGGTCGGTGCCGGACAGCGAACCGATGCCGCGCACGCTGACCTTCCACACCCCCGGCTTGCCCGGGGCGCCGGTGGTGACGGTGTCGCCGAGCACCGGCAGGGCGATCGAGGAGCCGTACTTGATCCCGTCCGGATCGGTCAGCACCAGGGCCAGGGTGTTCTCGCCGATGGTGGCGCGGGCGCTGACCCAGGCGATATCGCTGCCGACGGTGAAGCTCTGTTCCTCGACCGCGCCGACCGGGGCGAAGTCGACCGAGAACGGCAGGTCCGGCACGCCGCCGGAGAGGATGGCGTTGGCGTTGAACGCGCGCAGGTAGTTGACCGTGCCGCCGAAGCCGTAGCGGATGCCGGCCGCCTCGGCGACCGCGGCGTAGGCGTTGATGTGGCCGGCGCCGACTTCCCAGGGCAGGCGGCCGGTCATGTTGCTGGCGGTGCGTTGCAGGATCGCCTTGATCTGGGCCGGGGTCAGGTTGGGATTGGCTTCCAGCATCAGCGCGGTAACGCCGGCCACGTGCGGGGTGGCCATCGAGGTGCCGCTCATGTGGGTGTAGAACGGCAGCTGCGCCGCCGGCAGGGTTTCGGCGTCGTGCTGGGCTTCGGTGGCCGGCAGCGCGCCGGTCAGGGCGCGGGTGGAGATCACGTCGACGCCGGTGGCGACCACGCTCGGCTCGTTGACGTAGGTCCACGCGCGGCCGTCGGGCATGGTGAAGCTGCCGCTCTCGCCGCGCTTGCCGCGCGAGGAGAAGCCGGTCAGCACGCCGTCCTTCTCGCCGGCGCCGACCGAGATCACCCACGGCGCCTGCGCGTAGGGGTTGTGGGTGTCTTCGCCCGGGCCGTCGTTGCCGGCCGCGAACACGCTGACGATGCCGCGCTTGTACAGCTCGTAGGTGGAGATGTTGACCGGATTGAGCGGATCGAACTTGCCGCTGCTGCCCCAGGAATTGCTGGTCACCCGGATCGGGTGGCGGAAGCTGAACTGCTTGGTCGCGGCGTAGTCGAGGCCGCCGACCGCATCGAGGATCAGCAGCACCGCGCCGGAGCCGTAGCCGACCAGGTCGGCGCCCGGCGCGACGCCGCGGTGCTGGCCGTTGGATTTGGCGCCGTTGCCGCCGATGGTGCCGGCGCAGTGGGTGCCGTGGCCGGAGCCGAGGTCGGTGTTGATCAGGCCCTCGGTGTAGGTGATCGGCAGCATGCCGTCGAGCGAGTTGAGGTTGGTGGTGCCCAGGGTGTTCTCGACCACGTGCTCGCGGAACTTGAGGTCGTCGTGGCTGGCGTCGATGCCGGAGTCGTTGACCAGCACCGAGATCCCGGCGCCGCTGTAGGGAATCGCGCGTACGAAATCGCCCGGGTTGTCCGTGACCCGGGCCGCGCCGGAGATCTGCCGCGATTGCTGGTTGTAATAGCGCAGCGGCGCGTTCCAGTAGATCGAAGCGACGTCGTCGCGCTGGGCCAGGGCGTGGATCTCGGCCGGGGTCGCCAGCGCGCCGGCGATCGGCAGGGTGCGCATGGTCACGCCGGTGTCGATGCCCAGCGCCTTCAGCGCGGCGATCTGCGGGGCGGTGACCGGGCCGGACTGCTCGTAGCTAACCACGATCTGCAGTCGGTCGGCCGACGCCGCGGCGGCCATCCGCGACAGCAGCTGCGGATCGAGGTGGGCGTCGGCGAGGGCGACGCCGCTGGCGAGCAAGCCGGCGGCGAGGGCGCTGACGCGAAGGGTGTGACGCGCGAACTGGGAAGGCATGTCGAAAGGCTCCGGAACCGCCACGGACGGCGTTCATCGAGTATTCGCAGCGCCCGCGGGCGATCCCATCGGGAGTTCGCCTCAGCGCGCCTGGGGAGAAACCCTCATGGCGCGCGCCGGCCGGTCGCCCCGGCCTGCGCGGTCCTCGCGGCCCGCGGGCGCCATCCGCGGCAGGCGGGCGCCGTCGGTCGGCCCGGCCGGCGATCCTGAATCGGGCAATCAGCGGCTCCGGCGCCGCACCGGCGCCGTCCGTCCGCGCTGAGGGGAAACACCTAGAGACAGGGGTCACATTTCCGATTAGCCTGCCGCGACGGTGGAACGACCCGCAGGGGGATCACGATGGCCAAGCCGACGCTGGCGTGGAAGTTGTTCGCGGCGACCGCTTTGCTGCTGGTCTCGTCCCTGGCATCGGCGCAGTCCGTGCCGGTCTCGGTCACGGTGTCCGGCGACACCGCCACGGTGACCGTCGGCTCCGGCAGCGTCCCATTGGCCGACCTGACCCTGAGCTTCGACGACGCCAGCGGCCTGTCCGCCTCCAGCCTGGGCATCAGCGCGCAACTGGTCAGCCTGACCGACGCCGCCCTGCTCGCGCGCCTGCCGAACCTGAGCCTGACCCAGCTCGACCCGGCGTTCCCGCTGTTGATCACGATCGAGCCGCCGGCCTTGGGCGGGCTGAGTTTCCATCGCAGCGTGCGGGTCGAAGTGCACACCCACGCGCTGAGCTATGCGCCGGGCAGCTCGTTCCGGTTGTTCAAGGCGCCGCTGGGCGGCGCGTTCCGCGACATCACCGACGAGGTCGCGCCGGGCAGCGTGCGCGCGCGCGGCACCACCGGCGGTTTCTCCCAGTTCCTGGTCCTGCCGGACCTGCGCGCCACCGACGCGGTGGTGGCGCAGAAGATCGCCTGGCTGCGCGCGCGCATCGACTTGTTGCCGGCGACCGAACAGGCCGCGTTCGACCTGCTGCTGGACGAGGCCGAAACCGCGGTCGCGGCCGAGGACTACGCCGACGCGATCGCCGCGCTGGACAACTTCCGCACTCGCGCCACGACCCGCGCCGGGCTGTACCTGGGCGACCAATGGCGCGCCGCGCGCGACCTGGACAACCACGCCGGCGAGCTGATCGCCGGCGCCGCGACGCTGAAGTTCTCCGTCGCCTACCTGCGCGACTTCGGGCCCTGAGCCGCCCGCTTCGGACCCGGCCGGCGCGCCGCCGCCGGGCGCTGCCTGGCGCGCGGGGCGCGCGCTAAGATGAGCCGATGCAGGCGCGCTTGATCGTTTACCCGCCGGACCAGGCCGCGATCGCCCGGGCGCTCCGTCCGGGCGAGACCGTGAGCATCGGCCGCGCGCCGGACTGCGACTTGTTCGTCGCCCATGCCTCGATCTCGCGCCGTCATGCCCTGCTGGAGTTCGAGCAGGGCCTGTGGCGCCTGCGCGACCTGGACAGCAAGAACGGCAGCTTCGTCGACGGCATCGAAGCCGGCGCGCGCGGCCTCGCCCTCGACGGCACCTGCTGGCTGCGCCTGGGCGATGTGTACTGCGAGTTCGCCCCGCTCGCCGACGAACAGATCGCCGCGGCCGAACGCGGCCAGATCGCGCGCCGCGCCGTCGCCGCCGCGCACACCGCGCGCCTGGAGGGCGTGCAGGGCCTGGGCGACCTGCTCGACGGCAGCCTGCGCGCGGTGGTCGAACTGGCCCAGTGCGAGCGCGGCTTCGTCCTGCTCGAAGACGGCGCCGGCTATCGGGTCCGCGCCAGCCTGGCGTTGGACCCGGGCCGGCTGGGCGCGCGCGAGTTCGGCGGCAGCGTCGGCGCGGTGCGCAAGGCGCTGGAACTGCGCCGCGCGGTGGTCGCCAACGACATCGGCCGCGAGGCCTGGCTGGCGTCGCGCGATTCGGTGATCGCCGCCGGCCTGAGCGCCTTGGTCTGCCTGCCGCTGCTCGACGGCGAACGCACCCTCGGCGCCCTGTACGCCGACCGGGTGCGCCCGGGGCCGGCCATCACCACCCTCGACCTGGAACTGCTGGAAGCCTTCACCGAGGGCGCCGCGGTGTGGATCGCCGCCTGCCGCACCAGCGAGCAGCTGGATGCGCAGCTCGCTTCGGCCTCCTGGGACGGGATCCTCGCCGCGCACGACGGGGACGCCTGATGCACATGTCGGGCGGCTCCGCAGGCGGGTCCGACTCCGACGCGACCGCGACCGGGCTCTACAGCCACGCCGACCTGGCCCCGGGCAGCGTGCTGGCCGGGCGCTTCCGGATCGAAGCCTTGCTCGGCGTCGGCGGCATGGGAGTGGTTTACCGCGCCACCGACCAGGCGCTGGGCGTGCCGGTGGCGCTGAAGCTGCTGCGCCCGGAATGGATGCACAAGCCGGAGGCGTTCGAGCGATTCAGCCAGGAACTGCTGCTGGCGCGGCAGGTGTCCAGCCCGCACGTGGTGCGGATCCACGACCTGGCCCAGCACGAAGGCCGCTGGCTGATCAGCATGGACTACGTCGACGGCGAGTCGCTGGACCGCCGCCTCGACCGCGACGGCGCGTTCGCGGTCGACGAGGCCCTGGCGATCGTCCGCCAGCTCGCCGCCGGGCTGGCCGCGGCGCACGCCAAGGGCGTGATCCACCGCGACGTCAAACCGGCCAACGTGTTGCTCGACCGCCAGGGCGGTGCGTATCTCAGCGACTTCGGCGTGGCCCGTTCGCTGGCCGGCAGCGGCCGCACCCAGACCGGCGCGGTGATCGGCACTCCGGACTATCTGTCGCCGGAACAGGCCCGCGGCGAGCCGGTCGACGCGCGCAGCGATCTGTATGCGCTGGGCCTGATGCTGTACGAAATGCTCGCCGGGCAATTGCCCTTCGCCGGCGGCACGGTCACCGAAGTGCTGGCCCAGCGCATGCTGCGCACGCCGCCGCCGCTGAGCGAACGCCGCGCCGAGGTGCCGGCCTGGGTCGCGCGCCTGGTCGACAAACTGCTGCGGCCGTCGCCGGCGCACCGGTTCCAGGATGCGGCCGCGGTGATCGCCGCGATCGATGCGCGCGAGGTGCCGCGCGACGGTTGGCGCGACGGCGGCGCGCGCCGCGGGGCATGGCTGGCGGCGCTGGCGCTGGTCCTGGCCGCCGGCGGCGGCGCGTGGTGGTGGTGGCAGCAACGCACGCCGACGCCGGCGCAGGCCGTCGCCGCGCCGCTGGACCGCTTGCTGGTGCTGCCGCTGGAAGCCGGCGCCGATGCGCTGCCGGCCGAGCGCCTGGCCGCGCTCGGCGCGCATCTGCGCGACGCCCTCGCCGCCCAGCCAGGCCTGGCCGTGGTCGACGGCGAACGCAGCGCGCAGGCGCTGCGCCAACTCGATCCGACCGGCGCCGCCCGGCCCGATCCGGAGGCGGCGCGCAGCCTGGCCGCCGCGCGCCGGGTGCTGCGCCCGCGCCTGATCCGCAGCGCCGGCGGTTGGCGCTTGCAGGCGCAGCTGGGCAACGGCGCCGAACCGGTGCAGGTATTGGACGGCGGCGAGGCCGCCGATCCGCTCGCGGCGCTGCGCGCCTGGGCGACGGCGCCGGCGGTGCGCGCCGCATTGGCCAACGGCGGCGCGCTCGACCTGGCCTTGCCGACGGCCGCCGCGGCGCTCGATGCCTACGGCGCCGGAGTGCTGGCGCAACAGGACGGACGCTGGAACCAGGCGCTGCAAGGCTACCGCGCCGCCACCGCGGCGGCGCCGGACTACGCCGCGGCGTGGCTGGCCCAGGGCCAGGCGGCGTTGGCGCTGGGCGAACAGGACGCCGCCTTCGACGCGATCGAACGCGGCCAGGCGGCGAGCGGCAGCAGCGCCTGGCTGCGCCGCCGGCTGGACGCCGAGCACGCCCTGCTCGAAGGCGACCCGCCCAAGGCCGTGGCGTTGGCGCGGCAGGCCCTGGCGGCCACGCCCGACGACACCGAGGCGGCCTTGCAACTGGCCCGCGCCCAGGGCGCCGGCGGCGACTTCAATGCCGCGGTGGCCGCGCTGCAGGCCTTGACCGAGCGCGACGGCAACGATCCGCGCGCCTGGTACGAACTGGGCAAGTTCTCGATCCTGCAGGGCCAGGCGCGGCGCGCGGTCGACGATTACCTGGTGCGCGCGCTGGTGTTGTTCAAGCGCAGCCGCAACCTGCACGGCGAGGCGGAAACGGTCAACGCGCTTGGCGTCGGCTATGGCCGTCTGGGCCAGTCCGCCGATGCCGCCGAGCAGTACCGCAAGGCGGTCGAACAACGGCGCGCGCTCGGCAATCGCCGCGGCGTGGCCACCAGCCTGCGCAACCTGGCCAACGTGCTGGCCACCACCGGCCGCTTCGACGAGGCCGCCGCGCAGTTGGCCCAGGCGCGCGCGCTGCAGGTCGAGCTCGGCGACCGCGCCGGCCTGGCCGCGACCGAGAACGAACTCGGCCTGCTGGCCGAGGAGCGCGGCGACTACCGCGGGGCCCTGGACGCGTTCCGCAACGCGCTGCAGAGCTGGCGCCAGGCCGACGACCCGCACGGCACCGCGCAGGCGCTCAACAACATCGGTTTCGCCGATTACCAACTGGGCTTGTACGACGATGCCCAGGTGTACTGGCAGCAGGCCGGCGAG
This sequence comes from Lysobacter sp. BMK333-48F3, assembly GCF_019733395.1. Classification (NCBI taxonomy): domain Bacteria; kingdom Pseudomonadati; phylum Pseudomonadota; class Gammaproteobacteria; order Lysobacterales; family Lysobacteraceae; genus Lysobacter; species Lysobacter sp. BMK333-48F3. The sequence goes on along the minus strand of NZ_JAIHOO010000001.1, from coordinate 1,588,709 downwards.
GCCTATGCCGCGCTCGGCGAACAGACCGGGCGGATCCGCACCGAACAGAACCTGGGCCTGCTCGCCGCCGCGCGCGGCGACTGGGCGCTGGCGCGGCGCCTGCTGGAAGCCTCGCTGGCCAGCGCCGAGAAGCAGCAGATGTTGGAGGAAGTGGCGGTCAGCCGGCGCAACCTGGCCGAGCTGGAGTGGCTGCAAGGCCATGTCGCCGCGGCGATCGGCCAGGCCGAACGCGCCGGCGCGCTGTTCCGCCAGCGCGACGACCTGCGTGGCCAGATCGACGTCGAACTGCTGCAGGTGCAGGCCCTGCTCGACGCGCGCGCCTTGGCGCGCGCGCGCGCGCTGCTCGACCGGCGCCGCGGCTCGATGCAGCAAGCGTCCAGCGAACAACGCGCCATCGCCGACCTGCTCGCGGCGCAGCTGGCCGCGCAGCAGGGACGTCCGGCCGAGGCCGCGAACGCGCTGCAACAGGCGCGCCGGCTCGCCGAGGCCTCCGGCGTGCGCCAACTGCAACTGCAGATCCAGCTCGAACAGGCGCAGCAAGCGCCGGCGCGGGGCGCGGGCGACGCCGCCGACCTGGATCGCGCCAGCGCGAGCCTGGGCCATGCCGGCCTGCGCCTGGGCTGGCTGGAGGCGGCGATGCGGCGCGCGCTGGCCGCCGGCGACAGCGCCCAGGCCCTGCTGCACTACCGCGCAGCCATGCAGCGCCTGCGCGGCGGCGACTTCCGCCGCGCCCATGCGCTGCACCGGCTCGGCGCCGAGGCTTACGCCGCCGCCGGCGATATCGCCGGCGAGCGCAGCGCGCGGGCCAAGGCCGAGGCGGCGTTGCGGGTTTTGCGCGACGGCTTGCCGGAGGATCTGCGTGCCGGCTTCGATGGCGCCGCAAGCGCCGTACCCGAGGCCGTGCGATGACGCCCTCCCGTCCCATCGATCCGCCGATCGATCCGTCCACCGATCTGCCCGGCGATGCGGGCGGCGGCGAAGCCGATCCGCTGCGTTCGCTGGCGCAAGTCCGCGACCAGTACCGGCAGCTGCTGCAACGCCTGGAAGCCAACGAACGCGAGTTCCGTCGCCTCGGCCGTTCGGTGTGGCGGGTGCAGGAAGACGAACGCCGGCGCCTGGCGCGCGAACTGCACGACGGCATCGGCCAGAACCTGACCGCGCTCAAGCATCGCCTGGCCCAGCTCGGCGACGGCCTGACGCCGGCGCAGCGCGAGCGCCTGGAGGCGGCGATCGGCCTGTGTGCGGACACCCTGGAAGACACCCGCGAATTGTCGCGCCTGCTGCGGCCGCCGATCCTCGACGATCTCGGCCTGGAGCCGGCGCTGCGCTGGCTGGCGCGCAGCCAGAGCGAAGCCGGCGCGATCGAGGTCGCGCTGGAGATCGGCGAGCTGCCGGTATTGGACGGCGATCTGCAGACGCTGGTGTTCCGCGTGGCACAGGAAGCGATCAACAACGTGCTCAAGCACGCCGGCGCGCGGCAAGTGCTGGTGCGCCTGATCGCGCGCGGCGGGCTGCTGCAATTGCAGGTCGCCGACGACGGCCGCGGCTACGATCCGCGCAGCGCATCGTGTTCCGACGGCAGCGGCCTGGCCGGCATGCGCGAACGACTGCGCCTGTACGACGGGCGGCTGGAGATCCATTCCGCGCCCGGCGAAGGCACGCGCCTGCGCGCGGTGCTGCCCTTGCCTGCGGTGGCCGAAGGTGCTTGACGGCGCACCGGTCCACGCGCACCGTGCGGCCATGCCGAACCCGCTCATCCGCGTACTGATCGCAGACGACCACACCCTGGTGCGCGAGAGCCTGGTCAACCTGCTCCAGGCCGGCGGCGCGATCGAAGTCGTGGCCCAGGCCGCCGACGGTCCGGAAACGGTGGCGCTGGCGATCGCGACGCATCCCGACGTGGTGGTCGCCGATCTGTCGATGCCGGGCTTGAACGGGATCGAAGTGGTGCGCCGCCTGCGCGAGGCGGTGCCGGCGACGCGGGTGCTGGTGCTGACCATGCACCAGGAAGAGGAGTACGTGCTGCAGGCGGTGCGCGCCGGCGCCGCCGGCTATCTGGTCAAGGACAGCGCCGCCGCGGAGTTGCTGGCGGCGGTGCGCAGCCTGCATGCCGGACGCAGCCATTTCGGCCCGCAGGCGGCCAAGGCGATGGCCGAGCAGATGCGCCATCCCGAGCGCGCGGTCGAGGATCCCTACGGGCGCTTGACCGCGCGCGAGCGCGAGGTGTTCCACCTGATCGTCGAAGGCCTGACCACCAAGGAAATCGCGCGCAAGCTGGAGATCAGCGCCAAGACCGCCGAGAACCACCGCACCCGCGTGCTCGACAAGCTCGACGTGCGCAACACCGCCGAGCTGGTCCGCTACGCCTTGCGCAAGGGGTTGCTCGACTAGCGCCGCGCGCGGCTTCTTGTGTAGGAGCGGCGCGAGCCGCGACCGCGAAATTACGCTAACGACGCAAGCGCTCCTCAGCGCCGAACCGCGATGGCGGCGCGACCGGGCACGGCGTTGTCGCGGCTCGCGCCGCTCCTACCCATGAAGCGGCTTGGCTGAGGCGTCGCTTTGGAAGGCGGCGTGATGTTCGTCGCTTCTGCTGTTGCGGCTCATGACCGGAGGAAATCCCCGTGGGACGCCGCTCCTACAAGAAGCCGCGCGCGCTCAGGCGGCGCGCGGGTAATCCGTATAGCCCTGCGCGCCGCCGCCGAAATAACGCGCGCGGTCGCCTTCGGCCAGGGGCAGATCGTGCTGCAGGCGATACGGCAGGTCGGGGTTGGCGATGAAGGGGCGGCCGAAGCCGATCAGGTCGGCCCAGCCGGCCTGCAGCGCCTGTTCGGCGCGCGGCTTGGTGTACTTGCCGGAGTAGATCATGGTGCCGCGGTAGATCAGCCGCAGCGCTTCGCGGAACGCGTCGGGCATGCCGGGCGCGTCGTCCCAGTCGGCTTCGGCGATGTGCAGATAGGCCACGCCGATTTCGTCGAGCAGCTTGGCCGCGGCCAGGTAGGTCGCCTGCGGGGTGTCGTCGACCGCGCCCTGCAGCGTGGTCAGCGGCGCCAGGCGCACGCCGACGCGGTCGGGTCCGACCGCGTCGGCCACCGCCTGCGCGACCTCGCGCAGGAAGCGCAGCCGGTTCGGCAGCGAGCCGCCGTATTCGTCGCTGCGCTGGTTGGCCTGCGAGTCGATGAACTGGTTGATCAGATAGCCGTTGGCGCCGTGCAGCTCGACCCCGTCGAAGCCGGCTTCCAGCGCGTTGCGCGCGGCCTGGGCGTAGTCGGCGACGATGCCGGGAATCTCGTCGGTGCGCAGCGCGCGCGGCGCCGAGTGCTGGACCATCTCGCCGACCCCGGCTTCGGGGCCGCGGCCTTCGGGGTCGACGAACACTTTGACCCCGTCGGCGACCAGGGCCGAGGACGAGACCGGCGCGGCGCCGTCGGCCTGCAAGGCGACGTGGGACACGCGTCCGACATGCCAGAGCTGGGCGAAGATCCGTCCGCCCGCGGCGTGCACCGCGTCGGTGACCTGGCGCCAGCCGGCGATCTGTTCGGCGCTGTAGATGCCCGGGGTCCAGGCGTAGCCCTGGCCCTGGCGGCTGATCTGGGTGCCCTCGCTGACGATCAGGCCGGCGCCGGCGCGCTGGGCGTAGTACTGCGCCATCAATTCGGTGGCGACTTCGCCGCGGGCGGCGCGGGAGCGGGTCATCGGCGGCATGACGATGCGGTTGGCGGTGTCGAAGCGGCCGAGGCGGTGGGGGGTGAAGAGCATGGCGGCGGAGTCGGAAGCGGAGTCGATGGCGTCAGTGTGGGGAGCGGATGGGCGGGGAAAAACCGCCGTTGCGGCAAACGATCCTTTCCACAAGCGCAAGAATCGCCGCCGTTGCCTCCCTGTAGGAGCGGCGTGAGCCGCGACCGCGTTCTTACGGTCTCGCGCCGTCTGTTGTTCGAAGGCTTCGAAAGCTCCAAAGCTCCAAAGCTCCAAAGCAAAGCTTCCGTCCGCAAGCGGCCGGGTCACTTTCTTTGTCCAAGGCGACAAAGTCCCACGGGATTTCCTTCGGTCAAAAGTAACCAAAGAAAACGCCATAACTGTTTCGAGTCAAAAGCCACTATGGGACGAGGCTTGCGCGGGACTGCTCCGCACAGGCCATCCCTGGCCTGGCTGCGCACGGCCCGCATCCATGCGGGCCGCCCTTCGGGGCTACGAGTTGCTATCGCGAGGTCGACTCTGCGCCAAGCTCTTTACGGCAACGGCAACGGCAACGGCAACGGCAACGGCAACGGCGGGGCGTCGCTGCTCAATCCCACTTCGGCGCCAATCCTTCCGGGTCGACCAATCGCTCGCCGCGGTCCAGCGCCGCGATGCGGGTCATGTCTTCTTCGCTCAGGCGCAGGTCCTGCGCGCGCAAGTTGCCGGCGAGGTTTTCGCGGCGGGTCGAGGACGGGATCACCGCGTAACCCTGTTGCATCGCCCAGGCCAGGGCGACCTGGGCGACGTTGGCCTGGTGGCGTGCGGCGATGTCGCTCAACACGGGGTCGGCGAGCACCTTGCCGTAGGCCAGGGTCATGTACGAGGTCAGGTGCAGGCCGTGTTCGCGGGCGAAGCCGGCCAGGGCGCGGTTTTGCAGGTAAGGGTGGAGTTCGACCTGGTTGGTGGCGATGCGCGCCGTGCCGATCGCGTCGAAAGCCTCGCGCAACAGGGCGATGCTGAAGTTGGACACGCCGATCGCGCCGGTCAGGCCGGCGTCCTGGGCTTCGGCCAGGGCCTGCATGTACTCGGCCAGCGGCACCGCGCCGCCCGGCGCGGGCCAGTGGATCAGGGTCAGGTCGACGCGATCGGTGCGCAGCTTGGCCAGGCTCTCGCGCAGGCTCGGGATCAGCCGTTCGCGCGACAGGTTTTCGGCCCAGATCTTGGTGGTCAGGAACAGCGCGTCGCGGGCCACGCCGCTGTCGGCGATGGCCTGGCCGACCTCGGCTTCGTTGCCGTAGATCTGCGCGGTGTCGATATGGCGATAGCCGAGCTCCAGGCCGGTGCGGACCGAATCGATGACGGTTTGGCCCTTGAGGCGGTAGGTGCCGAGGCCGAAGGCGGGAATGCTCATGGGGAAACCTCTTGCGATGGAAGCGGGGGAAGACGGGCGGCCGACGATGGGCCCGGCGGTTGGGCGATCGGAGCCGCAGGGTCTTTCTGACGGGGATGCGCAGTGTCGACGAGCCGACTCTGGCGAAAAATAGCTTTATCGGCGAATTACTGTTGATTTGAAATCAACAACAGTCGCGGTTAGGGGTAGGAGCGGCGCGAGCCGCGACAATCGCGGCGGTGTACGTAAGCGCCGTCGCCGAAGACCAGCCGCGCGAGCGTTTGGCAAAACAGGGTCTGAGCGCCTGGCTTCGGCGGCTCGCGTGGCATGACACCGCTGCGGTTGTCGCGGCTCACGCCGCTCCTACAGGGAGCTCGCCCGTTCTCAGCGCTGGCCGCCGAACAAGCCGAACACGATCGCTGCGACGATCAGCGCCGCCAGCACGGCGAAGAAGATCTTGACCCAGCTGTAGGGCCGCTCGCCGGCGATCTGGCCGGTGTAGCCGTTGGCCAGGACCTGGAAGTTGCGCGAGCCGTAGGTGTAGCTGACCAGCCACACCGGCACCAGGATGTGCTTGAAGGTGCGGCCGCTGTAGTCGGCCTGGACCTGCAGGTTGCGGTGGGTGTCGCCGGGCACGTCGTTGGCGCACAGCTGCCGGGTCTGTTGCTGCATCGACTCGGTGTTGAGTTCCGAAGCCCGGCGCAGGTCGACCTGGTAGCGCTCGACCAGCCAGCCGCGCACGAACTCCGGCGAATAGGCCTTGAGGTCGGTGGTGGTCGGGAACTGGCCGATCTGCTCCAGCAACTCGGCATGCACGCCGACCGTGCCCGGCACCAGTTCGTCGTCGAAGAAGTGCTGCAGCGCGCCCGAAGCCGGTTCCCAGCGCACCTTGCGCACCTCGCGGGTGCGGCGCTGGCCGTTCTCGGTGTAGCTCTCGGTTTCGTAGTAGTAGTAGCCGGCCTCGGCGTACCAGCGCGCGGCGACGTGGGCGTCGAAGGTCCAGTACGGCAGGTACACGCCCTTGAGCGTGTCGGTCAGGGCGGCGGTCTTGAGCCGGTTGGGCGCGAACCAGCGCGTGCCGTACCACTTGCGGATCGCGTCGCGCACCTGGCCGTCGCTGATCTTGAACGGCAGCACGCTCTGCGGAGTGATCGCATCGCCCAGCGATTCGTGGGCGATGATCGAGGGCGAGCCGCAGAACTCGCAGCGCTGCGCGACCTTGCCGTCGACGAACACCGATATCGCCTTGCAGCTGCGGCATTGCACCTCGCGGCGCTCGGCGTCGTCGCCGTAGCCGCGCTGCTCGCTGGGGTGCTCGGCCAGGGCGCGGGCCAGGTCGAGCTCGGCCACCGCCGTGCCCTGCGCCTCCTGCGCCGGCGACCACGGCACCACCGTGCCGCAGTACGGGCAGGCCAGCGCCTGCTTGGCCGCATTCCATTGCAAATCCCCGCCGCACTCCGGGCAGGGATGCTTGCCGACGGTGGCGTTGTCCATCAGCCGCGCAGGAATTCTTCGAGCGCGGACTTGGCGATGCGGGTGGCGGAGCCGATCTTGCGCGCCTTGAGGTCGCCGGCGGCGATCGCCGCCATCACGTCCTCGACCGACACGCCCAGGGTCGCGGCGGCCTGTTCCGGGGTCAGCACTTCCAGCGCGCCGGCATGGGCGGCGGCCGCAGCCGCGGTGGCCGGCGCCGCGGCGGGCTGGGCGCCCTGCATGCTGCGCATCATTTCCTGGGCGATGCCGAAGCCGACCGCCATCTGCGCCGGCACCGCGGCGGCCGCCGCGGCGTCGCCGCCCTGACCCATCGCGCTGCCCATCTGGAACTTGACGTAGTCGTTGAGGTTGCCGACCGCGCCCATGCTCGAGCGCGCGTCGATCGCCTTCTCCACTTCCGGCGGCACCGACACGTTCTCCAGCACGAAGGCGGTGATCTCGATGCCGTACTTGGCGGTCATCGCCGGGTTGATCACCGGCAGCAGCGCTTCGCCGAGTTCGCCGTAGCGCGAGGCCACGTCCAGTGCCGGCACCTTGGCCGTGGCCAGGGCGTCGGTGAACACGCTGACGATGCGCGAACGCATGGTGTCGGCGAACTCGTCGAGGCGGAAATTCTGGTCGGTGCCGGCCACTTCCTTGAGGAACTTGGGCGGGTCGACGATGCGGAAATCGTAAGTGCCGAAGGCGCGCAGGCGAACCACGCCGAAGTCGGCGTCGCGCATCATCACCGGGTTGGACGTGCCCCACTTGTTGCCGGTGAACAGGCGCGTGTTGAGGTAGTAGACGTCGCACTTGAACGGCGAGTTGAAGCCGTACTTCCAGCCCAGGATGGTGGACAGGATCGGGATGTTCTCGGTCTTGAGCGTGTGCTTGCCCGGACCGAACAGGTCGGCGTACTGGCCGGCGGCGACGAACTGGACCTGCTGCGACTCGCGCACGATCAGCTGGGCGCCGTTCTTGATCTCTTTGTCGTCGTCGGGGAAGCGGTACGACAGGGTGTCGCGCGAGTCATCGGTCCACTCGATGATTTCCAGCAGCTCGCCCTTGATGAAACCCAGAATGCTCATGTTCCGCTCCCTGCCTGTGGTGATCGGCCCGCTTGCGGCGGAGCCGGCGTTAGTCGGGCCGATTCTAGAAGGGCCGATTCTAGTCGAGCCGACTCTAGTAGACCCAGGTCGAAAGGACGTCGGACGGAGCCGGGACCGGACGGCCGCAGTCGGCGTCGCCGTGCGCTCGCGCCGGGGTCGCGACGGCTTTGCGGATCCTGGCGGATGGCCGCCGCCGTCGGCGCCGCGCGGACGGCCGGATCGGCGGCGTCGGGTCGACCCCGGACCGGCCCTCGCGCGGCGCCGGTGCGCCGGCGTATGGCCGCCCGACGCGCGCCGACGCCGAACTGAGCGGCCGGTCGCGCCCCAGCCGGCGAACCGACACACCCGGTATCGGCCACGGCCGCGATGGGTGGCACACTCGGCATCTGACGCCTATCGCGGGGACTTCGCCAACCTGAACGCTTGACAAACGCGGCGCGCTAGCGCGTCCTATCGGGCGTGCGCCCGGCCCCGTATCGGACGGGTCTCGCGTACTTCAGGGGAGTTTTTAATCAATGATCGTCGCCAACAATGACCGGCACTACAGCCGGCTGTCCGCTGTAAAGCAGTTGTCCGCCGTGTTCGCGCTCGGATGCGCGCTGGCGGCCTGCGGAAAGAAGGAAGACGCCGCACCCGCCACGGACGCGGCGCCCGCGGCTGCGGCCACCGCCCCGGCGGTGACCGCGCAGACCGCCGTCTCGGCCAAGGTATCGGCCATGTCGGTGGACCAGCTGCGCGAAGCCGCGCGCAAGGCGTATGTCGAAAACCGCCTGTACGCCCCGGCCGAGGACAATGCGGTCGAGTACTACCTGGCCCTGCGCGAGAAGGCCCCGGCCGACGCGGCCGCGTCCAGCGCCCTGACCGACCTGCTGCCGATGACGGTCATCGCGACCGAACAGAGCGTGGGCCGCGAAGACTTCAGCGAAGCCCAGCGCCTGTCGGCGCTGATCGAACGCGCCGATCCGCAACACCCGGCCCTGGCCCGCCTCAAGGCCAGCGTCGGCGCCGCCCAGGACGCGCTGGCCAAGCGCACCGAGCAGGAAAAGCTCACCGCCGAAGAGCAGGCCAAGAAGCAGGTCGAGCTCGAGAAGCAGCGCCAGCTCCAGCAGCAGCAACAGCAGCAGCAGGCCGCCCAGCAGTTGGCGACCCAGCAGGCCGCCGAGCGTCAAGCGGCGACCCAGCGCGAGGCCGAGCAGCGTGCGGCCGAGCAACGCGCCGCCGAACAGCGCGCCAGCGAGCAACGCGCCGCCGCCCAGCGGCCCGCGCCCAGCGAGCGCGCGGCCCCGGCCGCCGCGGCGCCGAGCGAGCTGCGCGCGGTGTCGACCCCGGCGCCGCGTTACCCGCCCGAAGCCCTGCGCGCCGGCCAGTCCGGCGAGGTCCAGGTCGAGTTCACCGTCGCCACCGACGGTTCGGTCACCGCCGCGCGCGTGGTCCGTTCCAACCCGGCGCGGGTGTTCGATCGCGAGGCGGTCAATGCGGTGCGCAAGTGGCGGTTCCAGCCGGTGCCGTCGCCGGTCACCACCCGCCGCACGATCGGCTTCAACCCGGGCGGCGGCTGATCCGCAGCGCCTCGGGGCACGGCCTCGCGACAAAGAAAAAGCCCGGCTCGCGCCGGGCTTTTTCTTGTCCGCGGCCCGGCCCATGCGGGGCCGGAGCGGACTTGCTCCGGTCCGGGCCGGACCTCAGCCGGACACCGCCAGCGACTCGCTGTGGTAGCGGCGCACCGCCGCGTACCAGAGCAGGCCGGCGAGGGCGAAGCTGGAGCCCAGGTACACCGCCCACACCGACGGGTCGATCGCCTCGGCGCGGATCACCTTCAGCAACAGCTGGTTCTGCGACAGGAACGGCACCGTGAACTGCCACAGCTGGGTCTTCACCGGATTGACCATCAGCACGAAGGTCGGCACCAGCGGCAGCAAGGACAACCAGGTGAAGTGGCTCTGCGCTTCCTTGACGCTCTTCGCCGTCGCCGACAGCAGGGTCAGCAGGGTCGTGCCGATGAAGGCCATCGGCAGCAGGATCAGCAGCATCTTGCCGATCGCCACCAGGCGCACGTCGAGCATCTGGGTCAGGCCGCGGCCGAGCTGGGCGCTGAGCTTGAACGCGAGCAGGGTCAGCAATAGCGACAGCAGGCAGAGCAGGCAGGCCGCGGCGATCTTGCCGCTGACCACCGCGCCGCGCGAGACCGGAGTGGCCAGCAAGGGCTCCAGCGACTGGCGCTCGCGCTCGCCGGCGGTGGCGTCGATGATCAGGTGCGCGCCGCCGATGAACGAGGTCAGGATCAGCAGATAGGGCAGCATCGCCGACAGCAGCAGGCCGCGCTTGGCCTCGGCGGTGGCGACGTCGCGGTCGGCGACGTTGATCGGCTGGGCCACGTTGGGGGCGATGCCGCGCGCCAGCAGGCGCAACGAACCGACCTGGCGGCTGTAGCCTTCCAGGGCCGCGCGCACGCGCCGGCTGGGGATCTCGGCGTCGCGGCGGGTGCTGTCCTGGACGATCTCGATCAGCGCCGGGCGGCCCTGCTTCCAGTTGCCGGCGAAGTCCGCCGCCACGATCAGGGCCACGTCGTGGTCCTGGCGGTGGATCGCCGCGTCGAGTTCGGCCGGCGCCGGAATCGCGATGATGTTCTGGGTGGCGAGGAACTTGATCAGGTTCGGCGCGTGCTCGGCGCCGCGCACCGGGATGCGCAGCTCGGTGTCGAGCTGGGTGCGGGCGCGTTTCTCGGCCAGCGAGCCCATGCCGGCCATCAGCAGCGGATACAGCAGCGGCACCAGCAGCAGGGCGATCGCCAGGGTGCGGCGGTCGCGCGAGATGTCGAGCAGTTCCTTGTGGATCACCGCCCACATGGCGGAAAGGGAACGGGTGTTCATGCGAGCAGTCCTTCTTCGCTGCCGATCGCCTTGACGAAGGCGTCTTCCAGATTGGGTTCGCCGGTCAGCGCGCGCAGTTCGTCGGCGGTGCCGGCGGCCACGACCTGACCCTTGGCGATGATCACGATGCGATCGCAGAGCGCGGCCACCTCCTGCATGATGTGGCTGGAGAAGATCACGCAGCGGCCCTCTTCGCGCAGGCCGCGCAGGAAGCCGCGCATCGCCCGGGTGGTCATCACGTCCAGGCCGTTGGTCGGCTCGTCCAGGATCACGTTGCGCGGGTCGTGGACCAGGGCGCGGGCGATCGCGGTCTTGGTGCGCTGGCCCTGCGAGAAGCCCTCGGTCTGGCGATCGAGGATGTCGTCCATGTCCAGCGCGCGGGCCAGCACGCGGGTGCGTTCCTCGACCATGCTGCGCGGCAGGCCGTGCAGTTCGCCGAAGTAGGCGATGTTCTCGCGCGCGGTCAGGCGCTTGTAGACGCCGCGCGCGTCGGGCAGCACGCCGAGCGCGCGCCGCACCGCGGCCGGGTCGCGCGCGGCGTCGATGCCGTCGACCCGCACTTCGCCGCGATCGGGCCGCATCAGGGTGTAGAGCATGCGCAGGGTGGTGGTCTTGCCGGCGCCGTTGGGGCCGAGCAGGCCGGTGATCTGGCCGTCGCGGGCCTCGAAATCGACCCCTTGCACGGCGTGCACCGTGCCGGTCTTGGTCTTGAAGGATTTATGCAGATCGTGGGCGGTGATCATGGTCTTCCACACGGGAATCGAGAATGGGGAATAGGGAATCGGAACAGCAGGCATCGCGGGCGGGGGCGTCGGCGATTCCCGATTCCCCATTCCCGATTCGCGGCCGTTACGGCTCCCACCCGTTGAACGACACGAACGGCGGCACATAGCCGAGGCTGTCCAGGCAGCGCGCGTCGAGTTGCTTGGCGTTCGCGGTTTCCAGGAACTGGCCGAGCAGCTTGGGCGTGCAGCCGATGCGCAAGGCGCCGTGGCCCTGGCCGCGCAGGATCAGGTGGCGGCCGTTGCGCAGGTGCTTGACCACCTGGTCGCCGTAGCGCGGCGGGGTGACCGGATCGAGCTCGCCGGACAGCAGCAGCGCCGGCGTATCGCTCTTGAACGGGTGGTGGAAGTTCTTCGGCCGGGTACCGGTCGGCCAGGCCTTGCACTGCTCGGTCAGCGAACGGGGCAGGCTGTCGCCGAGCACGGTGTCGGCGTCGGCCGGGTCGGGACGGAACAGGTCGACGTCCTCGGCGCAGCTCACCGACAGCTGCATGCCGAAGTTGATCTCGTCGCCGAGCTGGGTCTCGAGCATCTTCGACAGCGCCATCAACGGCGCGTAGCGGCCCTGGTCGGCCTCGTTGAGCACCTGCGGCAGCAGCGCGGCGGCTTCCGGAGCGTAGGAGAACATCCGGGTCAGGATCGCCACGTGGCCGGCGGTGATCGGCGCGCGCTTCTGCTCGCCGGTGCTGGGATCGCGGTAGTCGATCTCGACCGGCGCCGCCTGCAGCCGCGCCATCAACTGGCGCAGTTGCTCGCGCGGATCGGCGCCGAAGCGCGCGCGGCAGGCCGGGGTCTGCTGGCACAGCTTGAACTGCAGGGCCAGGGCGTTGTCGAGGTTGCGCGCGTGCTCGCTGCCCAGCACCAGTTCGTTCGGCGCCACGCCGTCGAGCACCAGGCTGCGCACCCGGGCCGGATAGCGCGTCGCGTATTGCTGGGCGACGCGGGTGCCGTAGGACACGCCGACCAGGTTGATCTTGTCCGCGCCGATCGCCGAACGCACCGCGTCCAGGTCGGCGATCGCCTCGGTGGTGGTGAAATAGCGCGGATCCACCGACAGGCCCTGCGCGCACCGCTTGATCGCGCGCAGCGAGGCGTCGAGGGCGGCGGTTTCGTCCTGGACCGGGTCGCCTTCGACGGCCTCGGCGCAGGTCAGCGGCGCCGACTTGCCGGTGCCGCGCTGGTCGACCAGGACCACGTGGCGGTGCTTGCGCACCTCGCGGAACGCCGCATCGACCATCGGCCAGGAGCTGGTGGCGGCCTGGCCGGGACCGCCGGCGAGGAAGAACACCGGGTCCGGGCTGCCGGCGCCCTCGGTGGCCGGCAGCCAGGCCAGATTGAGGCTGAGCTGGCGGCCCTTGGGCTGGGCCGGGTTCTCCGGCACCTGGAAGCGCGCGCATTGCGCGGCGAAGGTGCCGTTGGCGTACGGCGTCGACAAGGTGCAAGGATCGAACGCGATCCGGCCGTAGCGGCGTTTGTCGCTGCCGTCGGCGGGCGGGCCGGCGTTGCGGCCGCGATCGCCGCAGCCGCTCAAGGCGGCCGCCGCGAGCAGCGCGGCCAGGCCGGCGACCGCGACGGCGCGCGGTCGGTGTGACGCAAGTGCTGAGTGCATGTCCGTGTCTCTTCCCCAAGGCGGTGCGCCTTCAAGGATGACAGACGCCCGGGTCGGGAAAAATGTGACCGCACTCGGCGCCGGCGTTCGCGGCGCAGGCATCGGCGGCGGGGCGGCCGTCGCCGCGCCGCCCCCGGCTTACTTGGACGAGACGTACTTCTCGCGGCGGATCTGCGGCACCGGCAGGCCGTGGCCCTTGAGCGCCTCGAAACAGGCGTCGACCATGTTCGGGTTGCCGCACAGGTAGGCGATGTCGCCGCCCGCGTCGGGGCCGAACTCGTCCAGGAACTGCTGCACGTAGCCGCGGCGCACGTCCGCGTGCGGCTGCTCGGGCAACTCGCGCGAGAAACACGGGACGAAGCGGAAGTGCTCGGGATGGCGGTCGGCGAAGGCGCGGAACTCGTCGCCGTACAGCAGCTCGGCCGGGGTGCGCGCGCCGAACAGCAGCACCACCTGGATGCCGCGCTCGCGGATCAGGGTTTCCAGTTGCGGCAGCATCGAGCGGTACGGGGTCACGCCGGTGCCGGTGCCGATCAGCAGATAGCGCCGGTTGCTGTCGCCCGGCATCAGGCAGAAGCGTCCGAACGGGCCGCTGGCCTGGACCTGCTCGCCGTCGCCGAGGCCTTCGAACAGCGCGGTGGCGGCGCCGCCGGGCACGAAGCTGACCGCGATCTCGACCGTTTCGCCGGCGCCGAGCGCGTGGTCGTGGATGGTCGCCAGCGAATAGCTGCGCTTGGTCGCGGTGCCGTCGGCGTACTGGAAATGAACCTGGATGAACTGGCCGGGGACGAAATCCAGCGGCTCGCCGTCGTCGCGCAGGAACACGTAGTGGCCGACGGTCGGGGCCAGCATGCGGCGGGACACGAGCTTGAGGGGGAATTGCTTCATTGCAGCGCGTTTCTCGATCGTGCTCCGGCGGCGGGCGGCCGCAGGCGCAGTAGGACCGGGCGCAGGGCCCGGTGCGGCGGTTGCGCGAGGCCGGGGACCGATCCTGGGCTGCGCAACGCGGGTTTTCGCAACAGTCTGTGGCCGGAGCGCCGCCACGGGGCCGCCTATACTAAGCCATTCGCCGCGAGGCCCGCGGCCAGCGATCCGAGACCCTCCCACGATGACCCAGCCAACGGCCCCCGCCACGGGCCCCCGTCCGGTCCCGTCCGGCACCGCGCCGGTCCCCGCCCTGCGCGTGCGCGAGCTGCGCAAGACTTACGACAACAAGGTCCAGGCGCTCAAGGGCGTGTCCCTGGACGTCGCCGAAGGCGATTTCTTCGCCCTGCTCGGCCCCAACGGCGCCGGCAAGTCGACCCTGATCGGCATCGTCAGCTCGCTGGTCAACCTCAGCGACGGCTCGGTGGAGATCTTCGGCACCGACCTCATCCGCCGCCGCGACGAAGCGATGCGCCTGATCGGCCTGGTACCGCAGGAGCTGAACTTCAACATGTTCGAGAAGCCGCTCGACATCCTGGTCAACTACGCCGGCTTCTACGGCGTGCCGCGCGCCGTCGCGCTGCAGCGCGCCGAGGAAGAGCTCAAGCGCGCGCAACTGTGGGACAAGGCCGACAAGATGAGCCGCACCCTGTCGGGCGGCATGAAGCGCCGGCTGATGATCGCCCGGGCGATGATGACCCGGCCGCGCCTGCTGATCCTCGACGAGCCCACCGCCGGGGTCGACATCGAGATCCGCCGCGGCATGTGGAAGACCCTGCGCGAGATCAACGCCGCCGGCACCACCATCATCCTGACCACCCATTACCTGGAAGAAGCCGAGAGCCTGTGCCGCAACCTGGCGATCATCGACCAGGGCCGGATCGTCGAGCAGGGGCCGATGAAGGCGCTGCTGGCCAAGCTCGACGTCGAAGGCTTCCTGCTCGACATCGACGGCCGCCTGCCGGCGACCTTGCCGGCGATCGAAGGCGCGACCCTGAGCGCCGCCGACGACCACACCCTGGACCTGGAAATGCCGCGCGCGATGGACCTCAACCGGGTCTTCGCCGCGCTCGGCGAGGCCGGCATCCGGGTGCGCTCGATGCGGACCAAATCCAACCGCCTGGAGGAGCTGTTCGTGCGCATGATCGCCCAGCCCTCGCCGGCCGCCACCGGGAGCGCCGCATGAGCAGCCAGACCGACGCCGCGCAAGCGCGCGAACCTTCGCCCGCGCGCCGCAACCTGGTCGCCCTGGGCACCATCGTCCGGCGCGAAGTCGCGCGCATCCTGCGCATCTGGGGCCAGACCCTGGTGCCGCCGGCGATCACCATGACCCTGTACTTCCTGATCTTCGGCGGCCTGATCGGCTCGCGCATCGGCGACATGGGCGGCTACAGCTACATGGAGTTCATCGTCCCCGGCCTGGTGATGATGAGCGTGATCCAGAACAGCTACGGCAACATCTCCTCGAGCTTCTTCGGCGCCAAGTTCGGCCGCCACGTCGAGGAATTGCTGGTCAGCCCGATGCCGAACTGGGTGATCCTGTGGGGCTATGTCGCCGGCGCGGTGCTGCGCGGGCTGATGGTCGGCGCGATCGTGCTGCTGATCGCGATGTGCTTCACCTCGGTGCGGGTGCCGCATCCGCTGGTGACCTTCACCACCGTCCTGCTCGGCGCGACCATCTTCTCGCTGGCCGGCTTCGTCAACGCGGTCTACGCCAAGAAGTTCGACGACGTGGCGATCGTGCCGACCTTCATCCTGACCCCGCTGACCTACCTGGGCGGCGTGTTCTATTCGGTCAAGCTGCTGCCGCCCTGGGCCGAGGCGGCGACCCACGCCAATCCGATCTTCTACATGGTCAACGCGTTCCGCTACGGCCTGCTCGGCAGCAGCGACGTGCCGTTGTGGGTGGCCTATGCGCTGATGCTCGGTTTCGTCGCCGCGCTGTCGTCGCTGGGCCTGTGGCTGCTCAAGCGCGGCGTCGGCCTGCGCAGCTGAGCCCCCGCGCCGGCGTCTTGACCCGGGCTGCACCGCGCCCGGGTTAGAACCTCGGCGCCGGCGGCTGCGCGAGCAGCGGCCCCGGCGAAACGTCCACGACCCAGGAGAAGTCCATGCGAGCGATGTCCCTGACCGCGATCCTGTGCAGCGCGCTGGCCGCCGGCTGCGCGGCGCCGGAGGCGCCGAAATCCGCCACGCCCGCCCCGGCGCCCGTCGCGACGCAGCAAGCGGGCGCGGACAGCGCCGCCGCGATCGCGGGCGGCGAACGGCCGATGGGCAAGATCGGCGCCGACCAGGTCGGCAAGCTCAGCCCGGTGCCGGCGTTGAAAGGCTTCGGCGAGCACTGGAGCGTCCAGATCCAGGCCACCGGCGAGATGAACCACACGGTCGAGCTGACCTGGGGCAGCGGTAGCGAGAAGGCCAGCGGCCAGGCGCGCTACCTCGGCCAGCCCGCCGATGCGCCGGCGGACTTGATCGTGCTCAGCGGCGAACTGGCCACCGCCCGGGGCGCCAAGCCGATGACGATCGAGATCGACCGCAGCGAATGCATCGACGACGGCGACGGCCGCCATCGCAACAGCATCCGGGTCAGCGTCGACGGCATGGACAAGCTGGAAGGCTGCGCCGACCTGGCGATGTACTGATCCGACGCGAGCGGGTCGCTCGACCCGGCGGCGCTCAGCCGCCCTGCGCGGCCGGACGCAGGCGGCGATGCAAGGCGCGCAGCGACAGCCAGGCCAGCGCCGGCGCTGCGACTATCGCCGACAGGGCCAGCGCGATCAGCAACGGCAGGTCCAGGGCCTGGCCGTACAGCGCCATCGGCACCGCCGCGGCCAGCAACAGCAGCGGGGTCAGCGCCGCCGCCGCCAACGCCACCAGCGCGCCGTGGCCGGAGCGCAGCGGCCACAGCGCGCAGGCCAGCGCCAGCACCGCGCCGACCGCCAGCGCCACCGCGCTCATACCGCTGCGATGGCCGTCGCCGTCGAGCGCGGCGAAGCCGGCCGCGCCCTGCTGCAGCGCCAACACCAGGCCGGCGCAGACGCCGCCGCCGACCAGGGCGCCGATCGCGCGCCGCGCCCGCCCGCTCCAGACCACCGGGGTCGCGCCGCGGCCGCCGATCCACCAGGCCAGCGGCCAGGCCAGGGCGATCTGCGCCGCGGCCTTGAGCACGCCCGACACCGCGAACGCCGCGTCCAGTTCGCGCCGCTGCGCAGCGAGGCGGCCGTACAGCCAGGCGTCGACGGTGACCGACCACAGCAGGCCGATCGCGAACACCAGCAACAGCGCGCAGATCGCCGTGCCGATCGGTCGCCGCGGACCGCCGCGGCGCTGGGTCAGCACGCAGGCGGCGGCCAGGCCCAGGCCGGCCAGCAGGCCGTCCTTGCACAACCACTGCAACACGATCGGGGCCAGCTTGAGCTGGCCGCGTACCGCCTCGGGCACCGCGACCAGTCCGATCAGCAGGAACAGCGCGGAGGCGGCGAACAAGGCGGCGGCCAGCGCCAGCGGCACGAGCAGCGGCGAACGCGCCGCTGCGGTCGGAGCGAGAGACATGCGCAAATCCAGGGCGATCGGGGGAGCGCCGCGCCGCGAGCCGGCGTCGGTGCGGCGCTTAGCTTAGCGACTGGGCCGGCGTCCGCGGCGGGTGCGGACGCGGCATCGGTCGCAGTCCCGCACCCGGCGGCGCTTCACGTTGGCCGCCGCGCGCCGTTTGCAGCGTTACGGCGACTGGTTGTCGCCACCCACGAGGAGTCCTACATGCGTATTTCGTCCGTCGCCGCCGCCGCGGCCCTGGGCCTGGCCGCGGCGTTCGCCGCCGCGCCCGCCCCGGCCCAACAGATCACCTTTCCCGCGCCGGTGTTCCGCGGCGGCAACACCGACTGGCAGGTCAAGCTGACCACCGCCCAGGACCTGTCGGTCGGCTACGAGCTGCAGGTGCCGCAGGCGTCCAAGGTCCTCACAGGCCCGCTTCAGCAACAGAAAGTCGACGGCTACGGCCGCTACACCCTGGCCGGCAAGGTCGCGCTGAAAACCACGGTCAACGTGTCGGTGCAGTTGGCGCCGGTGAAGCTGGGCGACGTCTGCAAGGACAACAAGGGCAACTCGCGAGGCCCGAACGGCCAGCCCTACTCCTACGCGATCCAGATCCTCGACACCGGCAAGAGTTCGAAGATGCCGCTGTGGTACGGCTGCGGCTACTTCGCCATCCAGTGACCGCCGGCCCGGTCGGCTCGGCCGGACGACCCCGGTTTCAAGACAGGAAAAGGCGGTGCCCACAATAAGCGGGCGCCGCCTTTTTATTTGCCGCATTTGGCGCAAATGTTTGCTTTGTGTTGAGAGAACGACCGTTCGATCCCTCTCTTTGGGGTAATAAAATCAATCAATTAAGAAGATAAATCGGCCGCTTCGACCGGATGCTTGCGCAGGTTCCACTTAACGATCTATTAATGCCGCTCCGACCCATCCGGTCGGCCGTCCATCCGGGGGAAAACTTATGGTTACGACTCAGGCCCGTCGCGTGTCCTTGCGCCGCCGTCCGCTCCTGCTCGGCATCCTCGCCGTGATCGCCGCACCGGCGTTCGCGCAGGAGCCGGCGCCCGCTCCGCAAACCGCGACCACGTCCAAGCCGGCCGCTGCCGACGGCTCGCCGACCGACCTGGACCGCATGGTCGTCACCGGTTCGCGCATCCGCCGCGCCGGCTTCGACACCCTCGAGCCGGCCACCGTCGTGACCAAGGAATACATCGCCGACCGCGGCCTGACCAACGTCGCCGATGCGCTCAACGAGATCCCCGGCTTCGGCGTCGGCGTGACCCCGGAAGGCGGCCAGGCGACCTTCGGCACCGGCGTCAACTTCGTCAACCGCTTCGGCATCGGCAGCAACCGCACCCTGACCCTGGTCAACGGCCGCCGCTACGTGTCCAGTTCGCCGACTACCCTGTTCGGCCCGGCCGCGCCCGGCGTGCAGGTCGACCTCAACGCGATCCCGACCGCGATGGTCGAGCGGGTCGAGAACATCGCCATCGGCGGCGCCCCGACCTACGGTTCCGACGCCATCGCCGGCGTGGTCAACGTGATCCTGCGCAAGGACTTCGAAGGCGTCCAGTTCGGCGGCAACTACGGCGTCACCGAAGAGGGCGACAACGAGCGCTACAACGTCTGGGCCCTGGTCGGCGCCAACTTCGACGACGGCCGCGGCAACGTCACCTTCTCGCTGACCTACGACAACGTGAAGGGCGTGCTGCAACGCGAGCGCGACTACTTCCGCGAAGGCTTCTTCAACACCACCAACCCCAACGCCACCCAGATGGCGACCCTGTTCCCGGGCCGCACCCCGGCCAACGACGGTCGCTACAACCCGAACATTCCGTTCAACACCGGTGCCACCGACGGCATCCCCAACGGCGTGCTGATCCACGACCGGCGCATCTGGACCACGCCGTTCGGCGGCCTGATCTCGCCGACCACCGGGGCGTTCCGCACCGGCTCGGGCAACCTGATCCCGAACGGATTCGGCCCCGGCAACCGCACCGTGCTGGCCTTCGATCCGAACGGAAATCTGGTGCCGTACAACCCGGGCTCGACTTTCTCCGCCACCGATGCCAGCGGCGGCGACGGCCTGAGCCTGATCGAGGCCGGCCAGATCACCTCCGATCTCAAGCGCATGTCGTTCAACACCACCGCGCGCTGGGGCCTGACCGACAACATCGATGTGTTCCTGGAAGGTTCGTTCTACTCGGCCGAGAGCACCGAGCTGGTCGACCAGTGGGCCTACAACTCGCCGTTGTTCGCCGGTGCCAGCGGCATGATCCGCTTCCCAACCACCTACGCCGGACTGTCCGACCAGGCCCGCACCACCCTGCAGGGGCTGGGCGTGACCTCGTTCAACCTGTCGCGCGCCTCGCGCGACCTGGTCACCAACAACGGCAGCGCCACCACCGAGCTCGGCCGCATCGTGGTCGGCCTGGAAGGCGACTTCGAACTCGCCGAACGCGTGTTCTACTGGGAAGCCTCGGCCAACTACGGCCGCAGCGACTCGCGCGCCTACGGCACCTCGCTGGTGCAGCAGAACTTCGTCAATGCGCTGCATGTAGTGCGCAACGCCCAGGGCCAGCTGGTCTGCAACGGCGCGCCGGTGACCGGCGTGGTCGTGCCGGGCGGCATCGCGCCGCGTCCGGACCCGAACTGCGTGCCGCTGGATCTGTTCGGCGAAGGCCGTCCCAGCGCGGCGGCGCGCAACTACGTCACCACCCGCACCGAGTCGCAGGCGCTGCAGGAGCAGAAGGTCTTCAACGTCAACCTGTCGAGCACCCTGTTCGATCTGTGGAGCGGCCCGCTGCAATACAACATCGGTTACGAATACCGCAAGGAAAGCGGACTGTTCGATCCGGGCACCTTCCTGACCCAGGGCCTGGGCCGCTCGGTGCCGATCACCCCGCTGCAGGGCCAGTACTCGACCAAGGAATGGTTCGGCGAGTTCGTGCTGCCGCTGGTCAATCCGGAAGCCGATATTCCGCTGCTGAAGAAGCTGGACGTGGTCGGCAAGTACCGCCAGGTCGACAACAGCGTCAACGGCAAGTTCGACACCTACACCTACGGCCTGCAGTGGAAGCCGTTCCAGGACCTGGAAATCCGCGGCAACTTCACCCGCTCGCTGCGCGCGCCGGCGATCACCGAGTCCTTCCTGCCGCAAGCGACCTCGTTCCAGTTCGTCACCGGCGACCCCTGCGATTCGCGCTTCATCACCGGCGGCAACAATCCGGCGGTGCGCGCGCGCAACTGCCAGGCCTTCCTCAGCTACTACGGCCTGACCACCTTCAATTCCAACGCTAACGGCGCGTCGATCCAGGGCGTCTCGGGCGGCAATCCGAACCTGCGCAACGAATCGGCCGATTCGCACACCTACGGTTTCACCTGGGCGCCGTCGTTCCTGGAAGGCCTGACCGTCGCCGCCGACTACTACAAGATCAAGATCACCGACGTCATCAGCAACCTGACCGCGACCGAAATCGCCACCGCCTGCTTCGACGCGCCCGATTTCGACGCCTCCAACGTGCCGAACGCGAACGCGTTCTGCAGCCGCATCACCCGCAACGCGCCGGGCACCGGCCCGGCCAACGCCGGCCAGGCCACGACCTTCCTCAGCGGCTTCGTCAACGGCAAGTACCTCAACATGGAGGCCTATTCGGCCGAAGTGTCGTACCGCTTCGACACCGACCGCTTCGGCCGCTTCGCCTTCGGCGTGACCGGCTACTTCCCGAAGGAACTGACCGTCGACAACACCGGCGTCAGCCCGAACCCGGCGGTCGGCGAGATCGGCACGTCCAAGCGCCAGTACCAGTTCAGCGGCGCCTGGGAGAAGGGCAAGTTCGGCGCCAACCTGTCGGCCAACTACCTCAGCAGCGCCGAGTTCGACGTGCTCAACACGCCGGAAACCCGCGACATCCTCAAGGTCGGCGACTACTGGCTGTTCAACGGCGGCGTGCGCTATCGCTTCAACGACCGCACCACGGTGCGCCTGGCGGTCAGCAACCTGTTCGACAAGGATCCGCCGTTCCCGGCGCAGACTTCGGCGAACCTGTTCAGCACCTACGACATTCTCGGCCGGCGCTACAACCTGGCTTTCGAATGGAAGTACTGATCTGATTCGATGTGCGACGAAAAGCCCCGATCTGCGATCGGGGCTTTTTCGTTGGGAATGGGGAATGGGGAATGGGGAATAGGGAATCGGAACGGCAGCAGCGACCGCAGCGGGGATTGCGCTCAGGCCGGGAGGCGGAAGAAAGCGCTGGCGGCGGCGGTGCTGCGGGCGGCGGTGACGGCGACGTCTTCGCTGCGGTCGCGGGCCAGCTCCTCGACGATGTGGGCCAGGTACATCGGCTCGTTGCGCCGGTGCGAGGGCGCCGGCTTGACCGTGCGCGGCAGCAGATAGGGCGCGTCGGTTTCGATCATCAATCGCTCGGCCGGAATGTGCTTGACCAGTTCGCGCAGGTGCAGGCCGCGGCGTTCGTCGCACAGCCAGCCGGTGATGCCGATGTGCCAGTCTTGGTCGAGGTAATCGAACAGCTCCTCGCGCGTGCCGGTGAAGCAATGCACCACCGCCGGGCCGAGCTTGCCGTCGAAGTTCTTCATCATCGCCATGAAGTCGGCGTGAGCGTCGCGCTGGTGCAGGAACAGCGGCTTGCCGGTGTCGACCGCGGTCTGCAACTGCATTTCGAACGCGCGCCGCTGCGCCGGGCGCGGCGAGAAATCGCGGAAATAGTCCAGCCCGCATTCGCCGACCGCGACCACCTCGTCGTGGGCCAGCAGGGCGCGCATTTCGGCGTCGCACTCGGCGGTGTACTCGACCGCGTGGTGCGGGTGCACGCCGGCGGTGGCGAACAATTCGCCCGGGTGCCGGCGGGCCAGCTCCAGCGCCTTGGGCGAGTGCTCGCGGCTGGCGCCGGTGATCACCATCCGCGCTACCCCGGCCTCGCGCGCGCGCTGCAGCACCGCCTCGCGGTCGTGGTCGAAGCTGTCGTGGGTGAGGTTGGCGCCGATGTCGATCAGTTGCATGGGGCGGGCACAGCGGGAACGGAGCAGCGCGCAGTGTAGAGGCTCGCCGCGCCCGACCCAACCCGGCGGCGTTGCGGCGCCGCGAGGCCGCCGGGTCCGACCGGAGCCGCATAGCGATCGCGTTCGCACCGACGACGTCCGCGCTTCGCCCGCGCCGATTCGCGGCCCACTTTCCTGCAGCCGCACTTTCACAGTCTGCGTTGCGCCCCGTTGTTGCGTAGAAGGCGCCATCCGGCCGCCAGAGGAAGCCCCCATGCGCATCGTCACCTTGCTGTTGGCCGCGGTCCTGGGCTGGGCCGTTCCCGGCCATGCCGAGCAGAGCGTCGCAGCGGCCGTACCGGCCAAGCCCAAGTTCGATTTCTCCGCCCAGCCCTTCGATGGCGGCAACGTCGGCAAGCTGTCGTGGAACATCCAGCTGCAGCGCACCGTGCCCGGTGCGGCCGAGTTCCATCTGACCAAGCCGCGCGGCGTGCTGCTGGCCGCCGGCGGCCTGAAGTCGACCGTGCCGGTGCTGGACCTGCCGGTGCTCGGCGTGCTCAAGGGGCGCTACGGCCTGACCGGCACGATCACGGTCGGCATGCAGACCCGGCCGATGAGCGTGCTGATCACGCCGAGCAAGCCCGACGAGCCGTGCCAGGACGCCAAAGAGAACACCTACGCCAATGCGGTGATCGTGGTGATCGGCGACGTCAAGAACCCGACCCATCTGCTGATGGGCTGCGGCGAGTTCGCGGACTAGCGCGACCGGCGCCGGCGGCTGCGCCATTCCGGGCGCCGCCGTCGGTCCGTATCCTTGCGCGGGTGAACAGTCCCGCCTTCCCGATCGATTCCCTGCTGCCGCAGATCCGCGCCAGCCTCGCCGAGCACCCGCGGCTGGTGCTGGAAGCGCCGCCCGGCGCCGGCAAGACCACCCAGGTGCCGCCGGCCCTGCTCGACGCGCCGTGGCTGGGCGGACGCAAGATCGTGATGTTGGAACCGCGCCGGGTCGCCGCCCGCGCCGCCGCGACCTTCATGGCCCGCCAGCGCGGCGAGGCCGCCGGCGACACCGTCGGCTACCGGATCCGCTTCGAAAACAAGGTCTCCGCGCGGACCCGGATCGAGGTCGTCACCGAAGGCATCCTGACCCGGATGATCCAGGACGACCCGACCCTGGACGGGGTCGGCGCGCTGCTGTTCGACGAGTTCCACGAGCGTCATCTCGCCGCCGACCTCGGCCTGGCCCTGGCCCTGGACGTGCAGGCCTCGCTGCGCGAGGACCTGCGCATCGTGGCGATGTCGGCCACCCTGGACGGCGAGCGGCTGGCGCAGTTCCTCGACGCGCCGCGGCTGAGCAGCGCCGGACGCAGCTATCCGGTGACGGTCGCCCACTACCCGGCGCGGCGCGAGGAAAAACTCGAACACCAGGTGCGGCGCGCGGTCGAGCAGGCCGCCGCGCAGCACCCCGGCGACGTGCTGGCGTTCCTGCCCGGCCAGCGCGAGATCGGCCGCGCCGACGCGGCCCTGGCCGGCAGCGAGGCCTTGCGCGGCATCGACGTGCTGAGCCTGCACGGCGAGTTGCCGGTCGAACAGCAAAGCCGGGTGCTGCAGGCCGATCCCGACGGCCGTCGCCGGGTGGTGCTGGCGACCAACGTCGCCGAGTCCAGCGTGACCCTGCCCGGGGTGCGGGTGGTGATCGACTCGGGCCTGGCGCGCGAACCGCGCTACGACCCCAACAGCGGTTTTTCGCGGCTGGACGTGGTCGCCATCGCCCAGGCCTCGGCCGACCAGCGCGCCGGCCGCGCCGGCCGCGTCGCCGAAGGCTGGGCCTACCGGCTGTGGCCGGAATCGCAGCGCCTGGAACCGCAGCGACGGCCGGAAATCGCCCAGGTCGAACTGGCCGGCCTGTGCCTGGAGCTGGCCGCCTGGGGCGACGCCGGCCTGCGCTTTCTCGATCCGCCGCCGGGCGGGGCGATGGCGGCGGCGCGCGAGCTGCTGCTGCGATTGGGCGCGCTGGAGGGCGCCGGCGCGAGCGCGACCGTCACCGCCTTCGGCCGGCGCATGCTCGCGCTCGGCACCCACCCGCGCCTGGCGGCGATGCTGCTGGCGCCGAGCGACGCGCGCGAACGCGCCCTGGCCTGCGATCTGGCGGCCTTGATCGAAGCGCGCGATCCGCTGCGCAGCGGCGGCGACGCGTTGGCCGCGCGCTGGCAGGCGCTGGCCGCGTTCCGCGCCGGCCGCGCGCCGGCCGACGCCTCGCGCGCGGCCCTGGCCGCGCTGGACCAGGCGGCCAAGCAATGGCGCCGCCGCCTGCGCGTCGACGCCGCGCCGCCGGCTTCGGTGCCGGCGCACGCATTGGGCGATCTGCTGCTGCACGCGTTTCCCGACCGGATCGCGCGCCAGCACCCCAGCGATCCCTACCGCTACCAGCTCGCCAACGGCCGCAGCGCGCGCCTGTTCGACGACAGCGCGGTGTACGGCGAGCCCTGGCTGGTGATCGCCGAGTTGCGCGACGACCCGCGCGACGCGCGCATCCTGCGCGCTGCGCCGCTGGACGAAGCGCGGCTGGAACGGGAATTTCCGCAGCGTTTCGTCAGCGAGGACCGGGTGGTCTGGGACGCCGCCGCGCGCGGCATCGCCGCGGTGCGCGAGCGCCGCTACGACCGCATCGTGCTCGACAGCCGTCCGCTGGCGCGGCCGGATCCGTCGCGTTACGCCGATGCCCTGGTCGACGCGGTGCGCCAGCTCGGCCTGCAGGCGTTGCCGTGGACCGAGTCGTTGCAGCAATGGCGTGCGCGCATGCGCTGCCTGCGCGCGTGGATGCCGGAGTTGGCCGAAGGCGAGCAGGGCTTGCCGGATCTGTCCGACGCGGCCTTGCTCGACGGCCTGGAGCGCTGGTTGAAACCGGCGTTGAGCGGCAAGACGCGGCTGGACGCGCTCGACGAGGCCGGCTTCGGCGAAGCCCTGCGCTCGCTCGCCGACTGGTCGTGGCGGCAGCGGCTGGAGGCGCTGGCGCCGACCCGGATCGTGGTGCCCTCGGGCATGGAGCGGCGGATCGAGTACGCCTACGACGACGAGGCCGACAGCGGCCGCGGCGACGGCAGCCGCGGCGCGGCGCAGCCGCCGGTGCTCGCGGTCAAGCTGCAGGAACTGTTCGGCCTGGCCGACACCCCGCGCATCGCCGACGGCCGAGTGCCGCTGACCCTGCACCTGCTGTCGCCGGCGGGACGGCCGCTGCAGGTCACCCAGGACTTGCGCGGTTTTTGGGAGCGCACTTATCCGGAGGTGAAAAAGGAAATGAAGGGGCGCTACCCCAAGCACCCCTGGCCGGACGATCCCTGGACCGCCACCGCGACCCATCGCGCCAAGCCGCGCGGCACCTGACCGCCGCGGGCGCAGACGGCTGTCGTGCGTCGGGTCCGGCGCTTATCATCCAGCGCGGTCGTCGCGCGTCGCCGGCGCGGCCTGGACCGCGCGCGGCGGCGGCCCGGCATTCAGCCGCGAGCCGGGACCGGCGCGGTTGCGCTCACAGAATTTCAACGGCATCGCATCGACACTGATCCCCTTTCCCTCATCACAGGACTGCAACGATGAGCAAATTCGAATCCCTGCCCGACCGCGCCATGGAATTGGTCCACGCGCTCAGCGCCAACCTCAAGGACGCCGCGCCGAAGGCCGGCCAGTGGCTGGAAACCGGCGCCAAGCTCGGCGCGCTCAAGGCCGGTGCGCGCACCGCCGGCGGCTTCGTGCGCCGCAACCCGGTGATCGCGGTGGCCGCGGTCGCCGGCGCCGGCCTGCTCTGGTACGCGGCCGCGCGGCGCAAGGCGCGCAAGCAGGCCGAGGGCGATCCGATCGAAGGCAGCGCGCGCCGCATCGATGCGCGTCGCGCCGAGCCCGGCAGCGGCCGGCGCCGCAGCGCGCAGCGCAACGGCGAAGAATCGGCCGAGTAAGCGCGCCCCCGCTTCTTCTGCGCGCCTTCTGCACGCCGCAGGCCGGTCGATCCCCGCTGCTCCGTCGCCCTCGTCGGGGGGAGCGCGGGGCTCCCGGCCTGCGGTCGTCGCAGGATGAGGCGAACGCAATGATCGAAGCCCGGGCAACCGGGCTTTGTGTTTTCGGGGCTCCGGATGGCTGCGTGGTATTTCGCCGCTGCGGATGTCGCGGCTCATGACCGGAGGAAATCCCGGTGGGATGCCGCTCCTACAGGGAGCGGCAGCGCGGGCGGCGCTTACTTGGCCGCTTCCGGCAACTCGATGATGAAGCGCGAGCCGCCGTTGCGGCGCTCCTCGTACCACAGCTGGCCGCCGGCATTGACCACGATCTGCTTGGCCAGCGACAGGCCCAGGCCGCTGGACAGGCCGTCGTCGAGCGCTTCGTCGTGCAGGCGCACGAAGGGCTTGAACAGTTCGCGCTGGCGCGCCAGCGGAATGCCCGGGCCGCGATCGGCGACGATCAGCTGCCAGAAGCCGGGCGCGCTGTTGCGCGCGGCCAGCAGCAACTCGCTATTGGGCGCGTACTTCATCGCGTTGGTGACCAGGTTCTCGCTGACCTGGCGCAACACCCGCGCGTCCATCGCCACCAGCGCCGCGCAGTTGGCCGCCGGCGGCACCACCTGGATCCGGATGCCGCGCGCGTCGAGCTGCATCTCGTAGCGCCGCACCAGCCACTCCAGGGTCTCGCCGAGGTCGGCGCGGCCCTGCGCGCCGGCCTGGTCGCGGGTGCCGGCCTGGCTTTCCAGGTAGTGGCGGATGTAGCCCAGCGCATCGTCGGCGCTCTCGTGGATCATCTGCAGATAGCGCGGCACGCGCTCGGGCTTGCAGCCGTCGTGCAGCAGCAGGTCGCTGGCGAACAGCACGCTGGTCAGCGGGTTCTTCAGATCGTGCGCGACCAGGTTGACCAGCTCCTCGCGCTCGCGCGCGACCCGTTCCAGGCGGTCGCGGGTGAGTTTCAGGCCGACGTGGGCGTTGACCCGCGCCAGCAGTTCCTCGGGCAGGAAGGGTTTGGTGACGTAATCGACCACGCCGGCGTCGAAAGCGCGCAGCAACAGGTCGCGGTCATGGGCGGCGGTGACGAACACCACCGGCACGCGCAGCGGCGAATCGGCGCGCAGCGCGGCCATGACCTCGAAGCCGTCCATGCCCGGCATCATCACGTCGAGCAGGATCAGGTCCGGCGGCGACTGCGCGTACAGGCGCAGCGCTTCGTCGCCGGTGGCGGCGGCGATCACTTCGTAACCCTGGCGCGAAAGCAGCGCGGTGACCACGCGCAGGTTGGCGGCTTGGTCGTCGACGACGAGGATCCGGCCGGTGGATGTCGCGGCAGTGCTCATTACGTCCGAAAATCCCCAGGAGCGGGTTTTTCACGTGGAATTCGCATAAATGAACCCGCGTGAGCGTTCCGAAAGTTAACAGAAACCCAATGCCAAAGGCGGAGTTGCGGGCGAAAAAAATGAACCGTTCACTCCGCCGGCGCGACCAAACGCCGCAGCCGGCACGTCCGGTTTGCGACCCGGGTATCGCGGCGGCTTTTGCGGCGGCGCATCATGGCCGTTCTTCGATTAAGGAATCCGCAATGCGCCTGCGCCCGCTCGGCCGTTCGCCCCTCGCCGTCGCCCCGATCGCGTTCGGCGGCAACGTGTTCGGCTGGAGCGCCGATGCCGCGACCAGCTTCGCCCTGCTCGACGCATTCAGCGAGGCCGGCTTCAACCTGGTCGACACCGCCGACATGTATTCGTCCTGGGCGCCCGGCCACGCCGGCGGCGAATCGGAAAGCCTGATCGGACAGTGGCTGGCGCAGGGCGGCGGCCGTCGCGAGCGGCTGCTGATCGCGACCAAGGTCGGCAAGTGGGGCCCGCGCCGCGGCCTGGCGCCGGACAACATCCGCGCCGCGGCGGAGGAATCGCTGCGCCGCCTGCGGGTGGAGACCATCGACCTCTACCAGGCCCACGAGGACGACCCCTCGGTGCCGCTGGAGGACAGCCTGGGCGCGTTTGCGCGCCTGATCGAACAAGGCAAGGTGCGCGCGATCGGCGCCTCCAACTACAGCGCGGCGCGCCTGGCCCAGGCCCTGGACCTGGCCGAACGCCACGGCCTGCCGCGCTACGAGACCCTGCAGCCGGACTACAACCTCGCCGATCGCGCCGGTTACGAAGCCGGCTTGGAGCCGCTGGCGCGCCAGCGCGGGCTCGGCGTGCTCAATTACTACGCCCTGGCCGGCGGTTTCCTGACCGGCAAATACCGCAGCCGCGCCGACCTGGACAAGAGTCGGGTCCGTGCCGGCAAGGTCGAGCGCTATCTCGACCCGCGCGGCCTGCGCATTCTCGCCGCGCTCGACCAGGTCGCCGCCGGCCACGCCGCGACCCCGGCCCAGATCGCCCTGGCCTGGCTGCTGGCGCGGCCCTCGATCAGCGCGCCGATCGCCAGCGCGACCAGCGTCGCCCAGTTGCGCGAACTGCTGGCCGCCGCGCAGCTGCGGCTGAGCGCCGAGGAGATCGCCGCGCTGGACGCGGCGGGCGCGCCGGCATGAGCGCATCGGCCACGCCGCTGGCCGAGCCTGGCGACGCCGCGGCCCGGGCGCGCCGGGTCGGCATCGCCCTGGCCGCGACCGGCGCGGTGCTGTTCTCGGCCAAGGCCATCCTGGCCAAGCTGCAGTACCGCTACGGGGTCGACTCGCTGGACGTGCTGGCGCTGCGGATGAGCCTGTCGCTGCCGCTGTTCCTCGCCCTGGGCCTGCGCGAAACCCGCCGCGCCAAGGCCCGCGGCGCGTTGCCGACCCGGCGCGACCTGGGCCTGATCGCGGTGCTCGGCGTGCTCGGCTATTACCTGTCCAGCCTGCTCGACTTCTGGGGCCTGGAGTACGTGCCGGTGTCGCTGGAACGGCTGATCCTGTTCCTCAACCCGACGATCGTCCTGCTGATCGGCTTGTTCGCCTACGGCCGCAAGGTCGCCGCGCGCGAGTGGGTCGCGCTGGCGGTCTGCTACGCCGGGGTGACCCTGGTGATGGTCGAGAACCTGCGCGTGGAGGGCGACCACGTCCTGCTCGGCAGCGCCCTGGTGCTGGGTGCGGCGGTCAGTTACGCGCTGTACCTGGCGATGTCGGGCGAACTGGTGAAACGGCTGGGCTCGCTGCAACTGGTGGCCTGCGCGATGGTGGTGTCGACCGCGGCGACGATGATCCATTACCTGCTCGCGCGCGACGCCTCGGCGCTGTTCGGCCTGCCCTGGCAGGTCTACGCCTTCGCCGCCGCCAACGCGCTGTTCTGCACCTTCCTGCCGGTGACCTTCACCATGGCCGCGGTGAGCCGGCTCGGCGCCGGCAGCGCAGCCCAGTTCTCGGTGATCGGGCCGGTATCGCTGGTGTTCCTTGGCGCCTGGGTGCTGGGCGAGCGGATCACCGCGATCCAGCTGATCGGCACCGCGGTGGTGCTGGGCGGGGTGGTGCTGGTGTCGCGGCCGGGCGCCAACTCGGTGCCGATCGAGCGCAAGTGAGTCGCAACGGCGCATGCGCGCGGCGCGGCGGTCATACTGCTGCGCCGTCCCCACCACTGCGCGCATGCAACGGATCCTGCTGCTGATCGCCCTCGCCGCCGCCGGCGGCTTCGTTTACCTGCACTTCGCCGCGCCCGCGCGCGAGGACTACCGCATTGCCGAGATCGAGCAGCGGCCGATCCCGAAGGCGGTCCTGATCGAGTTGTGGCGCGACACCGCGCTGGGGCAGTGCGAGCGCGCGCCGGAGCGTTACAAGCTCGCGCCGCAGGCCTGCCGCGATATCGTCGGCGGACGTCATCCGGCCTGCGCCGCGCGCGCGGCGGCAGGCGCGCCGGAACTCATCGCCAGCAAGCAGGCCTCGCGCCGGATCGCCCGGCCCTACCTGGACTGCGTGTTGCCGTACCCGCATTGCCGCGGGATCGAGGTGCGCTCGATGGAGCAAGCGCGGCAGCATTGCCGCGATTGAGCCGAGCCGCGCGCCGTCGCGCTCAGCAGGCCCGCCACTGCCCCGGCGCGAGCCCGTCCAGGCGTTGGCCGCCGATCGCGACCCGCACCAGGCGCAGGGTCGGCAGGCCGACCGCGGCGGTCATCCGCCGCACCTGGCGATTGCGGCCTTCGCGCAGGGTGATCGCCAGCCAGGCGTCGGGCACGGTCTTGCGGAACCGCACCGGCGGATCGCGCGGCCACAGCGCCGGCGTATCCAGGCGTTCGACCTGGGCCGGCAGGGTGCGGCCGTCGTTGAGTTCGACGCCGCAGCGCAGCGCCTGCAGTTGGTCTTCGCCGGGATCGCCTTCGACCTGGACCCAATAGACCTTGGGCTGCTTGTGGCGCGGGTCGGTGAGGCGGTGCGCCAGGCCGCCGTCGTCGGTCAGCAGCAACAGGCCTTCGCTGTCGTGGTCCAGGCGCCCGGCGGCGTACACGCCGGGCGGCAGGCCGTAGCCGGCCAGGGTCGGCCGCGGCGGCTGGCTGCGGTCGGTGAACTGGCACAGCACGCCATAGGGTTTGTTGAACGCGATCAGCACGGAGCGACCTGGGACATCGCGCCGGCGGCGGCTCGGGCCGCCGCCGGCGTCGCGATCAGCGCGGCTTGCGGAAACGCAGGGTCATGCGGTCGCTTTCGCCGATCGCCTGGTACTTGGCGGCGTCGGCCGCGTCGTGACGGCTCACCGGCGGCAGGGTCCACACGCCGTTGGGGTGGTCCTTGCTATCGCGCGGGTTGGCGTTGACCTCGCTCTTGGCCTCGAGCTTGAAGCCGGCCGCCTCGGCCAGGGCGATCACCTGGGCCTGGCCGACGTAGCCGCTCTTGTCGTCGGCCGGCACGTCGCCCTTGGCGCGGTGCTCGACCACGCCGAGCGTGCCGCCCGGCTTGAGCACGTCGAAGAAGCCCTTGAACATCACCTCGGCCTGGCCGGCGCTGCGCCAGTTGTGCACGTTGCGGAAGGTCAGCACCGCGTCGGCCGATTCCGGCGCGCCGAACGCCGGCTTGTAGCTGTCGTAGGCGGCGAACGCGGCCTTGTCGTACTGCGCCGGGCCGGCGGCGAACTTGGCTTCCAGGTTCTTCTTGGCGTTGGCGTAGTACTTGCGCGAGTCGGCGCTGGACTGGGTGTCGGGGTCGACGATCGCGGCGACGTAGCGGCCGCGTTCGCGCAGATAAGGCGCGAGGATCTCCGAGTACCAGCCGCCGCCCGGGGTGATCTCGATGACGGTCTGGTCGGGGCGCACGCCGAAGAACTGCAGCGTTTCCAGCGGATGGCGGGCGCCGTCGCGGGCGACGTTCTTGGGGTCGCGCCAGCTGCCGGCGACGGCGGCCTTGAGCGCGGCGCTGGCGGCCGGTTCGGCGGCGGCCGTCGCCTTGGGGGAGGCGGCGTCGGCCTTGGCCGGCTTCTGGGCGTGGGCGAGCAGGCTCAGGCCGGGCAGCAGCGCGGCCAACAGCAACAGGCGGGCGGGGCGGTTACGTTCCATGCAACGGACTCCGGGGCAACGGGAAAGGGCGCCAGCCTACCGCAAGCCTTCCGACACCGGGTACCGCAGTGCCGCAAACGCGCCGGCGCGCGCCGCGCTCAACGGCGCTTGCGTGCGGCTTTCGCCGGTGCCGCGGCGAGCGCGGCAGGGGGCGCCGCGCCGCGCTGGGCCAGGTCCGAGTCCATCGCCGCGACGTAGTCGCGCGCCTGTTCGTGCAGCCAGCTGCGGAAGGCTTCCAGGCCGGCGTGGTCGACCGAGCGCTCCGGATACACCAGGTAATGGCCCCAATCGATCTTGAGCCGGCCCTGGCTGAGCGGGATCAGCTGGCCGTTCTGGATCAGCAGGCGGGTGCGCGCCAACCGGCCCAGGGCCACGCCCAGGCCTTCGACCGCGGCGCGGTGCATGGTCTCGGAGTCGTCGAAGTGGGCGACGAAGCGGTTCGGCCGCTTGCCGCCGTAGCGGTCGAACCAGTCCTGCCAATAGGTCGACAGATCGCCGAGCAGGGGCCAGCGGTGCAGGTCCTCCTGCGCCGGCAGGCCGCCCATGCGTTCGACCAGGGCCGGGCTGGCCACCGGCACCAGGGTCTCGTCGAACAGATGCTCGATCACCAGCCCCGGCCAGCGCCCGTAGCCGCCGCGCATGGCCGCGTCGATGCCGGGCTCGCGGTCGAAGTCGACCAGGGCCGAGGTCGAGAACAGGTTCAGTTCCAGCTGCGGATGGCGGGCGACGAAGCCGCCCAGCCGCGGCACCAGCCAGGACGAGGCCATCGAGGCCATCAGGCTCAGGGTCAGCACGTCGTTGCGGCGCGGGCTGTAGGGGCGCAGGGCGTGGTCGAGCGCGTCCAGGTGCGGCGCCACCACCGACAGCAGCCGGTCGCCGTCCGGGGTCAGCCGCACCCCGCGCGGGCCGCGTTCGAACAGGCGCCGGCCGAGCCGGTCTTCGAGGGTGCGGATCTGGTGGCTGAGCGCGCTGACCGTGAGGTTCATGGTCTCGGCCGCACGGGTCAGATTGCCCAGCCGGGCGGCGGTGGCGAAGCCCAGCAGGGCGTGCAGCGGGGGGCGGTTCATCTTGAGCACCCTTCAAGTCTGGCTTGCAAACGGCGCGCTTTTTCGCCGTACGGGGCGAGCGTACCTTGCGAATCACTCAATTGGCCAGTGCGCGACGGGGTGTCGCGACGGCCCTGGACCGGGAGTCCGACCATGAATGTCTACAAGAACCTGATGTTCCTGCACGGCCACTTCGTCGACCCGCGCGATGCCGACGACGAGGCCGTCGCCGCCGCGCCGGCCCCGGCGCCGCAGGTCGCGGCCAAGGCCGCCGCCGCGCCGCGCTGGTGGTCCGCTTTCGCCCGCACCCCGGAAAGCGCGCAGCGCGCCGACGGCTGCGGCGATGCGCATGGGTGCGCTTGAGGCTGGTTGGACGGAGAAGAGCTAGAGCAAGAGCAAATCCCCCCCTCCCGTCCGGCCAGCGGGCATAGCCTGCTGGCGTTCGATCGTGCGCGAACCTGCGGTTCGCAAGCGCACGCTCTCATCCTTTTTCAAAGGGGGGAACAGCAAAAGCGGTGACGTAGTGCTCCCGTCACCGTCACCGTCACCGTCATTGTCATTGCCGTCGCCGTCGCCGTCGCCGTCGCAGCGGTCATCGTCGTTCTTCGGCGGTGGATTTCTCGTTCGGCCGAGCGCGTTGGATTGCCCCCTTTGACAAAGGGGGCCAGCGCCCGGCGCGGGCACGAAGTCGGGCGGCGGCCGGCAGCGCGGGGGATTTGCTGTTCCCGCCGACGCCCGCGCAGCATCCCGACCGCCGCTAAGGCAACCGCCGCTCCGACGGATACGGCGCGATGTCGTTGATCCGGCCGTGCACCAGCCCCTCCTGCACCTGCTGCCACCACTCGACCCGGAAAATGTCCGCGTGCGCGTGCATCAGCGCGCCCAGCAACGGCGGCGACAGGCCCAGGAAACGCGGGAACTGGGCCGGGAACACGTCCTGCCCGGCGGCGTAGAACCAGGCCCCGGCCTCCATTTCCTCTTCGTGGTTGCGCGGCTGCGGTACGTGGCGGAAGCGGCAGTCGGTGACCAGGCACAGTTCGTCGTAGTCGTAGAACACCGCGCGGCCGTGGCGCGAGACGCCGAAGTTCTTCAACAGCAGGTCGCCGGGGAAGATGTTGCTCAGCGCCAGGTCGCGGATCGCCTGGCCGTAGTCGATCACCGCCGCGCGCGCGGCCTCCGGAGTCTGCTCGCGCACGTACAGATTGAGCGGGCGCAGCCGGCGTTCGACGTAGCACAGGTGCACGACCAGGTCGTCGCCGTCCAGGCTGATGCCGCTGGCGCAGGTGCTCAGCAGCTCGTCGAGCAGGTCGGGCGCGAAGCGCGCGCGCGGGAAGCGCAGGAACCGGAACGGCTGCGCGTCGACCAGGCGGCCGACGCGGTCGTGCTTGAACACCAGCGCGTACTTGGCCTCGACGTCCTCGCGCGCGACCTCCTTCGGGTAAGCGAAGCGGTCGCGGATCAGTTTGAACACCAGCGGATAGCTGGGCAGGGTGAACACCGCCATGACCATGCCGCGCTCGCCCTCGGCGCGGATCAGGCGCTCGCCAGGCTGGGCGGCGAACTGGCGGAAGAAGGTGCGGTAGCGCTCGGTCTTGCCCTGCTTGGCCCGGCCGAGCACGGTGTACAGCTCGTCGATGGGTTTACCCGGCAGCAGGGTGCGCAGGAACACCACCGCATCGCCGACCGTGGCCAGGTCGGCATGGAAATAGCTGCGCGAATAGCTGAACAACTGCACCACTTCGCTGCGCAGGGTCAGCACCGCGTCGACCCGCAGCGCGCCGCCGTCGTTGACCAGGGCGATCACGCAGGGCGAGAACGCGCGCTCGCCGAACACCCGCCCGACCAGGTAGGCGCGGCGCTCGCGGTAGAACACCGTGTCCAGCAGCTCGACCGCGCGCACCGGGTGCGGGCCCCAGTGCTGCAGGTCTTCCTGCAGCCGCACCGCGATCCCGGCCGCGCAGCGGGTGCGGTGCGCGTAGGGCACCGCGAAGGGATAGTCGCCGAGCACGCGCACGAAGGTGTCGACCAGCCGCTCCTCCGACACCGCGTAGCTGTGACGCGCGACCGGATGGGTGATGGCGTCGGTCGGCTCGATGTCGAGGGCGACGAACTCGATCGCCGCGTCGACGCCGCGGGTCTTGAAGAAGCGCCGGGTCAGGGTGTTGAAGAAGGTCTTGTACAGCTCGCCGTCCAGCAACGGCGCGACCGCCTCGGCGTAGGCGGCGTGCACCGCAGACCACAGCGCCCGGTCGCGATCGCGTTCGCCCAGCCGCGCCTCCAGTGCGTCGCTGGCTTCGGCGATGCAGCGGTCGTACAGCTCGATGCGCTCGACCGCGTCGTCGCGCGCGCCGCTCCAGTCGCTGCGCTCGAACCGGCCTTTGGCACGGCGGGTGATCGCGGCGAAGCGGGCATGGTAATCGGCGAAGGCGTCGCGGATCTGGCCAGCGACGGCAGCGGCTTCGGCGGCGTGGGCGGCGCGTACGGAGGAGGCCATGCCGCAGTGTAAGACGACGGCGCGTCGGCTGTGGCATGCTCGCCGCCGCCGTAATTCCTTTCCGATGAAACTTTCAGGTGACCGCATGACGTTCAGGACATGGATGCCCACCGCCGCCTTGTTGGCCGCGACCCTGTTGCCGCGCGCCGCCAGCGCCGGCGACCAGACCTCGGTGCTGCAGTACACCGGCCGGGTCGGCGAACGCGCGGTGACGATGTACCTCAAGGACGAGCCGGCCCCCTGCGGCGGCACGGCGCGCCTGATCACCGCCGCTTATCGTTACGACGGCGTGTCGCAATGGCTGGAGCTGCGGGTCAGCAACGACGACCGCGGGCACTTGGCCATGGTCGAATCCGGCCTCGCGGCCGGGGTCAGCGGCGCGCTGATGTTGGTGCGCGACGGCTCGGTGCTGAAAGGCAAGTGGATCAGCCCCGACGGCGAGCGCCTGCTGCCGGCGCGGTTCGATCAGGCGCCGACCTCGGCCAAGAAGCGCGAGGAGATCGAAGACACGCTGGAAAAAGTGCACTACGAGAACGACGACTGCTGAGGATCTGCGTTAGCCGGGCAGCATTAGCCGGGCAGCAGAAGAGCCTGTGACGATTGCTGTTGCTGTTGCTGTTGTGGTTGCCGTTGCCGTTGCTGTGAAAAGCTTGGCGCGGTTTCGATCTCGCGAGAACGCCCTGAAGCCCCGAAGGGCGGCCCGCAGGGATGCGGGCCGTGCGCAGCCAGGCCAGGGATGGCCTGTGCGGAGCAGCCCTGCGCAAACCTCGTCCCATAGTGGCTCTTGATTCGAAACAGCCATGGCGTTTTCTTTGGTTACTTTCTTTGTCGCCTTGGACAAAGAAAGTGACCCGGCCGCTTGCGGACGGAAGCTTTGCTTTGAGCTTTGAAGCTTTAGAAGCCTTCGAACGACAGACGCCGCGAGACCGCAAGAGCGCGGTCGCGGCTTGCGCCGCTCCTACAGGGGGCGCAGGACAAAGACGTGGCGAGATTGGGGCGATGGTTTCGAGTTTCGATCGCTGACCTCGGCCTTGGATTTTCTGCACGTCCCTTGGTCGCGGCTTATGACCGAAGGAAATCCCTGTGGGACGCCGCTCCTACAAAGGCGTGGGACAAAGACGCGGCGAGATTGAAGGATGGCAGTCGCGGCTCGCGCCGCTCCTACCCCTGCGCAGGGTGGGTCATCGCTCCGGCGCTCGGTGGAGGGCGTCGATGCCTGCATCGGCCGCCGCCGGCTTCGCGGCCCCGCCGCGTAGCTCCAACGCCACCGCCACCGCCACGCAAGCCGCGATCCACGGCCACTGCGGCAGGAAGAAGCCGAAGGTCGGCTCCCACAGCCCCCAGGTGTTGCCGTAGAAGCGGGCGTAGTCGGTGAGATTGGCGTGCAGCGCCAGCAACAGCGACGCGGCCGATATCGCGGCCGCCAGCCAGCGATCGTAGCCGCGCGGCCCGCGCCGGCGCTGGCGCCAACCCAGCAACAGCGACCCCGGCAGCAGGGTCGCCACCATCAACACCAGGCTCAGCAGGGCCAGTTCGCCGAGAAATACCGACGGGGTCAGGATCCGCACCCAGGCCGCGTCGAACTCGTCGACCACGTCCGGCCACAGCGCGCCCGCCGGGACCACGACGCTGGCGGCCAGGTACCACAGGCAACGCAGCAACAAGCGGCTCATGCCCGATCCCGCAACAGCGCGCGCAAGGCCTCGCGGGTGTAGAAGCGGGTGGCGCTCAACGCCGGCGCCTGCGCCGCGATCGCCTCGTCGAAACGCAGTTCCGGTCCATAGACCAGGCCGTCGACCCCGCCGAGCCGGGTCAGGCGCTTGAGCACGAACAAGCGATAGCCGCGGCCGACGTAGGCCAGGCTGCCGCCGTCGCTGAGCATCGGCGCGTCCGCCTCCAACACCGCGTGGCGCGGCGCGCGGCCGGCCTGCGCGCGCTGGAAATCCTCGGCCGCCTCGACCAGGCTGCGGCGTAATTCGGGGGCGAAGGCGAGCGGATCCAGCCCGGCGTAGGGGCCGTCGGCGGCGAACGCCGCGGCGTAGGGATCGGTGGGGTCGGCGGTCATGGCATCCGGTCCAGGACGTTCGGCGGCCGGCGCGGACGGCCTCGGGGTTGCCGCGCAACTGTCAGAAATTCGATGCCATCCTCGGAACGAACGGAGTACCATCCGCCCGACGGTGCATGGACGCTGCTGGCGCCGATTGGAACGGCCGGCCTTCCGGTCGGGGGAATCCAGTCGTCGACCGCGTCTTGTGCGCTCGGAACCGGGATCGTCGTGTCCCGCAACGCAGCAGACAAGAGCCACAGACATGGTACAGAAAATCATCATCGGCATTCTGGCGACGGCCCTGGTCGCGGTCTGCTCGATTTGGGGCTACACCGAATGGCAGAAGCGTCAGGTCGCCGTGCCTGCGGCGGCTGTCGCGCCCGCACCGGTCAAGCCGCCGGAACCGGTCAAGACCGAGACCGAACTGGCGCCGACCGCGGCCGAAGTACCGGCGGCGGAGAAGGCCGACGGCACCCACTTCACCTACCAGTACATCTCGCCGCGCAACCCCGAGTTGCTGGCCATGTACAACATGGCGCGCGAGATCGACGTGCTCAAGCAACTGCCGGAGATCAAACAGCTCGACGGCTGGCTGACCCTGCCGCGGCCGATCAACTTCATCGCCGCCGAATGCGGCACGACCAACGCCTTCTACGCCAAGGACAAGGGCGACATCGTGCTGTGCTACGAGATGCTCGAGCTGCTGGTGCGCCAGGGCGGGGCGATGGCCCAGGCCAGCGGCGGCGGCACCCGCGATCAGCTCGAGTACCTGATGGCGAACCTGCGCTTCCTGATGCTGCACGAGACCGGCCACGCCCTGGTCGACATGCTCGACCTGCCCTCGACCGGGCGCGAGGAAGACGCGGTCGACCAGCTCGCTACCACCCTGATGCTGTCGCTGGTCAGCGCCGACGAGTCGCAGGGCGACATCGCCCAGAAGCTGCAGCTGGCGTCGAACTTCTTCCTGATGACCGACGACGGCAACCACGACATGGCGACCTACGCCGACGAGCATTCGGTCGGCGCGCAGCGCTTCTTCAACCTGCAGTGCATGATCTACGGCAACAACCCCGGCAAGTACCTGCGCATCGTCACCAGCGGCCGCCTGCCGGAAGCGCGCGCGCTGCGTTGCGAAGAGGAGAGCAAGCAGATCACCCGCAGCTGGATGCGCCTGATCGAGCCGAACATCGCGCCCAAGCACCGGCTGACCCGCGAGGAAGAAGCGGCCAAGATCGCCGAGATCCAGCAGAAGCAGGTCGAGAACAGCCAGGCGCCGTACATGCGCTGAGCGCGACCGGGCGCTAGCCTCGCGCCGCTTGTGTAGGAGCGGCGTGAGCCGCGACAACCGAAGCGATGTACGCGAGCGAGGCAACCGAAGCCCTGACCTGCGCGCCTTGAGCGACCGGGCTTCGGAAATGCCGCGTTGTTCGCCGCTTCGGTTGTCGCGGCTCACGCCGCTCCTACAGGAGCTGGCGGCGGCTCAGGGACCGTGGCCGTCGGGCATCAGCAGGACCAGCGGCTCGCAGGCCAGCGCGTCGCAGCCCCATTCGCGCACCGCGTCGCCGTCGCGCCAGACCGCGGTGGCGGCGGCGTTGATCGAGAACGTCCACTCGCGGCCGTCGGCGCGCAGGCGGCCGCCGATCGTGCACGGCAGCCAATAGAAGTCGTGGTACTCGCCCTCGCGCAGCGCGTGGCCGGCGGCGAAGAACGCGGCCACCTGGCGTTTGCTCAGGCGCCAGTCGCGGCAGGCCGGTTGCAGCGCGGCGTCGCGCCCGGCGGGGTCGTGGAAGACGGCCGCCTCGACCTGCAGCACCTCGATCGCGCCGGCCTGGGACGAGGCCGGCGGGGCGTGCGCGCAGCCCGCGGCCAGCAGCGCCGACGCGGCGGCCAGCGTCGCCTGCCGCCATGCCGTCGCCGCCCAGCGGACGCGCCGGTCCGCAACGCGGTGGAATGCTTCGCTCATCGGCCGTCCTTCGCCTTCGCGCCGGCGGATGCGCCGGCCTTGGGCATGGTAACGGCAGTCAGGGCCGCAAAAAAAACACGGGGCGCCGAAGCGCCCCGTGCCGGTGTCGCGATGCGCGTCGCGCGCCTCAGAGATGCTTGATGATCTCGTCGGCGAACTCCGAGCACTTGACCTCGGTCGCGCCGTCCATCAGGCGGGCGAAATCGTAGGTCACGCGCTTGCTGCCGATGGCCTTGTCCATCGCGGCGATGATCGCGTCGGCCGCTTCGGTCCAGCCCAGGTAGCGCAGCATCATTTCGCCCGACAGGATCACCGAGCCCGGGTTGACCTTGTCCAGGTCGGCGTACTTCGGCGCGGTGCCGTGGGTCGCTTCGAACACGGCGTGGCCGGTCACGTAGTTGATGTTCGCGCCCGGCGCGATGCCGATGCCGCCGACCTGCGCGGCGAGCGCGTCGGACAGATAGTCGCCGTTGAGGTTCAGGGTCGCCGAGACGTCGTACTCGCGCGGACGCAGCAGGATCTGCTGCAGGAAGGCGTCGGCGATCGCGTCCTTGATGACCAGGCCCGCACCCGGCTTGCCTTCCGGAATCACGTGCCAGGGGCCGCCGTCGAGTTCGACCGCGCCGAAGAAGTCGCGCGCCACCTGGTAGCCCCAGTCACGGAAGCCGCCTTCGGTGAACTTCATGATGTTGCCCTTGTGGACCAGGGTCACCGACTTGCGCTTGTTCTCGATCGCGTAGGCGATGGCGCTGTGCACCAGGCGCTCGGTGCCCAGGCGGCTGACCGGCTTGATGCCGATGCCGACTTCGACCGGCAGCTCGCGCGCCGGGGCGCCGATGGCCTGCAGTTCCTTCAGCCACGCCGCGTTCTTCTCGGCGGTGCCGAAACGGATCTTGTCGGCCGCCTGCGGGAATTCCTTGCTCAGGAAGTCGAGCACCTTCTGCGCGTCGGCGCTGCCGCCGGCCCATTCGATGCCGGCGTAGATGTCCTCGGTGTTCTCGCGGAAGATCACCATGTCGACGTCGCCGGGCTTCTTCACCGGCGAGGGCACGCCTTCGAACCAGCGCACCGGGCGCAGGCAGACGTACAGGTCGAGCATCTGGCGCAGCGCCACGTTGAGCGAGCGGATGCCGCCGCCGACCGGCGTGGTCAGCGGGCCCTTGATGCTGACCAGGTAGTCGCGGCAGGCCTGCACGGTGCCGTCGGGCAGCCAGGTGCCGTAAGTGTTGTTGGCCTTCTCGCCGGCATAGACCTCCATCCACTCGATCTTCTTCTGGCCGCCGTAAGCTTTGGCGACCGCCGCATCGAGCACGCGCACGGAGGCGCGCCAGATGTCCGGGCCGGTGCCGTCGCCTTCGATGAACGGGATGATCGGGCGATCCGGCACGTTG
Source organism: Lysobacter sp. BMK333-48F3 (assembly GCF_019733395.1). Lineage (NCBI taxonomy): Bacteria > Pseudomonadati > Pseudomonadota > Gammaproteobacteria > Lysobacterales > Lysobacteraceae > Lysobacter > Lysobacter sp. BMK333-48F3. The sequence goes on along the minus strand of NZ_JAIHOO010000001.1, from coordinate 1,547,964 downwards.
AGGCCGGTCGGGGTCTTGGTGATCTTGGCGCCGCCTGCAGGCGGCGTCGCTACGAACTCGGTCATTACGATCTCCAGTGGGGCCGCCGTGCGCGTGCGCATGGACGGTGCAGGGTGCCTGCGGGTCGCGGTGGCGAGCCGACCCGGCCGGCCATTGTCGCGGTTCGGGCCGGACGAGGCAAAGCGCGCGGCTGTGCGCGAGCCGGCCGCGTCGCGGAACGCCCCGTTGCGTGCAAGCCGCTGCCGTTGATCGGGCGGCTCGCGCCGGGCGCCGGATCCCGGCTCCGCGGCCGTCGCTTTGATGGATACTCTGGGCCGCACCGTCGCCGCCGGCCCCAGCGCCGCGGGCGGACAGCGACAGGAGGTCTGCCGACATGCAGCTCATGCTCTATCCCGATGGCCAGCGCATCCACCCCGGCGACCGGGTCCGCATCGCCGACCGCTACCGCGGCACGGTGGTGGCGTGCATCGATACCGGCCGCTATCTGGACGGCTACGAGCAGTGGCTGTATCTGGGCGAAGGCATCATGGTCGACACCGACTTCGGCGGCCTGATCCATTACCTCGACGCCGACGAGCTGCAGCTGCTGCGGCGCATTACCCACTGAGCGACCCGCGCCGAGCGATCGCGGACGAATCCGCACGCGCCGGGCGAGGCGGGCGAACGCCGCGGCGGCGCGGCGGCGCGCTGCTCAGGCCGCGGCGGGCGGCCAATCCGCCGGCGTCAGCGGCGCCAGGCCGTGGGCGATCCGCGCCTTGTCGCATTGCGGGCTGGCCGCGCCCTGCTCCCAGGCCGGCTGTAGCTCGTGGCAGGGCGAGGGCCGCAGCGCGTAGATGCCGCAATGCGCATCGCGGCCGACCTCGCCGCGCAGTTGCAGGCAGCGCACGTTCGGGCCGCCGTAAGTGCCGCGCATGACCACGCGATGCGGATCCAGCGTTTCGGTCAGCGCGCTCGGGGTGATCCCGTCCGCATGCGCGTCGGTTTCGCTCCAATGGAAGGCGACGCGGAAGTGAGCGCAGCAGGCGCCGCAGCTCAGGCACGGATGGGTGGACATACGCCGAGGGGCGACCGGAAGGGAACGGTATTGTCGGGCAAGGCCGCGGAGCGAAAAAGAGCGGGAGCGAATCCCCCCTATCCGTCCGGCCAGCAGGCATAGCCTGTCGGCGTTCGGTCGTGCGCGAACCTGCGGTTCGCAGGCGCACGCCCTCACCCTTTTTCAAGGGTCTTAGGAAGCAAAGCTGCCTCATAACGCAGCTATCTTCCTGAAATGAATAAGAAAAATAGGTACTACAGCCGTTCGAAAATCAGCGAGGCCCGATTTCGGGCCCTTGTGCGCTGCTGGGCCCTGGACCTGACCGCGACCAGCACCGCGCAACTGACCGGCCTGAGCCTGCGATCGGTCAACTCGATCTTCCTTGCCTTGCGTCGTGCCATCGCCACCGAATGCGAGCAGCATTCGCCGTTCACCGGCCAGGTCGAGGTCGACGAATCCTTCTTCGGACCGTGGCGCGTGCGCGGCAAACGCGGCCGCGGCGCCGGCAAGAAAACCATCGTCTTCGGCATGCTCAAACGCGGCCAGCACGTCTACACCCAGATCGTCCCCAACTGCAAAACCGCCACGCTTCAGGCCTTAATTCGTGGGCATATTCGCCTGGAGAGCGAAATCCTCTCCGACTGTCTGTCCAGCTACGACGGCCTGGTCGACCTGGGCTATGCCAAGCACTGGCGCATTCGCCACAGCGGCAATCATTTCGCCGAGGGCGACAACCACATCAACGGCATCGAGAGCTTCTGGAGCTTCGCCAAGCGGCGCCTGGCCAAATTCAACGGGGTGCCCAAGGCCACCTTCTACCTGCACCTGAAGGAGTGCGAGTTCCGCTTCAATCACCGCCACGAAGACCTCTACCGGGCGACCCTCAAGTTGCTACGATCCAACCCACTCTGAGGGGCCGTTTGCTTCCTAAGACCCTTTTCAAAGGGGGGGGACAGCAAGCAAGGACTATGCGAGACGACGGCCTGCGGCGGCGACCGAATCGGATCGATCGCTACGCCGGTGCCCAACCCAAGACGGCGCGCGAACGGCGGCCCCCTTTGAAAAAGGGGGCGAGCGCCCGGCGCGGGTGCGAAGTCCGACGCGGCCGGCGGCGCGGGGGATTTGCTTTTCGGTGCGATGGGGCAAGAGCAAGTCCCCCTACCCGTCCGGCCAGCCGGCATAGCCGGCTGGCGTTCGATCGTGCGCGAACCTGCGGTTCGCAAGCGCACGCTCTCACCCTTTTTCAAAGGGGGGAACAGCCACGTCCAAAAGAAGCAGCAGAGAAGGGGGTGAGGCGGGGAGCAGAAGAACGGCGCCGGATCGCGGGCCTCAGGCCCCGCAGCACTTCTTGTACTTCTTGCCGCTGCCGCAGGGGCAGGGATCGTTGCGGTCCGGGGTGTCGGCGCGGCGCAGCGGTTCGCGCGGGGTCAGCGCGTCGATGCGGTGGTGGTGCAGGTCGGCCAGCATGCCCGGCAGGCCGGCGACGATCTCCAGCCGCTCGCGGTAGCTGATCGGGGTCGCCGGCGCGGTCGGGTCTTCGCCCAGCACCTCGCCGCTGGCGAGGCGGTCGAGCAGGCCGAAGATCTCGTCGATCCAGTCGTTCTCGTCCAGCCAGCGGTCCCAGCCGGCTTCGCGCAGCTCGACCCCACGGAAGAAGCCGAACGCCCAGTCGCGGCCGACGTCGAGTTCGTCCGGCTGTTCGGTGTCGGGTTCCTCGGGCAGCCACAGCAGCGGCGCCAGGTGGTCGGGCAGGTCGTCGTCGCCGTGGCGCACGCGGGCGCTGACCATGTTCCAGTGGCCCTGCAGCAGGGCGCCGACCTCGGCCGCCTCGGCCTCGTCGTTCCAGCGCGGCTCCTTGCCGCCCCATACCGGCGGCTGCCATTCGGTCGCCGGGGGCTGCTCGGGGCCGACCACCAGGGCCGAGACGAACCCGTCCAGGGCCTCCAGGTTGAAGCCCTTGTAGGGCACGGCGCGCTGATCGAGCAGGTCGGCCAGGCGTTCGATCTGGCCGTCGTCGAGGTAGGCGGGCGCTTTCATGATCGGGTTCTGCGGACGAGAGGGGACGCGCATGGTAGTCGCTGCGGCGTGTTCGCGCTGAAAATGGCGCCATGACCGCCCCAATCGCCGCGCCCGCCGCCTGCCCCTGCGACCCCGCCCGCCGCTACGCCGACTGCTGCGGCCGCCTCCACCGGGGCGCCCCGGCCGACAGCGCCGAGGCCTTGATGCGCTCGCGCTACAGCGCCTACGTGCTGGGCGATCTGGAATACCTGCGGGCCAGCTGGCACCCGGCGACCTGCCCGGACGAGCTGGAGTTCGACCCGGCCGTGCGCTGGCTGGGGCTGGAGGTGAAGCGCCACCAGCCGGACGGCGCGGACGCGGCCACGGTCGAGTTCGTCGCCCGCTACCGGGTCGGCGGCGGTTCGGCGGTGCGGCTGCACGAAATCAGCCGCTTCCAGCGCGTCGACGGCGGTTGGCGCTACCTGGACGGGACCTTCCCGCGCGGTTGAGCGGTCGCCGCCGTCGCGCCGGCCGGCACGGCAGATAAAAAAAGGGCGCGGCAGTGAGCCGCGCCCGGGCTTGCCCGCCCATAGAGGCGGAGAGAGAGGGTTACTTCACTTCGAGTTCGGCGGTGTTGGCGACCGCGCCGTTGGCGCTGATCTCGACCTTGTACTTGCCGGCCGGCCACGGCGACTTCTTGGTGAAGATGAAGTTGCTGGTTTCGGCGCCGGCGGTGTTGAGGGTCTGGGTTTCCTCACCGGCCACCTGGCCGTCCTGGAAGCTCAGCTTGGCGGTCAGATTGGCATTGGTCGCGGCGCCGTCGGTGGCGACCGAGGCGATGATGGTGTCGGTCGGCTTGAAGGTGGTGGTCGGCGCGGCGATCTTCTTGTCCGCACCGGCGGCGGTGCCCAGGGTGACCGAGGTGACGCTCAGCGCGGCCGGAGCCGGGGTCGCAGCCGGAGCGGGTTCGGGCGCCGGGGCCGGAGTTTCGGCGGCCGGGGGCGGGGTCGGGGCCGGTTCTTCCTTCTTCTTGCAGCCCGCCAGCGCCAGAGCGGCGACCAGGGCGGCGGCGACGGCGTAATGCGTGCGATTGCGGATCAGCATGGGTGGATCTCCTGGGAAAGGCCGGGTGATGAGGTGGAACGCCGTCGACGTCAGTCGTTGATGGTCGGAATCTTGAGGATCTGACCGGGCTGGATCTTGTCCGGATCGTCGAGCTGGTCGCGATTGGCCTCGAAGATCGCGTTCCACTTGCTCGCCTTGCCGTAGAACTGCTTGGCGATGTGCGAGAGCGTGTCGCCCTTTTCGACCGTGTAGGTCTGCTCGCCGACCTTTTCCGCGGTGGTGTCGACATTCACCGACACGTCGCTGAAGTCGGCCTTCTCGACCTTGTCCGCGGTGGTGTCGACGTTGACGTTCACATCGGAGAAATCGGCTTTCTTGTCCGGGGTAGTCATGGATTGAGGGCTCCTGCCGAAGTGGCGCAGGCAACATGACACGAAGATTGTTAAAAAGGCATAGCGCCTGCGTGAACTCACATTACAAATCTGAATAATCCGATCACCGGCATTCAGTACGCCGCGATCGGCCGAACACAGGCGGACGGTCCGGCCCGCTACGGACCAGACCACACATTGAAAACAGGGCGATCGCCTGCGTAGCGCCGGGCGCGGTCGCGCGCGCGGCGCCGAGTGGCGGCGCGAACGGCCGCCGTCGGCTTACTGGCGCAGATCGCGTCCCGGCGTCGGCCGCTCGCGCCCCGGGCTGCCGCGCCAGGGATTGATGTCGAGCCCGCCGCGGCGGGTGTAGCGCGCTTCCACCGACAGCCATTGCGGCTGCGCGCGCTGCCACAGGTCAGCGTAGATGCGTTCCACGCACTGCTCGTGGAATTCGGCGTGGTCGCGGAACGAAATCAGGTAACGCAGCAGCGCCGCCCGGTCCAGGCGCGGGCCGCGGTAAGCGATGCTGACCCGGGCCCAGTCCGGTTGGCCGGTGACCGGGCAGTTGGACTTCAGCAAGGCGCTGCACAGGGTCTCTTCGACCAGCTGGCTGGGATCGGCGCGCAGGTGGTCGGCATTGGGCGGGCCGTAGTCGTCGATGGCGACGTCCAGCTCGTCGATCGATTCCGCGCCTTGCCCGGCCTCGTCGATGGGCGGCAGGCCGAAGGCGACCTCGACCGGCGCGCCGGCGGCGGCCGACAGGTCGGCGACGATGCGCGCCCGCACCTCGTCGTCGCTGTCGAAGCCGGTGGCGTTGAACGAGTTGAGATAGAGCTTGAGCGACTTGGACTCGATCAGCTGCGGCGAGGTCGCCGGCACCGCGATGGTGGCGGTGCCGACCCGCGGCTTGCCGCGGCGGTCGAGCCAGCTCAGCTCGTAGGCATGCCAGCGGTCGATCCCGACGAAGGGCAGCGCCTGGTCCGACAGGCCGATATGGGCGCGGCCGAGCGAGCGGGCGATCGGGAACAGCAGCGAGGGGTCGTACTCGCGCGGGTAGTCGACGTGGCGGCCGAGGGGGAGGTCATGGGTGGTCATGGCGATATTTTAGCCGCTGCCGGTCTCGTCCCGCCCCGCTCCGCCGCAAAGCCCCGCTTCCCTTTGTAGAGGATGAGAGCGTGCGCTTGCGGATCGCAGGTTCGCGCACGATCGAACGCCAGCAGGCCATGCCTGCTGGCCGGACGGGCTGGGGGGCCTCAGTCTTGGCTTTTGCCGGTAAGCCGGACAGCAAATCCCCCGCGCCGCCAGTCGCTCCAGGCCTCGTGCCCGCGCCGGGCGCTCGCCCCCTTTTTCAAAGGGGGCTACACAGCGCGCTCGTCCTTCCCACCATGACCGTTGCGGCCGCCTAACCGCTTAACCGCCTAACTGTTGTAGCTGTAGCCTTTGCTGTTCCCCCCTTTGAAAAAGGGTGAGAGCGTGCGCTTGCGAACCGCAGGTTCGCGCACGATCGAACGCCAGCAGGCTATGCCTGCTGGCCGGACGGGCTAGGGGGGATTTGCTCTGGCTCTACCCACACCCGCCGCCGCTCACCCCGCCGCCGGTTGCCCATGCAGATAGTCCAGCGTCACCTGCAGCATCGCCCGCAGGCCCAGGTCGAGCGAGCTCTCGTCTAGCTTGAACTGCGGCGAGTGGTTGCTCGGCGCGGTCGCCGGGTCGACTCCGGGCTCGGTCGAGCCGACGAAGAAGAACATCGCCGGCACCTGCTTGGCGTAGTAGGAGAAATCCTCCGCGCCCATCACCAGCGACATTTCCACCACCTTGTCCGCGCCGGCCGCGGCCTTCAGGCTGGGCAGCATGCGCGCGGTCAGCGCCGGGTCGTTGTAGGTCACCGGGTTGCCGTCCTGGTCCGGCACCTTGGACTCGGCGCGCGCGCCGTGCGCGGCGCTGACGTGGTCGGCGACGTTCTTGAGGTCCTTGAAGATCGCCTGGCGCATGCCTTCGTCGAAGGTGCGGATGGTGCCGATCATCTCCACTTCGTCGGGGATGATGTTGTAGCGGATCCCGCCCTTGATCGCGCCGAAGCTGACTACCGCCGGCAGCTTGGCGATGTCGGTGCGGCGGCTGACGATGGTCTGCGCGCTGCCGATCACGTCGGCCGCGGCCACGATCGGGTCGATCCCGCCCCAGGGGCGCGAGCCGTGGGTCTGGCGGCCCTTGATCTTGATCGAGAAGCGGTCCGAAGCCGCCATCAGCGGGCCCTGGCGCACGCCGATCTGGCCGGCCTGCAGGGTCGAGAACACGTGCAGGCCGAACATCGCCTCGGGCTTGAAGTCCTTGAACAGGCCTTCCTCGAGCATCAGCGGCGCGCCGCCGGCCTCGTCCGCGGGCGGGCCTTCCTCGGCCGGCTGGAACACCAGCATGACCTGGCCCGGCAGGTCCTTCTTCATCGCCACCAGCGCGTCGGCCACGCCGAGCAGGATGCCGGTGTGGGCGTCGTGGCCGCAGGCGTGCATGACGCCGACGGTTTCGCCGCGGAAGTTGGCGGTGGCCTTGGACGCGAACGGCAGGTCGACCTGCTCGGTCACCGGCAGCGCGTCCATGTCGGCGCGCAGGGCGATCTTCGGCCCGGGCTTGCCGCCCTCGACGATCGCGACCACGCCGTGGCGGGCGATGCCGGTGCGCGGCTTGAGGCCGAGCGCGCGCAGGTGCTCGGCGACCTTGGCCGCGGTGCGCTGTTCGCGGTTGGAGAGTTCCGGGTTCTGGTGGAAGTCGCGCCGCCAGCGCACCACGTCGGCCTTGAGCTTGGCCGCGGCGGCGGTGACCTCGGCACGCTCCGCGGCGGCGGCCGGAGACAGCGCGGCGAGGGCGGAACAGCCGAGCGCGCAGCTCAGTGCGAGGGTCAGCGGACGCTTCATCGACGCAACTCCGGGCGGGAAAGCTCCGATCCTAGCCCAAGCCCGCCGTTGCGGCAGCGCGACTTTGGTGGGTGCGCGATCGGGGCACAAGATCGGATGCGGATGCGGCGGCCTCGTGTCGGCGGAGCGAACCGACGCGTTTGCGCGCAAAGCAAATCCCCCGCGCCGCTACAGAGGCCTAACTTCGTGCCGGCGTCGGGCGCGTGCCCCCTTTTGCAAGGGTCTTAGGAAGCAAAGCTGCCTCATAACGCAGCTATCTTCCTGAAATGAATAAGAAAAATAGGTACTACAGCCGTTCGAAAATCAGCGAGGCCCGATTTCGGGCCCTTGTGCGCTGCTGGGCCCTGGACCTGACCGCGACCAGCACCGCGCAACTGACCGGCCTGAGCCTGCGATCGGTCAACTCGATCTTCCTTGCCTTGCGTCGTGCCATCGCCACCGAATGCGAGCAGCATTCGCCGTTCACCGGCCAGGTCGAGGTCGACGAATCCTTCTTCGGACCGTGGCGCGTGCGCGGCAAACGCGGCCGCGGCGCCGGCAAGAAAACCATCGTCTTCGGCATGCTCAAACGCGGCCAGCACGTCTACACCCAGATCGTCCCCAACTGCAAAACCGCCACGCTTCAGGCCTTAATTCGTGGGCATATTCGCCTGGAGAGCGAAATCCTCTCCGACTGTCTGTCCAGCTACGACGGCCTGGTCGACCTGGGCTATGCCAAGCACTGGCGCATTCGCCACAGCGGCAATCATTTCGCCGAGGGCGACAACCACATCAACGGCATCGAGAGCTTCTGGAGCTTCGCCAAGCGGCGCCTGGCCAAATTCAACGGGGTGCCCAAGGCCACCTTCTACCTGCACCTGAAGGAGTGCGAGTTCCGCTTCAATCACCGCCACGAAGACCTCTACCGGGCGACCCTCAAGTTGCTACGATCCAACCCACTCTGAGGGGCCGTTTGCTTCCTAAGACCCTTTGCAAAGGGGGCAACGGGTCGCGGGCCTTTTGCCGTTCCCCCCTTTGAAAAAGGGGGGCAGGGGGGATTTGCTTTTGCCCCAGTGGAGCGATGCCGCTTCGGTCTCTGGCGTCGCTATTGGGTTCTCTGCGCGTCCCGCGGTCGCGGCTTACGCCGCTCAACCGCCATGCAGATAATCCAGCGCCACCTGCAGCATCGCCCGCGTGCCGACCTCCAGCGATCCTTCGTCGAGCATGAACTGCGGCGAGTGATTGATCGGCGCCTTGGCCGGGTCGATGCCCTGCGCGGTCGAGCCGACGAAGAAATAAAACCCCGGCACCGTATTGGCGAACTGAGAGAAGTCCTCGGCCACCGTGACCAGCGCCGACTCGCGCACCCGGTCGGCGCCGGCGGCACGCTGCAACGAGGGCAGCGCGCGTCGGGTCAGCGCCGCGTCGTTGATCGTCGCCGGCGCGTTGTTGACCACCTGCAGCTCGGCGCTGGCGCCGGCGGCATGGGCCAGGTCTTCGGCGGTGCGGCGCAGGCGCGCGATCACGTCCTCGCGCACCGCCGGGTCGAAGGTGCGCAGGGTGCCGACCAGCCGGGCTTCGTCGGGAATGATGTTGAAGCGCACGCCGCTGTTGAACTGGCCGGCGGTCAGCACCACCGGGGTCGCGGCGATGTTGACCTGGCGCGCGATCAGGCTCTGGCTGGCGAGCAGGATCTGCGCGCCGACGGTGATCGGGTCGACCCCGTCCCAGGGCCGCGAACCGTGGGTCTGCTTGCCGCGCACGGTCAGGCTCCACTCGTCGGCGCTGGCCAGCATCGGCCCGCTGCGGTAGCCGATCTCGCCTACGCTCAGCCCGGCCCAGACGTGCAGGCCGAACACCGCATCGGGCTTGAACCGGGCGAACACGCCCTGGTCGAGCATCAGCTTGGCGCCGAACGGCTCGCCCGCGACCGGCGGGCCTTCCTCGGCCGGCTGGAATACGAACATCACCTCGCCGGGCATCTGCTCCTTCTGCGCCGCCAACGCGGTCGCCACGCCTAGCAGGATCGCGACATGGGCGTCGTGGCCGCAGGCGTGCATGACCCCGACCGGTTGGCCGCGGTAGTCGGCGCTGACCTTGGACGCGAACGGCAGCCCGGCCGGTTCGGTCACCGGCAGCGCGTCCATGTCGGCGCGGATCGCGATGCGCGGCCCCGGCCGGCCGCCCTTGAGCACCGCGACCACGCCGGTGTGGGCCAGGCCGGTGCGCGGCTGCAGGCCGAGCTTGCGCAGTTGTTCGGCGATCAGCTTGGCGGTGCGTACTTCGTGCTGGCCGAGTTCGGGGTGCTGGTGGATATCGCGGCGCCAGGCCACGACCTGCTCGCGCACCTGCGCCGCCTGCGCGGCGACGGCGGCGGGGTCGACCGGAGCGGGGGCGGCCGGTGCTGGGGCGGCCGGTTCGGCCGCGAACGCGGAGGCGCAGGTCAGGGCGCAGAGCGCGGCGGCCAGGGCGCGCGGACGCAGTCGGGGCATCGCGGTGAGTCTCGAAGCGAAGGGGAGACCCGCAGCCTGCACCGCGCCGCGGCCGCTGCCAAGCGCGGCTAGACCTCGACCGCGTCCGCCGGCAGGCGCCAGGCCCAGGGCGGGCCCAGGTCCATCGCCGCATACACCCGTGCCGCGGTGGCGCGGCGGCGGCCGCCGGCGCCGCGCCGCCAGCGCCAACGCGAGACGGCGAAGCCGAGCAGCAGCACGCCCGGCACCACGCCGGCGAAGATCGCGGCGACGGTCAGCAGCGCGCCGAAGTCCTCGCCGCCGGCGGTGCAGAGCCCGATCGCGGCGATCAGGGCGACCACGCCGAGACCGGCGGCCAGCAGGAACCGGGCCATGCGGCGCATGCCCGGCCAGGTCAGGCGGGTCATCGCTTGTTCGGAGTAGCGCGCCAGGAAGATCGTGTGGGCGACATAACGGCGACCGTCTTCCAGGCAGTGCAGGGCGTAGACCAAGACCTCCTCGCCGGTTTGCGCCGGCTCGCCGTGGGCGATCAGTTCGACCCGGTCGGCTTCGGCCAGGAACGGTTCGTGGTCGCCGAAGTCGCGCGCGGCGTAGAACCGGAAACGCTGCCCGCCGAGGCGGAAGCGGTACAGGCCGAAGCTGCGGCGCGAATCGCTCGAGCCGGTGGCGATCTGTTCCATCGTCAGTTCGCTCAGCTCGCCCTGCCAGCGGCGCAGGCGCGGATGGTCGGGCCGGTCCGGCGCGGCCGGGTCGCGCGTGCGCGACGGGACCGCGGGCGGCGGCAGGTCCGGCGCGGCCTGCGCCGTCGCAACCGACGTTTGCGCATGCACATGCGCTTGCGCGGGCCGGCGTCCGCGGCGTCGGCGCGGATCGGGCGCGGGCCGGGATTCGCCGGTCGGTCGGCCCTGCAGGCGCAACGCTTGCGCCAGCGCCTGCTCGGAGGCCGCGGCGACGCGGCGGTCGCGCCGGCTGCGGTGCAGGGTCGCGGCGTGTTCGAACACCATGATCGCGGCGATCAGCCCCGCCACCGCGCAGGCGACCAGCAGCAGCGCCCAGCCGAACCCGTCGAAGATCCGCCATAGCGCCCCGCCCAGGCCGGCCAGCGCGAGCGCCAGCGCCGGCAGCCAGCGCGCCAGGCCGCGCGCCGCGGCGCTGCGCAAGGCCGCGCGGCTCGGCGGAATCAGGCCTTGGCCGTCGTCGCCCACCGCCCAGTGCAGCCAAGCGCTGCCATCGTCGAGGCGGTACAGGCCCAAGCTGAGCTCGGCGCCGCGCCGGACCAGGGCCGACAGGGCCGCGAGCGAGGCCGACGCGGCGGCCGGATCCTCGACCCGTCCGGCCACGCGTTCGCCATCGGCCAGGTTCAGGCAAAAGCGACCGTCGGCGACGGGCGCGGCGATGCGCACGCGCCGGATGCGCGCGCTGCGGGTTTCGGTGCTGAGCGGACGGGGCATGCGGCGATCGCTTCCTGCGAACAGCCGGCGAGCATAGCAACGGCCGCAGGCGCGGCCGCGTAGTTCCGGATTGCGCTTGTTGCGGTGCGTTGCGCTTGCCGCGGCGCGCTGAGAAAATGAGAATGATTATTGTTTGTGGTTGTGACCGCCGCCCGGCGCGCTCACGGCCCGCGGGCGCCGCCCACGCGGCGCGCAGGACGCGACCCGCCTCCCTTTCCCGTTTGGCTTACGCCGGAGTCCGCTGCATGTCCCATGCCCCCGCCCGTCCCCTGTCCGCTTTGGCGCGCGCCCTGCGCCTGGCCTGCTGCGCCCTGCCGTTGGGCTGGGGACTGGCGGTCGCCGCCGAGCCCGCCAGCGACCCGACCACCCTCGACCAGGTGCAGGTGCGCGCGCCGATCGCCAAGCGCAGCCAGACCGTCACCAAGACCGACACGCCGCTGATCGAGGTGCCGCAGTCGGTGTCGGTGATCGGCGCCGAGCAGATGCGCGAGCGCGGCGTGCAAGGCATCGAGGAGGCGGTCTGGTACACCGCCGGCGCCCAGGGCGGCGGTTACGGCCAGGACACCCGCAGCGACTGGCTGCTGGTGCGCGGCTTCGCGCCGGCGCGCTACCTCGACGGACTGGCGCTGACCGACGGCGTGTGGACCGGCGGCACCCGCATCGAGCCCTACGGCCTGGAGCGGATCGACGTGCTCAAGGGGCCGTCCTCGGTGGCGTACGGCGCGATGCCGCCGGGCGGCCTGGTCAACCTGGTCAGCAAGCGCCCGACCGAGCAGCCCCTGCGCGAAATCGAAGCCACGCTCGGCAATTATGGTCTGCGCCAGGCCGCGTTCGATTTCGGCGGCCCGCTCGGCGACAGCGGCACGCTGTTCTACCGGCTCACCGGCCTGGCCCGCAACAGCGACAACGTGGTCGACTACGTCCACGACGACCGCTATTTCTTCGCCCCCGCGCTGACCTGGAAGCCGAGCCAGGACACCGCGCTGACCGTGCTGGCGCGCTGGCAGAAGGCCGACACCGCGCAGGGCGGCGGTTTCCTGCCGGCGGCCGGCACCTTGCTGCCGAACCCGCACGGGCGGATCCCGCGCGAGCGCTACACCGGCGAACCGGGCTGGAACGATTACCTCAAGACCATGCGCTCGCTGGGCTACGAGTTCAGCCACCGCTTCGAGAACGGAGCGACGTTCCGGCAGCACCTGCGCTACGGCAAGACCGAGGTCGACCACGATGCCGGCGTCGGCGCGTTCGGCCTGCAGGACGACCTGCGCATGCTGACCCGCTATTACTTCCCGCTGGAAGAGCAGTCGACCGCGCTGGCTCTGGACAACCACGTCGAGTGGAAGTTCGGCCGCGGCGCCTGGGACCACACCGTGCTGGCCGGCGTCGATTACCGCCGCCTGGCGAGCGACTACGCCTCGGCCTTCGCCTTCGGCGCGCCGTCGCTGGACATCTTCGACCCGGTGTACGGCGCGGTCGTCGTCAAGCCGGCCTATACCTCGCGCCAGGACAAGGTCCAGCATCAGCTCGGCGTCTACCTGCAGGATCAGATTCGGGTCGATCGCTGGGTGATCACCCTGGCCGGGCGCCAGGATCGCGTGCGCACCCGCACCGACCAGCGCCTGGCCGTGCCGTCGACGCGCGAACGCCAGCGCGACGAGAAGTTCTCCGGACGCGTCGGCGTGAACTACGTGTTCGATTCGGGCTGGGCGCCGTACCTGGCCTGGTCGCAATCCTTCGAGCCGACCGTCGGCGCGGACTTCGCCGGCCGCGCGTTCGTGCCGACCACCGGCGAGCAGATCGAAGCCGGGTTGAAGTACCAGCCGGCGCACGGGCGCGGCCTGGTGACCTTGGCCGCATACGAACTGAAGCAGGACAACACCCTGACCGTGGACCCCGACCACACCCTGTACTCGGTGCAGCAGGGCCGGGCCCGGGTGCGCGGCGCGGAACTGGAAGGGCGCTGGAACTTCGCCAACGGCCTGAGCGCGTACGGCGCCTACGCCTACGCCGATTCGCAGATCGTCCGCAGCACCGACGCCGGCGCGCTCGGCAAGCAGATCGCGTTGCAGCCGCGCCATGTCGCCTCGCTCGGCGCCGACTACACGATCGGCTACGGCGCGCTGTCGGGGCTGGGCTTCGGCGCCGGCGCGCGTTACACCGGCGCGCACTACGGCGACCTGTACAACCAGTGGAAGACGCCGTCCTACACCTTGTTCGACGCCTCCGCGCGCTACGACCTGGGCGCCTGGCGCTTCCAGCTCAACGCCAGCAACCTCGGCGACAAGCGCTACGTCGCGGTGTGCAACAGCGCGACCTGGTGCTACTACGGCTACCCGCGCACGGTCACGGCGACGGTGCGGTACCGCTGGTAAGCGCGGCGCGATCGCTTTGGCGGTTTCAAAAGAGCGCATGGGGATTTGCTTCTGCTGTTGCGCAAGCGAAAAGCAAATCCCCCGCGCCGATAGAGACCCCGGACTTCGTGCTAGCGCCGGGCGCTAGCCCCCTCTACAAACGGGGCAACGATCAGCGCGCTCCAACCGCTCCAACCGCTTCGGCCGTCTCAGCCACTTCGGTTGCTCTGGCTGTTCCCCCCTTTGAAAAAGGGTGAGAGCGTGCGCTTGCGAACCGCAGGTTCGCGCACGATCGAACGCCAGCAGGCTATGCCTGCTGGCCGGACGGGCTAGGGGGATTTGCTGTTGCTTTGTTCGCTGCTCGGGACAACGAGGCAAAGCGACCTCAGCGCCCGATCAACGCCATCCCCGCCTCGGTATAGCGAGCGCCGGCGATCGCTTCCGGACGGAACCACGCATCCAACTGCGCCAGTTCCGCCGGCGACAGGGTCACGTTCACCGCGCCGACGTTGTCCTCCAGGTACTTGCGCCGCTTGGTGCCGGGGATCGGCACGATGTGCTCGCCCTGGGCCAGCACCCAGGCCAGGGCCAGTTGCGCCGGCGTGCAGCCCTTGTCGGCGGCCAGCGCCTGCACCTGCCGCGCCAGGCCCAGGTTGCGGTCGAAGTTCTCGCCCTGGAAACGCGGGGTGCTGAGGCGGAAGTCGTCGCTGCTCAGCGCGCCGGCGTCGGTGATCGCGCCGGTCAGGAAGCCACGGCCGAGCGGGCTGTAGGGAACGAAGCCGATGCCGAGGCGGACGCAGGTGGCCAGCACGTCGTTGCGTTCGGGGTCGCGGGTCCACAGCGAATATTCATTCTGCACCGCGGTGATCGGATGCACCGCCTGGGCGCGTTGCAAGGTCTGCGCCGAGGGTTCGGACAGGCCGAGGTAGCGCACCTTGCCCTGCGCGACCAGCTCGGCCATCGCGCCGACGGTGTCCTCGATCGGCACGTTCGGGTCGACGCGGTGCTGGTAGTACAGGTCGATGCGGTCGGTGCGCAGCCGCTGCAGGCTGGCCTCGACCGCCTGGCGCACGTACTCGGGACGGCCGCTGATGCTGCGCCGCTCCGGATCGGCCAAGTCCGGCACGAAGCCGAACTTGGTCGCCAGGAACACCCGCTCGCGGCGCCCTTGCAGGAACCGGCCCAGCAGTTCTTCGTTGGCGTGCGGGCCGTAGATGTCGGCGGTGTCGAGGAAGTCGACGCCCAGTTCCAGGGCGCGGTCCAGGGTGGCCAGCGATTCGGTTTCGTCGGCGCTGCCGTAGGCGTAGCTCATGCCCATGCAGCCCAGGCCGAGGGAGGACACGGTGGGGCCGGACGGTCCGAGGCGGCGGGTCGGAAGCGTGCTCATGGATTAGCTCCTTGATCGTGGGGGAGTCGTGCGACGGCGGTTCGAGCGCCCGGGTCAGTCGCGGCGGCCGGGCGTGAGAGGCACTCTAGGCCGCGGCGATTGCGCGAAAAACCGGCTTTATTCTCATTCCTTGTGAAGCATTGCTTCATAATCGAGGCCTTCCGACTGTCGCCGCCCGCATGCCCGCCCACCCTCTGCCCGCGGTCCTGGCCTTCGCCCGCGTCGCCCACTGCGGCAGCTTCACCCGCGCTGCGGCCGAACTGGAGGTGTCGCCCTCGGCCCTGTCGCAGACCGTGCGCGCGCTGGAGACGCGGCTGGGCGTGCGCTTGCTCAACCGTACGACCCGGCGGGTCGGCCTGACCGAGCACGGCGCACGTTTTCTCGAGCAGGTCGCTCCGGGGCTGGCCCAGATCGAAGCCGCCTTCGACGACCTCGATGCGGTGCGCGACCGCCCGACCGGCCGGCTGCGCATCAACACCGGCCGCAGCGCGCTGAAGATCCTGATCGAGCCGCACCTGCCGGCGTTCCTGGCGCGCTATCCGGAACTGGAAGTGGAGTTGTTCGTCGACGACACCCTGGCCGACCTGGTCGAGGGCGGTTTCGACGCCGGCATCCGCCTCGGCGAGACCCTGGCCCGCGAGATGGTCGCGGTGCCGGTCGGCGGCGCGCAGCGGCAGGTGGTGGTGGCCGCGCCCGCATATTTCGCCCGCCGGCCGCCGCCGCGCGCGCCGCAGGACCTGGTCGGCCACGACTGCATCCGCCTGCGCCTGCCGGGCAGCCGCCGCCTGCATCCGTTCGAGTTCCACCGCGACGGCCGCGACATCGAGGTCGAAGTGCGCGGCCGGCTGATCCTCAACGACGGCAGCGCGATCCTGGACGCGGCGCGCGCCGGCCTCGGCCTGGCCCAATTGTTCGAGCCGATCGCGCGACAGGACTTGCGTGCAGGACGTCTGGTCGAGGTGCTGCAGGACTACCAGCCGCCGTTCCCGGGTTTCTACGTCTATTACCCGGCGCGCCGGCAACTGCCGCCGAAGCTGCGGGTGTTCGTCGACTTCCTGCGCGAGGCGGTGGGGTAGCGCTGCGCGAGCCGCCGGACACCGTATCTACTGCTGCCTATTCTCTGCCTGCCGATTCTCCGCCCCGCAGGCCGGCTGTTCCCCCCTTTGAAAAAGGGGGGCTAGGGGGGATTGGCCTTTGCTTCTACCGTGCCGAAGCCCGCTCGTTCCAACGCGACCGTTGCGATCTGCAATCGTTGCCGGCGCCGACACGTCGTAGAAGCAAATCCCCCCTAGCCCCCCTTTTTCAAAGGGGGGAACGGATTCGTCGGGGCTCGGAGTGCATCGGCTCGTGTGGTTGCAAAGGCCGGGGCGATCGACGGAAGGCTGCAGCCGAGGCGTCCCGCGGTAGCGACGCCATCTCGCGCCGCACCGCTCGCGCAACACGGCTTACGCCTCACTTCTCGCTTCTCCGCACGCCCCTCCCTTCTCCGGCTTCCCCCAAACATGCGAGGCTGCCCCGATCCGCCGGGGAGCCGCCATGACCGCTGCCGTTCCGTCCGACCCGCCCGAGCCCGCCGTCGCGTTGCGCGGCGAAGCCGCGCTGGTGCGCGCGCTGGGGCCGTTCCAGCTCGGCGCGTCGATCATCAACATCATCGTCGGCGCCGGCATCTTCATGCTGCCGGCGCTGCTGTACGGGCGGTTGGGGCCCGGCGCGCCGTGGGTGTTCGTCGCCGGCGCGCTGGCGATCGTGCCGATCGCGCTGTGTTTCTCGGCGATCGGCAGCCGCGCCTCGGCCACCGGCGGGCCCTACACCTTCGTCGGCGCCGCGTTCGGACCGTTCGCGGGCTTTCTCGCCGGCGCGCTGATGTGGGTGTGCAATACCGCCTCCAGCGCCGGCGTCGCCGCGGCCCTGGCCGAGCAGGCCGCGCAGGCCTGGCCGGCGCTGCGCGAACCGGCGCCGCGCAGCGCGTTCCTGGTCGCGGCCTATGCGCTGCTGTTCGCGCTCAACGCCTTCGGGGTCAAGCTCGGGGTGCGCGCGATCGTGGCCCTGGCGACGCTGAAGCTGACCCCGCTGGTGTTGCTGGTCGCGGTCGGGATCTGGTTCGTCGACTGGAGCCAGATCGGTCCGCCCTCCGCGCCGCCGTCGTGGAGCGCGCTGGGCTCGTCGATGGTGCTGGTGGTGTTCGCCTACTCGGGCATGGAGACCGCGCTGGTGCCGACCGGCGAAGTGCGCGATCCCTCGCGCCACGTGCCGCGCGCGACCATGGCCGCGATCGCGGTGGTGGTGCTGCTGTACCTGGGCATCCAGATCGCCTGCCAGGGCCTGCTCGGCGCCGGTCTGCGCGATCACCCCGCGCCGGTCGCCGGCGCGGCGGGCGCGGTGTGGGCGCCGGCGCAGGCCCTGCTGCTGATCGCCGCCGGCGTGTCGATGACCGGCTTCCTGATGGGCAACCTGTTTTCGTCCTCGCGCCTGCTGTTCGCGCTCGGCCGCGACGGCTACCTGCCCGACGCCTTCGGCCGCGTCGACGCGCGCTACCACGTGCCGCGCACTGCGCTGGCGGCGCACGCCGGCATCGCCCTGGCGCTGGCCCTGGCCGGCAACTTCGAAACCCTGGCGCTGATCTCCGGCGGCGCGATCTGCCTGTTGTTCCTGGCGGTGTCGGTGGCGGCCTGGCGCGCCGAAACCCTGGACCTGCGCGGCGCCGGCGCGCCGTTCCGCCTGCCCGGCGGACGCTGGCCGATGCCGCTGCTGGCGACGGCGATCATGGCCGCGGTGCTGGCGACGATGAGCGCGGCGCAATGGGCGGCGATCGCGGTGTCGCTGCTGGCCCTGGTCGGCGTGTACGGGCTGCTGGCGCTGCGCCGGCGCGGGGCGCGCTGAAGCATCACATCCCCGCGACGCCGGATCGGCACCATGGCCGGCAGGGGAAAGCGGACTCGAACGGACAGGCCAATCGCCTCGCGCGCGCTTGATCGTTGACCGGCCGCTGAGGCCTACTCTTCCGTCGTAACGCCGACGCATGCGGGAGCCGCGCGCTTGCAGATGGCCAGCACCGCCGCCACCGCCGTGTCCGATTCCGCTTTGCCGCGCGCCGCGGCGCCGTCCGCCGCCTCCTCCGTGCCTGCCGGCTCGTCTGCCGGATCTTCGCTACCGTCCGCCGCTGCGGACGCCGGCGCCGTGCCGCCGGCCGGCGCTCCGCCCGCGGGACCGCCCGGACCGGCCGCGCCGATGCCGCGCTGGCGGGTCGCCGCCTTCGTCGCGATCTCGCTGCTGCTGGGCCTGACCCAAAGCCTGGGCATGAACCTGGTCGCCTCGAACCTGCCGCAGGTGCAGGGCGCGCTCGGCGCGACCAGCGCCGAGGCGACCTGGCTGCTGACGGTGTACTTCGCCACCAACATCCCGGCCAGCCTGCTGCTGACCAAGTTCCGCCTGCATTACGGCCTGCGCCTGTTCGCCGACCTGGGCATCGGCCTGTTCGTGGTCGCGGCGGTGGTGCACCTGCTGGCCAAGGACCTGGACTCGGCGCTGGCCGCGCGCGCCGCGCTCGGCATCGCCGCCGCGCCGCTGAGCTCGCTGACCGTGCTGTACATGGCCGAGGTGTTCGACGGGCCGAAGAAGGTGCTGGGGCTGATGTTCGGTTTCGCCGCCCTGCAGACCGGCGCGCCGGTGTCGCGGATCGTCGCCGAAAGCCTGTTCCTCAACGGCCAGTGGCACGGCATCGTCTATTTCGAACTCGGCCTGGCCCTGGTCTGCCTGGCCGCGATCAACCTGCTGCGGGTCACTCCGGCGCCGCGCCAGCCGATGTTCGACCGCCTCGACATCGTCAGTTTTCCGCTCTATTCGGCCGCGATCGCCCTGGTCACGGTGGTGCTGACCCAGGGCCGGCTGCGCTGGTGGCTGGACACGCCCTGGCTCGGCGAATGCCTGGCCTGGGCGGCGGTCTGCGCCGGCGCGTTCGTGCTGATCGAGATCAACCGCAGCCGGCCGATGGTCAACCTGCGCTGGCTGCTGCACGGCGGCTACATGGTCCGGCTGGGGCTGGCGATCGTGCTCTCGCGGATGGTGTTGTCGGAGCAGTCGGTCGGCGCGGTCGGCCTGCTCAACGTGCTCGGCCTCAACAACGACCAGATGCATACGATGTTCTGGCTGGTGCTGGCCGGCACCATCGCCGGCTTCGTCGTCACCCTGCCGTTCCTGCCGGGGCGGCGCTTCGACATCCTCGGCCTGATCGCGGTAGCGCTGGTCGGGGTTTGCGCCTACGTCGATTCGCACGCCAGCAACCTGACCCGGCCGGCCCAGCTCTATGTCACCCAGACCGTGATCGCGATGGCGGCGTCGATGTTCCTGGCCAGCTCGATCCTGCTGGCCCTGGTGCGGGTGGTCGCCGACGGGGTGCGCAACCTGGTCACCTTCATCGTCTTGTTCACCACCACCAACGCGCTCGGCGGCCTGCTCGGTTCGGCGGTGCTCGGTACCTATCTGGCGCAGCGCCAGACCGCGCACTACCAGCACCTGATGCAGCAGATGACGCTCGCCGATCCGCAGGTGGCGCTGCGCACCCAACAGCTCGGCGGCGCGGTCGCGCGGGTGGTCGGCGACGGCGCCGCGCGCGGCCAGCAGGCGCTGGCCAGCCTGAACCAGCAGGTGGTGCGCGAGTCCTGGGTGCTTGCCTACAACGACGTGTTCCTGGCGGTGGCCTGGCTGGCGCTGGCGGTGCTGGTCTGGGTCGGGCTGCTGAAATGGCAGCTGTGGCGGCGCGGCCACACCGTGGTCAGCTTCGCCTCGCAAGTGCCCGGGCCGTTCGGCGCACCGGGCGTGGCGGCCGCGCCCCGCGACGCCGCGCCCACGTCCGCTGGCGTCCAATCCGCTGCACCGACCGCTCCGTCTCCCGTTTCCTGATCCGCGAAGGACGCCCCATGCCGCTGAAGACGCCCTTCCGCTCCAAAGCCACCCTCCCGGTGGTCCTGATCGCCGTGGTCGGCGTGCTGCTGATCCTCTACGCCTGGCGCCTGCCGCCGTTCTCCAGTGCGCGCCAGACCACCGAGAACGCCTACGTGCGCGGCAGCGTCACCGTGATCGCGCCCAAGGTCGACGGCTACGTCGCCCAGGTGCGGGTGCAGGACTACATGCGGGTCGAAGCCGGCCAGGTGCTGGTCGAGCTGGACGACCGCAACTACCGCCAGCGGCTGGAGCAGGCGCGCGCCAACCTGGCCGCGCAACAGGCCAACCTGGCCAATTCGACCCAGTCGCAGCGCGTGCGCGAGGCGGCCATCGCCAACGTCGAAGCGCAGCTGGCCGCGACCCAGGCCAACCTGGCCCGCGCCCAGGCCGACATGCGCCGCGCCAATGCCCTGGTCGGCGACGGCTCGCTGTCGCAGCGCGAACGCGACCAGACCCTGGCCGCGCTGCGCCAGGCCGAAGCCGCGCTCGGCCAGGCCCAGGCTGCGCGGCGCTCGGCCGGCGAAGACGTGCGTTCGGTGATCGTCAACCGCGAGGCGCTGAGCGCCGCGGTCGGCAACGCCCAGGCGGCGCTGCGGCTGGCCGAGATCGACCTGGCCAACACCCGCATCCACGCGCCGCAGGCCGGCCAGCTCGGCGAGATCGGCGTGCGCCTGGGCCAGTACGTCACCCCCGGCACCCAGCTGATGCAGCTGGTGCCGCGGCGATTGTGGGTGGTGGCCAACTTCAAGGAATCGCAGACCGCGCGCATCCGTCCCGGCCAGGCGGCCTGGTTCCGGGTCGACGCGCTCGACGGCGCGGTGCTCAAGGGCCGGGTCGAGCGCTTGTCGCCGGCGACCGGTTCGGAGTTCAGCGTGATCAAGACCGACAACGCCACCGGCAATTTCACCAAGGTCGCGCAGCGCCTGCCGGTGCGGATCGCGATCGATCCCGAGCAGGAGCTGGCGCAGCGGCTGCGGCCGGGCCTGTCGGTGGAGGCCACGGTCGATACCGCCAGCGCGATCGACCAAGCCGCGGTGCGCCGCGCCGAACAGGCGGCCGCGGCCGAGGCCGCGCGCGACGCGGCGGTGCCGGTGGCGCAATTCGATGCGGCGCCGGCGCAGGCCGATCGCGCCCGCGGCGCGGCGTCCGCACCGCCGCAGACCGAGCCGCGGACGGAGCCGAGGCCGTGACCCGGATGCGGGCGCTGCGGCTGGGTGGACGAGGGCTGGGCTGGGCGGCCGGGATCGGGTTATTGAGCGCCTGCGCCAGCGTGCCGCCGCCGCCGGAGCGGCCCGAGCCGCCCGCGGCCTGGCGCGACGCGCCCGGCGCCAGGATCGCGGTGCAGCGCGACTGGTGGCGCGGCTACAACGACCCGGTGCTGGCCGAACTGGTCGAGCGCGGCCTGCGCGACAACACCGATCTGCGCCTGGCCGCGGCGCGCATCGCCGAAGCGCGCGCCCTGCTCGCGGCGCAAGGCGCAGCGCAGTGGCCGAGCCTGGATCTGGCGGCGAGCGCGACGCGTTCGCGCAGCCTCAGCGCGGCCAGCGGCCGGGCCGTGGTGTCGGAGGTGACCCAGCCGCAGTTCCAGGCCGCGTTCGAACTCGACCTGTGGGGGCGGCTGGACGCGCTGACCGACGCCGCGCGGGCCAATCTGCTGGCCAGCGAAACCGGCGCCGACGCGGTCCGGCTCGGCATCGCCGCCGCGGTGGCGCAGGCCTATCTGGGCCTGCGCGCCGGCGACGCGCGCCTGGCGGTGGCGCAGCGCACCCTGGCCTCGCGCGAGGGCGCGCTGAAGGTCGCGCAGCGGCGTTTCGACACCGGCTACAGCTCGCGCCTGGAGCTGGCCCAGGCCCAGGCCGAATACCGTGCCACCGCCCAGGTGGTGCCGCAGTTGCAGCTGGCGATCCGGCGCCAGGAGGACGCGCTGTCGGTGCTGCTCGGCGATGCGCCGCAGGCGCTGCCGCGCGGTCGCGAGTTGACCGACATCGCCGCGCCGGCCTTGCCCGATGCCGGCGTGCCCTCGCAGCTGCTGCGCCGCCGTCCCGACATCGCCCAGGCCGAAGCGCAGATCGCCGCCGCCGACGCCAGCCTCGCCGCCGCGCGCGCGCAGTTGCTGCCGTCGCTGCGCCTGACCGGCTCGCTGGGGCAGCTGGAATCGAGCCTGCTGCACAACGACCCGATCCGGCTGTGGAGCGTCGGCGGCAGCGTACTGGCGCCGCTGTTCAACCGCGGCCGGCTGCGCGCCCAGGTCGACGCCAGCGCCGCGCGCCGCGACCAGGCGGTGCTGGGCTACCAGAAGACCGTGCTGACCGCGTTCGCCGAAGTCGAGGACGCGCTGGCCGCGATCGCCCGCCTGCGCGAGCAGGGCGAACAGGCCGAGCTGCAGCGCCAGGCGCTGGCCGAGGCCTTGCGCATCGCCCACAACCGCTACAACGAGGGCTATGCCTCGTATCTGGAAGAACTCGATGCGCAGCGCAACCTGTTCAACGCCGAACTGACCGTGCTGCAACTGCGCGGCGACGCGCTGGCGGCGGAGGTGAACCTGTACAAGGCGCTGGGCGGCGGGTGGGGCGCGGCGGCGAGGCCTTAGCAGCGAAGAGCAAATCCCCCCTGCCCCCTTTTTCAAAGGGGGGAACGGCAAGAGCCTAAGTCGTCTCTCACAAGAGAAACGGCGAGTGCCTAAGTCATCGCCCCCTTTGCAAAAGGGGGCGCGCGCCTTGCGTCGTTCGGCGCAGCGAGGTTGCGAGCGGCGCGGGGGATTTAGCCCAGGTCGCGAAAATCAGCGCAGAACGGTTGCGACATGCGCCTCACCCGCGCTGCAACTCCGCCAGCGCCAGCTCGATCACCGCGAATTCCTTGTCCGCCTCGTCCTCGTCGCTGAGGAACCAGGCCGCCGACAGCGACTGGAACGCGGCGATCCATTGCAACAGGCGCTGCCGTTCCAGGCCGGCGCGTTCGACCACGATGTCCAGGCGGCGTCCGAAGCGGCCCGGCGCCAGTGCGGTCTCCTCGTCGGGGTCGGTGAACAGCACCGCGTACTCGAAGCCGCGTTCGCCGATCACCCGCTTGGGGTCGATCGCGATCCAGCCGCGCTCGGGGCCGGCGTCGAGCACGTTCTCGTGGTGCAGGTCGGCGTGCAGGGGCACGATTTCGCGCGGCTCGGCGAGCAGGCGCTGGGCGATCTCCCAGCCGCGCGCGAGCAGGCCGCCGTGGCTGCGGGCCTGCGTCTCCAGGTCGGCGAACCAGGGCCGCAGCGGCACCAGGTCCGACGGCACCGGCGCCGCGCGCGGCGCATGCAGGCGCGCGGCGGTGTCGCACAGGATCGCGGTGGCCTCGTCGTCGCGGCCGTCGCGCGCCATCTGCGCCAGCGAGCGCGGGCCGCAGGCGCGTTCCAGCAGCAGCGCGTCGGCGTCGCTGGCCAGCACCCGCGCGGCGCCGTCGCCGTCCCACCACTGCATCAGCAGGCGGCCGTGGCGCTCCTCGGTTTCGCGCGCGAGCTTGAGCATGGCCGGCGCGCCGGCGGCGCGCACCGGCAACAGGTCGCTGCTGTGGGTGCGGATGGGGCTGCCGTCGGCAACCAGGTTCCACACGGCGAGATGACGGTCGAAGGGCGAGGACATGGGCGCGCGGTCGGGACGATGCGCCCGATATCGGGACGGCTGCGGCCGGCGCAAGTGGCGAGGGCCGGCGCGCGTTGCGAACCGTGCGCGGGTTGGCAGGACCCAACGGCGCTCGAACCTGCTCCGGTCGCGTCCCGCCGCGACCGTGCGGAACGGACTTTGCCGATCGCGGCGGCTGCGCCGCGCCGGAGCGGTTGCGAACGGCGGTCGAGCACGCGGTTCAGTCGGCGGCGGCGTCCGCTTCCGTGGCGGCCGCGGCGTCGCGTTCCTTCAGCAGCGCTGCCGCTTCGGCGTCGGCGGCGACGCGGTGGCGCAGCGACTTGCAACGCTCCACGCCGGCGTCGGTGAGGCGCAAGCCGTCGCTGTCGTCGGCCTCGACCAGCGCGGCCTCGATCAGGCGCTCGCGCAGGGTCGCCGAATGCGGCTCCGGCGCCTGGCCATGGTCGAGGCGTTGCAACACGTTCAACAAAGCCAGTTCTTCGAGGCTGATCGGGTCCATGCGGCCGTTCCTGCGCGATTGGGCGCACTATGCCATGGCCGAGGAAGTGTGCCGAAACCTGGTTAGGTTCAGCGCCATGACAGCGGATTCAGCGACGGCGGCGAACGCGTGAGGACGTTCGTCCACAGGCCCGGGCAGGGCGGCATGCGGCACCGAAAAGAAATCCGCGCAAAGGCAGCAGCGGTTCCAGAGGGAACCTCGCCCAGGGGCGGCAGCGGCACCAAAAGGAACGTCGCCCGAGGCCGGCAGAGGCCTCAAAAAGGAACGCCGCCCGAGGGCGGCGTTCCGGCAAAGCGGGCGATGCGACGCGCGTTGCGCCGCATCAGCGACCTCAGGCCGCGGCGTCCTTCAGCTTCTTCAGCGGACGGACCTTGACCTTCACCGTGGCCGGCTTGGCGGCGAACCACTGCTCTTCCTTGGTGAACGGGTTGATGCCCTTGCGCTTCGGCTTGGCCGGAACGTTGACGGCGGTGATCTTCAGCAGGCCCGGCAGGGTGAACGCGCCGGCGCCCTTCTTGTTGATCGAGGCGTGCACCGCGCCTTCGAGCGCGCCGAGCACCGCGCGGATGTCCTTGGCGACCACGCCGGTGGTTTCCGCCAGATGCGCGACCAGACCCGACTTGCTCAGCACTTCCTTGATCGGCTTCGGAGCGGCCGGCTTGGCGGCGGCCTTCGGCGCGGCCTTCTTCTTTGCAGCGGTTTTCTTGGTAGCCATAGTTTCTTCCGGTAGTACTCGTTGGATGGGATGGGTTGCCTGGATAACCCCTCGGCAAGGCGGAATGTAGGGCATGCCCGACGCGCCGCCAAGAGTTTTCGAGCAAAAATTAGCTGTTTTTTGGTACCGCCTCGGCGCCGGTCGGCTCCGGTGCAGGCAAAACCCCGTCCGGCGAGGCGTTTTGCGACCGCGTGCGCAGCCATCGCGCGCCACGCAAGAAGCGGAAAAACCCGGACTTGCCGCGTTCCTGCGGCGGCGCAGCGACGGTTTGCGCGTGCGCGCCCGGCGCGCGTCGTCGCAGCGATGCGGGCGTTCGGTCGCGCTGTCGGCGGACACGCTCGGCACACATGCCGCGGGCGTGGCCGAAGCTCAGCCCCGGTGTTCCAGCGCCAGGTACTCGGCCGACTGCATTTCGATCAGGCGCGAGGCGGTGCGCTCGAACGCGCCGACCAGGCGCTGGCCGCGGTACAGGCCGGCCGGGCCGTCGGCGGCCGTGCACACCAGGTTCACATGGCGGTCGTAGAACTCGTCGATCAGATTGATGAAACGCCGCGCCGGGTCGTCGTTGAGGCCGTCGAACAGCGGAATGCCGCCGACCAGGACGGTGTGGCATTCGGTCGCGATTTCGATGTAGTCGCTGGCCGCGCGCGGGCCTTCGCACAGCGCGGCGAAGTCGAACCAGGCGTGGCCGTCGGCGAGCGCGCGCACCGGAATGTCGCGGCCGTCGATGCGCATCGGCCCGGTTTCGGCGATGCAGGCGGCGGTCAGTTCCTTCCAGCGCCCGGCCAGCCAGGCGTCGGATTCGGCGTCCAGCGGCGCGCGGTACACCGGCGAGCGGGTCAGCGCGCGCAGCCGGTAGTCCTGCGCGCTGTCCAGCAGCAGCACCTCGCAATGGGCTTGGAGCTGCGCGATCGCCGGCTTGAAGCGGTCGCGTTGCAGACCGTCGGCGTAGAGGTTGGGCGGCGCGGTGTTGGAGGTGGTCACCAGGGTCACGCCCTCGGCGAACAGACGCTCCATCAGCCGGCCGAGCAGCATCGCGTCGCCGATGTCGATGACGAAGAATTCGTCCAGCACCAGCACCCGCAGGCTCTCGCGCCATTGCCGGGCGATCCGCGCCAGCGGATCGCTCTCGCCGGCGTGCTCGCGCAACTGGGCGTGGATTTCGCGCATGAAGCGGTGGAAATGGGTGCGCCGCTTCTCGGCGATCGGCAGCTGCTCGTAGAACAGGTCGATCAGGAAGGTCTTGCCGCGGCCGACCCCGCCCCACAGGTACAGGCCGCGCACGCCTTCGCGCGGCTTGCCGCGCAGGCGGTCGAACAGGCCCTGGCGCGCCGGTACCTGCACCGCGGCGTGGATGCGGTCGAGTTCGCGCAGCGCCGGGCGCTGCGCCGGGTCGTCGCTCCAGTCGCCGCGGGCGACGCCGGCGGCATAGGCTTGGGATGGGGACAGCACGGTCATGCGCAACGCTCGTAAGGCCGGCTCATGCCGCCGCGGCCGCGGCGGCACCGGCGCAGGCGCAGCGCTTCCCGCGGGGCAGGTCGGGGGACATGGGCAGGGCGAGGCTCAGTTCGGGTCCGGCGCGGAACCGGCGGGAAGTTCCGGCGGCAGGTGCGGGCGCACGCCGTTCTTGATCGCGCCGCGCAGATCGATCAGGCGGCGATGGAAGAAGTGCCCGGTATCGGGCATGCGCACCAGCTCGGGCGGCTGGCGCAGGCCTTCGATCCAGGCGAACACCGCGTCCGGATCGACGATCTCGTCGGCCTCGCCCTGGATCACCAGCCAGGGATAGCCGCTGGGCGGAGCGATGCGGTCGAAGTCCCAGCGTCCGGCCGGCGGCGCGATCGAGATCAGCAGCTTGGGCTGCAGCTCGTCGGCCATGCGCAGCGAGACATAGGCGCCGAAGCTGAAACCGGCCAGCCACAGCTGCGCATCGGGCCGGGTCGCGCGGACCCAGGCGGCGACTGCGCGCAGGTCGTCGCATTCGCCTTCGCCCTGGTCGAACTCGCCCTCCGAGGCGCCGACGCCGCGGAAGTTGAACCGCACCGTGGCCGCGCCGGATTCGCGCAGGGCGCGCGCGGCCATGGTCACGACCTTGTTGTGCATGGTGCCGCCTTCGGTCGGCAGCGGATGGCAGACGATGGCGACGATCGGCCGCGGCGCGGCTTCGGCGGCTTCGACGATCAGCTCGAGCGCGCCGGCCGGGCCGGGCAGGGTCAGCGTCGCGGAAGCGTCGCCGGGAAAGGCGGGAAGGCTCATGGCCGGCATGATACGGGGCGCTGCCGGCGAGGTGTTACGCCGCCGTGTAGCCCGCGCCGCCCGGCCCGCTGCGGTGCAGCTTGCGGGCAAACCGGGCACGCCCGGCGGCGATTCAGCGCGCTTGCAGATCGAAGCCGAGCAGCATCGGATCGTGGTCGGAGCTGCGCCACGGACCGGTGCCGCCGTCGCGATAGCCGGCCTGGTCGGGCTCGGCGGCGTTGACGTGCCACTCGGCCGCGCCGCGCAGGCGCTGCGCCAGCGCCGGCGACAGCAAGGCGTGATCGAGCCGGCCGAGTTCGCCGCGGTACACATAGCTATACGGCGCCTCGACGCCGGCGACCGCGAACGCATCGCGCCAGCCGGCCGCATACAGCGTGCGCAGCGGCGCCTCCTGCGCATGCGCGTTGAGGTCGCCGACGATCAGGTTCAGGTCGCCGCCGCTGGCGGTGGGGTCGCGTTGCAGCCAGGCGTCGAGCCGGCGCGCGGCGTCGACCCGCGACGCGTTCCAGCACGAGGCGCCGTCGCCCTGGTCGCGGTCGGCGCCGGTCGCGTTGCTACAGCCCTTGGACTTGAAGTGATTGGCCGCGACCACGAACGCCGGGCCGCGCGCGCCGCCCGGGCCCAGCGCCCGGAACGCCTGCGCCATCGGCACCCGCGCCAGCGGGCCGAACGGGTCCTGCTGCAGGGTCGCGGCGACGCCCTGGGCGGCCACGCGTTGGCCGCGGTAGATCAGGCCGACCCGGATCGGATTGTCGCCCGGGCCGCGCTGGGATGGCGCGCAGGGTTGCTTGCACGGCGCGGCGAAGCGCCAGTCCTGGGCGCCGCCGACCGCGGCGTCGGCGCGGTCGAGCGCGGCCACCAGGGCGGCGAGGGTGGACTCGGGGCCGTAGCCGTCGTTCTCCAGTTCCATCAGCGCGGCGACGTCGGGATCGAGCGCGTGGATGGTCGCGACCAGCTTGTCCAACTGGGCCTGGTACTCGGCCAGGGTGCGCGCGCCGCGCGGGGTCGGAAAGCCGCCGCCGCGGCCGTCGCCGTTGAACAGGTTCTCCAGATTGAACGCGGCGATGCGCAGCTCGCCGGCGACCTGCGGCGGCGCCGGGCGCGGTGCCGCTTGCAGGGTCGGCGCGGCATCCAGTTGCAGCGTCGCGCCGTCCTCGCCGGGCACGACCACGCCTTGCGCGCCGTCCAGGCGGCTGCCGCTGCGCGCGGCGAATGCGGCCGCGCCGAGCGCGGCCTCGTCGCCGCGCAGCCACAGGCGACGGCGCGCGTTGTCGGCGGCGACCGCGCGTGCGGCCTCGCTGCCGGGCTCGGCGCGTTCGGTCGGTTGCCACAGCGGACCGTCGAAGGAGACCTGCAGGGCACCGCGCTTGCGATCGCCCTCGGCCAGGGTCAGCGGCGCGGCGATGCGCACGCGCATGCCCTCCAGCCGGTTCCAGTCCGGTGCTTGCGCGATCGCGACCGGCGCCAGTCGCGCCAGCGCTTTGCTCGCCCGCGCTGGCAGCGGTTCGACCCGCTGCACGGCGAGCGCGGTCAGGGTCGAACCGTGGCCGCGCGGCGTTTCGAACACCCGGCCGTGCACGCGCAGGCTTTGTCCGGGCGCGAGCGCGGCGACCGCCCGGCCGGTGATCCAGATCGCATCGGAGCTGGCCTCGTCGCCGTCGCCGCCGTCCTGCAGCAGCCAGCCGGGCGCGCCGTCGGTGCCGGCCAGGGCGGCGTTGATGCGGCCTTCCACGATCGCTTCGCGGCCGGCCCAGGCGCTGGCCGTCGCGCGGCCCTGGATCGTGCCGATGGCGATCGCGCCGGGGCCCGGCTGGGCGGAAGGCGTTCGGCTCGGCGCGCCGGCGCAGGCGGCCAGCAGCAGGCAGGGCGCGAGCGCGCAGACGGAACGGGAACGCAGCATGGCGGGACTCGGGGCGGGCCGGGACAGCCGGCATTATCGACAGCGCCGCGGCCGCGCGTCGCGTGCCGGCGGGCGGCGCAGGGTTCGCGCTCGGGCGATTGGCGCAGGCGACCGGGCCGCGGCGGCGCCGGTCGCGCAGGCCCGGCCCGCAACGAGAAACGCCGCCCGGGAGGCGGCGTTTCGCGACAGCGCGGCGGGTCGGCCGACGCGATTACTTGATGTTGGACAGCATCCAGTCGACCGTGGCCACGACCTGGTCGTTGGTCAGGGCCGGGTTGCCGCCCTTCGGCGGCATCACCCCGGCGCTGCCGGTGAAGCCTTCGATGGCGTGCTTGTGCAGCGTGTCCTTGCCCTTGGCGATGCGCGAACCCCAGTGCGAGGCGTCCAGGGTCGGCGCGCCGCCGGCGCCGGACTTGTGGCAGCCCGCGCACAGGCTGTCGTAGATCACCTGGCCGTCGAGGGTGCCGCCGTAGGCGACCTGCGAGGCGGCCTTGGCCGCGGCCGCGGCGACCGCGGCCTGCTGCGAGGCGGCGCCGGTTGCGCCGGCGTAGACCGCGCCGACCGGGCCGATGCGGTTCTCGGTGCGCTGCGCGGCGCGCGGATCGACTTCCGCCGGCAACTGCTTGTGGACGAAGTAGGCGGCGATCATCAGGCCGAGGGTGACCAGCATCAGGAAGCCGATCACCATCGAGAATTTCTTCAGGAATTCCAGGTCGTAATTGCGCACGATCCACCTATTGCGTGCGTCCGCGAGGGCGCACCTGAGCCATCGACGTGGCCGTACCGGGGATCGGCGCGGCCGCTGCGGACCCGCCCCTGGACGAGCCCGCCGACCGTTGCCTTGCGGGCAGGGATCGCGGGCCGGGAATGCCGGTCGGGTAGTTCCGCCGGACAGTTTAGCCCAATCGCGGCGGCCTGCGACCGGGCGCCGCAGGGGCCGCCGCGCCCCGTCGCGACGCCCATCCCACTCGCCGATGCGGCCGACGCGCGGGACTTGTGCGCCTTGCGTCGGTCATCGCCCGCCCCTATAACCGTTTCCGATCCACGAGCACGGTCACGGACGATGATCGCAGGGCCAGGGTCGGGCCGCCGCCGGCGCCCGCGCCGCCCGCGACCCGGACGCGCGCCGCGCCCGTACGCCACCCCCACAAGGACCGCCCTATGTCCCGCTGGACCACGCAAGAACTGTTGACCCGATTGGCCGCCTCGTTCGGTGCCGAAAACGTCGAGGAAGTGCCGACCGCCGATGCGGCGATCCAGATCACCCTGCCGGAAGCCGGCGACCTCGGCGTCACCATCGCCCTGACCGACCGCGAGATCTTCGTCTCCACCCCGCTGGTCGAGGCCGCCCAGGTCCGCGACGCGGCCGGCTTCAACGAAGCCTGCCTGCGCCTGAACCCGATCAACCCGCTGTCCAATCTCGGCCTGACCACGATCAACGACCGCGACGTCTATATCGTGTTCGGCGAAATGGCGCCGGACTCGACCGCCGAGCAGGTCGAGCTGGAAATCCGCACCCTGGCCGACAACGCGATCGACGCGGTCGAGGCCCTCAAGTCCTATCTGGTGAGCGCATGAGCCTGCTGCAGAAAATCCTGACCCTGTTCCGCGGCACCGCCCACGAGGCCGGCCAGGCCGTGGTCGACGCCAACGCGCTGAAGATCCTCGACCAGGAAATCCGCGACGCCGGCAACGAGCTGATCCGCTCCAAGGAAGAGCTGACCAAGGTCATGGCCCAGCGCCAGCTGCAGGCCAACCGCAGCAAGGACCGCTTCGCCAAGAAGGCCGAGTACGAGACCTACATCGCCGGCGCCCTGCGCCAGGGCAACGAGCAGCTGGCGCGCGAAGTCGCCGAGCGCCTGGCGACGGTCGAGACCGACCTGAAGAACGACGAGCAGACCATCGCCAACTACGACGCCAGCATCAGCCAGCTCAAGACCGCGATCACCGCGACCGAGCGCAAGCTGGCCCGGGTCAAGCAGCAGGTCGACACGGTCAAGGCCACCGAGGCGGTGCAGCGCGCCCAGACCGCGGTCGCCGCGCGCCATTCCGGCGCCACCGGCAAGGTCACCACCGCGCTGGATTCGCTGGAGCGCATCCAGCAGCGCCAGGCCGAGCGCGGCGCGCGCCTGCAGGCGGCGGCGCAGCTGGAGTCGGAGAGCGGCGACGGCGACCTCAACGCCAAGCTGGCCAACGCCGGCCTGCTGCCGGAATCGACCAGCGTCGACAACATCCTCGAACGTTTCCGCGAGAAGCCGGTGCAGCAGCTGACCCACGAGCCGCTGTCGCTGCCGGCGGTGGAGATCAAGGACGCCGAGCACGTCGAGCGCAAGAACTGAGTTCGTAGCCGGCGGCCGGATGCCGCCTGGCTCGACCTCTCCGCGCCTGCCCCTCATCCCCGCGAGAGCGGGGATCCGAGCCTCATCGCGGCACGACTCCGAAGTCCCCGGATCCGCAGCTCTTGCCCGTCATTCCCGCGCAAACGGGAATCCAGGGTTTCATCGCGGCATGACTCCGAAGTCTCCGGATCCCCGCCTGCGCGGGGATGACGGACTGAAGGAGGACGGCGCAGCCGGGCATTCGCGCCGGTCGCCGCGATAGTTGTAGTCTTCGCTGCCGCCGCGACCGGATCCGTACCCCGGACCGCAGCGAACCGCTTCCCGCACCACGCGCCACCCGCACCGCCCCACACGGACGTCACCAGGCACCCGCGCAGAATGATCGTCATCGGCAAGCTTTACCGCCTCGTCCGCGGCCACCTGCGACGGATCAGCTGGGGCGTGGTCGCGACCGCGCTGGCCCTGCACATGGGCCTGACCTGGCTGCTGCTGAGCTGGGCCGGCGAGGCCAAGCTGGTCGCCGCCGACGCCTTCGTCTACTACTACATGACCACCGCCAGCACGGTCGGCTACGGCGACCTGTCGCCGGGTTCGCCGGCCGGGCGCTTGGTCGTGGCCCTGTTCGTGATGCCGGGCGGAATCGCCCTGTTCGCCTCGGTGCTGGCCAAGACCAGCGCCAGCCTGCTGCATTTCTGGAAGCGCCATCAGATGGGCAAGATGAGTTACGACGACCTGCAAGGCCATACCGTGCTGATCGGCTGGCACGGACGCGAATCCGAGCGCCTGGTGCGGCTGCTGCTGGCCGATACCCATACCGACGACGAAGGCATCGTCCTGCTCGCCGAGGGCCTGACCGAGAACCCGATGCCGGAGCAAATCCGCTTCGTCGCGGTCGACTCCTACGCCGACTGCGGCGAGTACCCGCGCGCCGCGCTGGCCGGCGCGGCGCGGGTGATCGTCCACGCCGCCGACGACGACCGCTCGCTGGCGGCGGTGTTCGCGGTCATGTCGCACCGCCCGGCCGCGCACGTGGTCGCGCACTTCGACGCCGCCGCCGCGGCCGAACTGGTGCGCAGCCATTACCCGCACATCGAGTGCACGCGCCCGCTGCACGTCGACGTGATCGCGCGCGCGGCGCAGGACGCCGGCAGCTCGCTGGTCGCCGGCGAATGGCTCGGCGCCGGCGGCCCGACCCAGTTCAGCCTGCAGGTGCCGGCCGATGCCGCGCCGGTCCAGGCCGGCAAGCTGGCCGGCGCGTTCCGCGCCCAGTCGGCGCTGTGGGTCGGCTACCGCGACGGCCGCAGCGCCTCGCCGATACTCAATCCGCCCGATCATGTCGAGATCGCGCCGGGCACCTTGTTGTATTACCTTGCCGACGCGCGCATCGACGGCCGCCGCGTGCCCTGGTCCGCGCTGGCCGCGGGCTGAGCCGCCGCCGATGCGCATCGATACGGGCACTGCGAGGTTGAGGTCATGAGCTGGTTGAAGGGATTGTTCGGCGGCAACGACAAGGCGTCCGCGAAGCCGGCGCTGCCGTTCGCGCATCCGCTGCCGCTGGGGCTGCGGATCAACGGCCGGGTCGCGTTCGACACCCTGATGTACCGCGCCCATCCGCAGGCCTGGACCGCACAGCTGCCCGAAGGCCACCAGGGCATTCCCTGCTACGGCCACATCGACCTGGGCGGCGGCCACGCCCTGCACCGCTTCTACCTGGACGACGACGCCTACCTGCAGGTCAGCACCGCCAGCGGCCAGGTCGAGGGCATCAAGGCCTTCATGTTCCAGGAAACGGTGAACCCGCCCAACCAGGCCGCGTTCCAGCGCTTCATCCACGAGCACCCGCACCTGGGCGCGGACCGGATCGAGTACGCCGGCCGCAACTGGTACCGCGAATTCGGCGACGACGGGGCCGCGGCCAAGGTGCCGGCGGTGGTCTACGACGAGGTCCTGTACCGCCACGACCCGCCGCGCCGCGACGACGACCTGACCCATTACGCCATGCTCTACCGCCGCGAGGTGGCCGAGCTGGAGCGCGAGGAATTCCTGCTGGTCACCGCCGAGGACTACGGCCCCAGCGAATTCGTCGTCACCTACGCGATCGGCCTGGACCTGACCACCGCCGACCTCGACATAACCTGAGCGCCCGCCGCTCGCACTTTCGCCTCAAGGGACCCTCATGGACGCTCCGATCACCGCCCACAGCTTCCTCAACTTCCTCGCCTACGCCGGCACCGGCATCGGCGTGCTGATCGCCGCCGCGGTGGCCGTGCTGCTGATCACCCCGCACCGCGAGCTGAGCCTGATCCGCGAAGGCAACGTCGCCGCCGCGACCGCGTTCTCCGGCACCCTGATCGGCCTGGCCCTGCCGTTGCACTCGGCGATCTCCAACTCGGTCAGCCTGATCGACGCGGCGATCTGGGGTGCGGTGTCGGTGGTGGTGCAGCTGCTGGCCTTCCTGCTGGCGCGGGTGGTGCTGCCCAAGCTGTCGCAGCAGATCAGCCTGAACCAGGCCGCCGCCGGCA
This sequence comes from Lysobacter sp. BMK333-48F3, assembly GCF_019733395.1. NCBI lineage: Bacteria > Pseudomonadati > Pseudomonadota > Gammaproteobacteria > Lysobacterales > Lysobacteraceae > Lysobacter > Lysobacter sp. BMK333-48F3. The sequence continues at coordinate 1,514,151 of NZ_JAIHOO010000001.1, read as the reverse complement.
TCTTTTCCGCCGGCGTGTCGATCAGCGTCGGCCTGATCAACGCCGCCGCGATGACCCCGTGAGCGATGCCATGAACCCGACCCAGAGCAAGCGTTCGCGCCAGCTGCGGCTGGTGCTGATGGCGGCGGCCGTGCCGGCCGCGCTGACCGGCTGCGAGGACGAACCCAGCGGCAAGATCCTGACCGCGCGCGAAGAGTGCGCGGTGCAGACCGAAATCTCGGTCGCCGAATGCCAGGCCGCGTACGAGAAGGCCCTGGCCGACCACGCCAAGCTGGCGCCGCGCTTCGAAAGCGAGCGCGAGTGCAACGACCAGTTCGGCGCCTGCCAGCCGGTGCCGCAGCAGTACGCCAACGGCAACCAGAACAGCTTCATGCCGCCGATGGCCGGTTTCCTGATCGGCTACGCCGTCTCGCAGGCGATGAACAGCGGCGGGGGCGGCTATTACTACGGCGTGCGCGGCGTCTCGCCGCTGTACCGCGACTACCGCGGCGGCGGCTACCTGCGCCCGGGCGGCGAGTACGTCGGCAAGAGCAGCGGCATGGTCCGCGGCAAGTACGGCGACACCGCCCTGCCGACCCGCGCGATGACCGTGTCGCGCGCCGGCTTCGGTTCCAGCGCCGCGGCGCGCGGCGGCTTCGGCGGCAGCCGCAGCAGCGGCAGCTCGCGCGGTTGGGGCGGCTGAGCGCCGCCCCCACTTCAACGCATCCGATCGAGCAGCGACGACCGCACCGAATGAAGCGCATCGCCACGACCCCGCGCCCGGACTGGCGCGAGCAGGCCCAGTCGCTGGGCTTCCATTTCCACACCATCGACGGCGCGCCGTACTGGGACGAGTCGGCGTACTACGCCTTCAGCCTGCGCCAGATCGAAGACGACATCGAGCAGCCGACCCAGGACCTGCACGATCTGGCGATGGGCCTGGTCGACGAGGTGGTCGGCTCGGAAGAGCTGCTGCAGAAGCTGGCGATCCCGCCGCAGTACTGGGACTGGATCGCGGACTCCTGGCGGCGCCGCGAGCCGCACCTGTACGGGCGCATGGACCTGGCCTACGACGGCCGCGGCCCGGCCAAGCTGTACGAACTCAACTACGACACGCCGACCTCGCTGTACGAGGCGGCGTACTTCCAGTGGCTGTGGCTGGAACAGGCCATCGCCGCCGGCACCCTGCGCGCCGGCAGCGACCAGTACAACCGGATCCAGGAACTGCTGATCGAAACCTTCGGCAGCCTGGCCCGCGACCAGCGCATCCTGACCCCGGTGCATTTCGCCGCGGTGGAAGGTTCGGCCGAGGACCAGGGCACGGTGCGCTATCTGCGCGACTGCGCCGAGCAGGCCGGCGTCGACACCCTGGAGCTGAGCATCGAAGCCATCGGCCTGAGCGCCGAGGGCTGGTTCACCGATGCCGACGACCGGGTCATCCGCACCTTGTTCAAGCTGTACCCGCTGGAGTGGATGTTCGTCGAGGAGTACGGCGCCAAGCTCGCCGGCTCGCAGGTGCAGTTGATCGAGCCGGCCTGGAAATCGATCCTCAGCAACAAGGGCGTGCTGCCGCTGTTGTGGCAGCGCCATCGCGGCCACCCGAACCTGCTCGAGGCGCATTTCGAGGACGATCCGGCCGCGACCCTGCCGGCCGGCTGGGTGCGCAAGCCGCTGTTCTCGCGCGAAGGCGCCAACATCGAGCTGGTCACCGCCGACGGCCAGCGCCTGAGCAGCGACGGACCCTACCGGGACGGCCCGACCATCCGCCAAGCGCACCACGCCCTGCCGCGTTTCGACGGCGCCGACGGCGCGCCGAACTACCCGTTGATCGGCAGCTGGGTGGTGGCCGACGTCGCCGCCGGCATGGGCCTGCGCGAGGACGCCGGCCCGATCACCCAGGACAGCTCGCGCTTCCTGCCGCACGCGATCGTCGAAGACTGATCCCGGGTTCGACGCCGTCGCCCGGCGCCGTCGCCCGGGCGCGGCGCCGCGACGGGCCGCGATGGCGCCATACGCCGGCGCGTGGATTGAGCGAATTCCGCACTGCGGCCCAGTTCGGCCGTGATTGCGCCCGTGAAAGCCCGGGCCGCGATCCCTGGATGTATCGATGATCCGAGGGCGGGCCGGGCGGCCCGCCCGCGTCCGCATCGCGGACCGGCGCCTCGATCCATTCTCGGGAGTAAGGAAGCTATGCGACTCGAATCCAAGCGCAAGTCCCCGCTGACCCCCCTGGCGATCGCCGCCGCGTTGCTGGTCGCCGGCAGCGCCCACGCCGCCGACCTCAAGTCCGCCACCGCGGCGCAGGCGCGCGGCCTGATCGGCCAGCACCTGGCCACGGTCCAGGCCGCCGCCGACGACGCCTTCCAGGTGCGCGACACCCTGATCGACCGCGACGGCACCGGACACGTGCGCTTCGAGCGCAGCTACCGCGGCCTGCGGGTGATCGGCGGCGACCTGGTCGCCAAGACCCAGCGCGGCCAACTGCGCTCGGCCCAGCTGACCCTGCGCAGCGCGCAGCGGCCCTCGCTGACGGCGCGGATCGGCCGCGACGCCGCCGCGATCGAGGCCGGCGCGCGCTTCGACGGCAAGCTCGCCCAGGTCCACCGCAACGAACTGGTGATCTACGCCCGCGGCGCCCAGCCGGTGCTGGCGTACGAAGTCGTCCTGCAGGGCGAGGACACCCGCAAGCACTCCGGCTTCGTCGCCTATTACGTCGACGCGATGAGCGGCAAGGTGCTCGATGCGCAGGACCAACTGCAGACCGCGGCCGCGGTCGGCACCGGCAAGACCTTCTACTACGGCAACCTCAGCATCGCCACCGATCAGAAGAGCGCGACCAAGTTCGACCTGATCGACACCACCCGCGGCAACGGCGCGGTCTACGACGCCAAGGGCGCGGCGATCTCGAACCTGTTCGACATCCTGTTCGCCACCTGGGGCGCGACCCTGTTCACCGACACCGACAACACCTGGGGCAACAACGCGCTCAGCGACCGCGCCACGGTCGCCACCGACATCCACTACGGGGTCGGCGCGACCTGGGACTACTTCAAGAACGTGCACGGCCGCAACGGCCTGTACAACGACGGCGTCGGCATCAAGAGCTACGCCCACACCAACTTCAAGCGCGCCGACGGCAGCACCACCGGCGTCAACGCGGCCTATTTCGCCCTGACCAAGGTGATGTTCTACGGCGACGGCGACGCCGCGCGCGGCTTCGGTCCGATCGTCGGCATCGACGTCGCCGGCCACGAGATGTCGCACGGGGTCAACGCCGCGACCGCCAACCTGGCCTATTCCGGCGACGCCGGCGGCCTCAACGAGGCCAATTCCGACATCTTCGGCACCCTGGTCGAGTTCTACGCCAACCATCCCAACGACCCGGGCGACTACCGGATCGGCGAAATCATGCGCAGCGGCGGCCTGGCCTTCCGCGACATGTACAACCAGGGCGTGGACGGCAAGTCGTTCAACTGCTACATCCCCGGCGGTTTCGATCCCGCCCAGGGCGCCGGCGGCGCGCACGATCCGCACTACACCTCCGGGGTCGGCAACCGTTTCTTCTACCTGCTCGCCGAAGGCGCGGTGGTGCCGGCCGGTTCCGGCCTGACCCCGGCCCAGCTGGTGTGCAACGGCGACACGTCCATCGCCGGCATCGGCCGCGATAAGGCGGGCAAGATCTGGTATCGCGCGCTGACCACCAAATTCACCTCCAGCACCAGCTACCCGCAGGCGCGGGCCGCGACCCTGGCTGCGGCGGCCGAGCTGTACGGCGCCGGTTCGGCCGAACAGACCGCGGTGGCGCGGGCCTGGAGCGCGGCCGCGGTGAACTGAGGCGCGGGCGCCCGTCGAGGATGCGGCGGCCCGCTGCGGCGGGCCGCCGTGCGGCGACGGAAACCTCGCGCGCGGTCGCAAGCGTGCGCACGGTCGCGGTCCGCAAGCGCGAAACCCGGCGCAGACGCTGCAGCCGGTGTTGCGCTATGCGATCCTGCCGGGCCGATCCGACGCGACCCCCGGCGCGAACGAACCGACCCCGCATGAGCCAGCCCTGTCCGCCCGCTTTCCGTTCGCCCTGTCCGCCCGCCGAGCGCCGTCGCGCGATGGGAGGGCGGCGATGAGCGCCGATGCCGCCGCGCTGGAGCCCGCCGTGGACGCGGCCGATCCGCAATCCGGCGACGACGGCTTCGTGTTCGATGCCGGCGCCTTCGCCTGCGTCGCCGCCGGCCGCGACCTCACCGGCTATGCCTGCCGCTTCCGCAGCGACGGCTACCGCGACGATCTGTTCGCCGCTTACGCGATCGCCTGGCCGGCGCAGCTCGACCGCGCCGTGGTCAAGCGGCGCAGCGACTACCTCGCCGGCCGGATCTGCGCGCGGCGCGCGCTGACCGCGCTTGGCCTGGCTGCGGTCGACGTACCGATCGGGCCGGATCGCGAACCGGTCTGGCCGGCCGGGGTGATCGCCTCGATCTCGCACGCCGGCGACCGCGCCGTGTGCCTGGCCAGCGCCGACCCGCAGATCGTCGGCCTGGGCATCGACATCGAAGGCCGGCTGCCGCCGGGCATGGCCGCCGACATCCGCAACGAGGTGGTCGACGCGGCCGAGTCGGCGGCGATCGAAGCCCATTTCGCCGACCCGGTGCAGGGCCTGGCGACGGTGTTCTCGGCCAAGGAAAGCCTGTTCAAGGCCTTGTTCCCGCAGGTCGGCGAGTTCTTCGGCTTCGAGGCCATGCGCATCGCCGGGCTGGCGCCGGGGCGGATCGAGTTCGCCGCGACCCAGACCCTGGCGGCGACGGTGCGCCAGGGCGACCGGTACGCGGTCGACTACCTGCTCGACGGCGAGGACGTGCGCACCGTGGCCTGCGTGCTGCGCCGCGACTGATCCGTCGGCCGCACGGCCTGGCCGGCGCCGATCTGTACGACAATGGGCGGATGCGTTGCCTGTTGATCGACAACTACGATTCTTTCACCTGGAATCTCGCCGACCTGATCGGGACGGCGTTCGGCGAAGCCCCGGTCGTGGTGCGCAACGACGAATACGCCTGGCCCGAGCTGCGCGCGCGCGGCTTCGACTGCGTAGTGATCTCGCCCGGCCCGGGCCGCCCCAGCCAGGAGGCCGATTTCCACGTGTCGGCCCAGGCCATCGCCGAAACCGGGTTGCCCCTGCTCGGCGTCTGCCTCGGTTTCCAGGGCATCGCCCATGCCGCCGGCGGCCGCATCGTGCATGCGCCCGAGCCTTTCCACGGCCGCGCCAGCGCGGTGCACCACGACGGCGACGGATTGTTCGCCGGCCTGCCGTCGCCGTTCCAGGCGATCCGCTACCACTCGCTGATCGCCGCCGCGCCCTTGCCGCCGGCGCTGGTCGCCACCGCCCGCACCGACGACGGCCTGATCATGGCCTTGCGCCATCGCCAGCGGCCGCAATGGGGCGTGCAGTTCCACCCCGAGTCGATCCTGACCGAGCACGGCCTGGCGATGATCGGCAACTTCCGCGACCTGGCCGCGCGCGCGCGCGGACGGGCCTGGAGCGCGCCCGCGTCGCCGGCCGCGCGCGCGGTGCCGGCGTCGTCCGCGCTGCCTGCGCCCGCTCCTGCGCGCGCGGCACAGGCGCGACTGCACTGGCGCGCGCTGGCGCCGGGGCTGGACCCGGAGGTGGTGTTCGGCGCGCTGTACGCGCCGCAGGCGCATGCGTTCTGGCTCGACAGCCAGAGCGCCGACCAGGCCGCCGAGCATTCCTTCATGGGCGCGGCCGAGGCCGGCGAGGTGCACGCCTACCGCCTGGCCGAGGACGATGCGGCCGGCAGCGCCGGCCAGGCCTGGTTGGCGCGGCTCGACCGGGAACTCGAAGGCACCCGCGTCGCCGGCGCCGAGGCCTTGCCGTTCGCGTTCTGCGGCGGCTACGTCGGCTATTTCGGCTACGAGATGCAGGCCTTGTTCGGCGGCGAGCGCCGGCCCGGCACCGAGGCGCCCGATGCCTTGTGGATGCGGGTGCGGCGTTTCGTCGCCTTCGACCACGCCCGCGGCGCGGCCTGGGCGGTCGCGATCGCCGACGCGGACGAGGGTCCGGCCGCGGCCGAGGCCTGGCTGGAAGCGACCGCGCTGGCGGCGGAAGCCACCCGCGGCGCGGTCGGGGCGGCGCCGGTCGCCGCACCGGAGGCCGCAAAGCCGGAGCTCGCCGAAGCGAACGTCGCCGAAGCCGCGGTCGCCGAGTTGGACGTCGCGATGGACCTCGGCCGCGACGACTACCTGGCCGCGATCGGCGAATGCCGCCAGGCCATCGTCGACGGCGAGTCCTACCAGGTCTGCCTGACCAATCACTTCCGCTTCTGCGCCGGGTTCGATCCCTACGCCCTGTACCGGCGCATGCGCCGCGGCAACGCGGCGCCGTTTGGCGCCTTCCTGCGCAGCGGCGCGCACAGCGTGCTCAGCACCTCGCCGGAACGCTTCCTGCGGGTGGACCGTGCGGGCCGGATCCAGACCAAGCCGATCAAGGGCACGATCCGCCGCGCCGCCGACCCGCGCAGCGACGCCGAATACGCGCGGACACTGGCCGACTCGCCCAAGGACCGGGCCGAGAACCTGATGATCGTCGACCTGATGCGCAACGACCTCAACCGGGTCGCGCTGCCCGGCTCGGTCGAAGTGCCGAAGCTGCGCGTGGTCGAGAGCTATCGCACCGTGCACCAGCTGGTCAGCACGGTCGAAGCGAGCCTGCGCCCGGACCGCAGCCTGATCGACCTGGTGCGCGCGACCTTCCCCGGCGGCTCGATCAGCGGCGCGCCCAAGCTGCGCACCCTGCAGATCATCGACCGGCTCGAGCGCAGCCCGCGCGGCGTGTACTGCGGTTCGATCGGCTACCTGGGCTACCACCGCGTCGCCGATCTCAACATCGGCATCCGCACCCTGTCCTACGACGGCCGCGAGGCCGCGTTCGGCGCCGGCGGCGCGATCACCTACCTGTCCGATGCCCAGGCCGAGTTCGACGAGGTGCTGCTCAAGGCCGAGGCGGTGCTGCGTCCGGTCTGGGACTTCCTCGCCGGCGGCGCCGTCTACGACGCGCGCCTGAGCGGCGACCGCCTGCGCCTGAGCGCGGCCGCGGTCAGCGACGCAGCGCCAGACTGAGCGCGGCGGCCTGTGCCGCGCGGCCGCCCAGGCCGGCGGGCGGCGGGCCGCGCATCGCCCGCCGCGCCAATCGCGCCTGGTCCCACTGCAGCGCGGCGATGTAATCCTGGTAGGCCCTCATCCGCGCCTGCCAGTAGTCCAGCTCCATCGCGCTGCGGGCCAGGAAGCGCTGCACTTCGTTGTCGTTGGCGGCCAGGTCGCCCGGGCTGTCGCGCACGCCGGCGCGCTGTCGCTCGATGTCCAGGAACTGCCGGCCGCGTTCGACCAGCGTCTTCAGCATCCGCACCGACTCGTTGTAGCGCGCGTTCTCGGCCAGCACCAGGCGCTGGCAGATCGCCTGTTGCTGGCGCGCGATCGGCGCGTTCAAGTCGGGCGCGGCCTGGCGCAACACGCCGGGCAGGCGCTCGCGCACCTCGCCGCTGCGGTTCGGGCACAGATCGTCCATGCCGTAGTCGTCCGGGCGCGCGGCGAACTCGTCGCGCAACTGCGCCGGGGCGAAGTTGAGCCGGCGCAGGCCGACCAGCTGCTGGCGGAAGTGGGCGACGGTTTCGCGCCAGCGTTGCGCCTGCTTGCCGAACTCGACCGCGTCCTTGCCGATGTGCTGGACCTGCGCGTTGTAGTTGCCCGGGTCGCTGACCAGGACCTGCGCCGCGGCGGTCGGAACGCAGGCGGCGGCGAACACCGCCAGCGACGCAGCGACGAAGCGTCGGTGCGCGAATCGGACGGGCGTGAGCATGGCGAATCCTTTCGATGCGAGGCGCGCGGCGGCGGTGCGATCGACTATCGCATGCCGCCGGATCGAGGAAATCGGGCGAAACCGCAGCGATTTCGCGCGTCCGGCCACGCGCGTGGACGTTCGCGCCGATAGCGCTACCTCGGGTTTCGCACGCGCGGCATGCGGCGTACATGCTGCGCACATTCGTCGAATGTGTGGCAATAACCATTTTGATTCTTGCGCGCCGGCGGACGACAATCCGCGCCCCAGGACGCGACACGGACGCGGCATCCGCCGCGGCGAAAACGGCAACGCGACCGCCTCGCCGGGTTCGGGCATCGCGCAGCGAAGCAGTCATGATCCGAGTCCTCATCGTCGTCGACCTGCCCGTGCTCGGCAGCGGCCTGCGTTCGATTCTCGAACGCGAGCCCGACCTGACCGTGACCGGCGAAATCGCGCCGGCGGCATTGCGCACGCTCGGCGCCGCGCAGATCGACGCCGAACTGGCGCTGTGCGCGCTGGAGCATGGCGACAGCGATGGCGTTCGGGTGGTGCGCGATCTGATGCGGCTGCGCGCGAGCCTGCGTCTGGTCTACTTCGCCACCGGCGAGGTCGCCGTGCCTGCGGCGCTGCTCGATGCCGGCGTGCACGGCTACCTCGCCCGCGGCAGCAATGCGCGCACTCTGGTTTACGCCCTGCGCCGCGTCGCCGGCGGCCACGACTACGTCGACGCGTCGATGCCGCGCAGCGTGCTGCTCGGGCTGTCGCCGTTCCGGCGCCTGAGCGCGCGCGAACGCGAGGTGGCGATGCTGACCGTGCAGGATCACAGCACCCGCGCCATCGCCGAGTTGCTCGGCATCGACCAGAGCACGGTGCGCACGGTACGCTCGCGCGCCTACCGCAAGCTCGGCCTGCGCGGCGCGGTCGGCTTGAGCCGGCTGGCGGCCAAGCACGGTTTCGCCCAATGAACGCCGGCGCCTGGCCTCGCCGCCACGGCGCGAAACCGGCCTTCGCGCACGCGGTCTTCACGCGGCGGCGATCTGCGGATCGATATGAACGATTCAGGCGGACGGTAGGTGCGGCGGACTCGCGCACGGCTGCGTCGCCTTGCGATTGCCGTCACGAACGCGGGCGCTGCGGCGCTGCATTGTGTGCCCGATAGACCGTGGTCGCTGCGGCTGCGGTCGGCGAGAACAAGCATCCGGGGGGCACTGCTTGCGTAGAGCATTGGACCGACTGGGACCGGACGAGCCGCGCCAGAACGATGGCGACGGCGGCGGCCGGCTTGCCGATTTCGAGCCCCGGCCCGCGCATCTGCACGAGCGCGGCATCGCGCAGTCCCGCCTGCGCAGCCAGGCCGCGACGCGCCGCGCGGCCGGCGCGCGGCCGGCGCCGTTGGCGCGCTCGCGCGGCGAGGTCGACTGGAGCGAGATCGCCGCGACCCTGCTCGGCGCCCGTCGCGCCGGACTGAACTGGCCGCCGGCGCCGCCGCAGCAGGCGGTGCTCGGCCGGGCGATGCCGACCGGCCCGCGCTGGCTGCACGAAATCCTGTGGAAAGGGCTGCGCCTGAGCGCGGTGGTGGTCGACGGCCAGGCCCGGCTGTGGACGCCCGACGGCGAGGAGCGCAGCGAGGACTATCCCGGCATCGTCCTGGCCCTGCAGCAACTGGGACTGCAGCAGGCGCACCTGGACGGGGTGCTGATCGCCGATCCCGGCTTGCGCGAGCGCTTTCGCACCGCCGCCCCCGGCGCCAGCCTGGAGCGGCGCCCGGCCTCGACCCTGATCCTGTTCGACCTGTTGCATGTCGACGGGGTCGATATCGAGCAGTCGCCCCTGGTCGACCGCAAGACCGTGCTCGAGCTGATGCTGCGCCAGGCCCCGCGCGGGCTGGAATACGGCACCCACATCCTCGGCAGCGGCAAGGACGCGTTGGCGTTGGCGCTGAGCCAGCACCTGGAAGGGGTGATCAGCAAGCGCGCCTTCGGCCGCCACGTGCAAGGGCCGAGCCCGGACTGGCGGCGGATCGGTCTGCTCCAGTTCGGCCAGTTCGCGGTGGTCGGCTACACCCCGGCCGAGCCGGAGCGGCGCCGGCCGGCGACCCTGCTGCTGGGCCGCCCCAAGGGCCAGACCGGCTGGCGCTATGTCGGCCGGGTCGCGGTCGAGGCCGGCAGCGAGTTCGAGCGCGCGTTGCTGCCGCGGCTGACCGCGGCGGCGCGGCGGCGGGTGACCTTCGGCCCCGATGTCGATCCGATCGAGGACGCGGTGTGGTGCAACCCGCGCCTGGTGGTCGAGGTGCGCAGCCATGGTCCGAACAGCAAGGGCCTGCTGCGCCAGCCGGGGCTGCAGGCCTGGCGGCGCGAGCGCAAGGTCGCCGACCTGCGCCTGCCGGCGTCGGCTCGCCGGCGTTCGCCGCGGCGCGGTTGAACGGGCGGCGCTTCGCCGGGTGCGGTCGCCGCCGGCGGAGAGGTTGAACGGACTGAACAGACGAGCATGTGCCTGTCGGCACACGACAGGATGTGACGCACAGGCGTGCCCCTGTCCGCTGCGCGTCAGTGTGTTCTTTGCCTGCGCAGCCGGCAGGCCCTGGTACGCAAGGCTTTCGCCGATGGCATGGTTTTTGTGATCAATATCACTGAATGATGCTGCCAGCGAGGCCCCCCGTGGGCCGATGGACCAAAAAACCGGACGACGACGAAGGCGGGCGCAAGCCCTCGCGCGCCTCGGTGATCGCGTTGGCCTGCGCTACCGCCCTGGCGGTGGTCGCCGCGCTGCTGGCCAGCCGCAGTCAGGCCGAGGGGACGGTGCCGGCCGTGCAGGCTCCGGCGGCCCAGGCCGCAGCGGCCGCAGCGCACTGAGCGGCTCGCCGATCCTGCGCCTGTCCCGTGCCGATAGCCCGTCGCCGGCCGAAGCCGAACGCTGAAGCCTCTGGATGCCCGCCTGCGCGGGCATGACGGCTTGAGAGCGCACGCCGAACCCCAGCTGCTGTCGTCCAGCGAATCCCACCTGCTGTCGTTCAGCGAAGCTCGCCTGCCGTCGTCCCCACGAACCCACCTACCGTCATCCCCGCGAAAGCGGGGATCCAGGGCTACACCGCGACACCCCCGCGTAGTCCGTGCACGACCGCCTGCGCAGGCATGACCCACTGCCCGTTCGCGATCAAGCCCGCCTGCCGTCGTCCCCGCGAACCCCACCTACCGTCATCCCCGCGAACGCGGGGATCCAGGGCCACACCGCGACGCCACTGCGAAGTCTCCGTACGGCCGCCCGCGCGCGCATGACGGCAGGCCGAGCGGGCCCGCGATTCGGCCGCTCAGCGCCAGTCGGCCGCCAGCGTTTCCTCGCGCGCGAAACGTTGCAGGTGTTCCAGCACCACGCCCTGCAACGTATGCAGGCGCGCCGGATCGGCCGCGATCAGTTCGAGCGCCAGACCGGTCTCGTCGGCACCGGCCCGCAGCTGGGTATCGGCGTCGAACACGATGCGGGCGCGATCGTCGGCGTATTCCAGTTCGAACTTGTGCCGCCAGTGATTGCACAGCGTGCGCAGCAGTTTGCGCGCCTGGGCGCTGGCGATTCGGGCGTGGGCGGTGGGCATCGGCGGTTCCTCGATGGGCAGCGGGATCAAGCGGGCAGGGCGCAACCGTCGGCGGCGCAACCGAACGCCGACGGCGCGGCGGCGCGCAGGCCGGCCAGGCGTTCGAGCAGGTGCGCGCGCCAGGCGTCCGGTTGGCCGAGGTAGCGGCCGATGTCGAGCGGCGCGGCGGGGGCGCCGTCGATGGCCAGCGCCACGCTCGGAAAACCGTGGCCGCCGAGGCGTCGCAGCAGGGCGCGGCTGGCCTCGATATGGGCCTGGCTGGGCGCCCCCCAGTGCGCGGCCAAGGCGGCATCGAAGGCCGCTGCGTCCAGGCCCAGTTCGACCGCCAGGGCGCGCAGGGTCGCCGGCTCGGCGATGCGCAGGCCGTGCTGATAATGCGCGCGCTGGATCCGCTGCAGCAGCTCCAGGCCGCGTCCGCCCAGCGCCTGCGCCGCCAGCACCGCGGCGATCGGCGGTTCGGAGTCGAGCAGCGCCGTCTCGTCGCGCAGCAGTCCGTCGAAATAGGCCGCGCCGAACGGCTGGCCGCTGAGCTGGGCGATCCGGCGGTCGTGCGGCAGCACGTAGTCGCGCCAGTCGCGGCCGATCTGGCGGCGCTGCGCGCCGGCCATCATCCCGCCGGCATGCAGTTCCAGCGCCAGCCCGGGCAGGGCCGCGGCGACGGCGATCAGCGGGGCGACGGCATAGCACCAGCCGCATAGCGGGTCGTAGAGGTAGTGCAGGCGGGCGGTGGGTAGGGCACCGGCGGTGGGGGAGGTCATGACGGATCCTGGATTCGGCCGCGGGGGCGGTCGTGGGCGGGCAGGACCGCACGATAGTTGAGTGAAACGGCGCAAAAAATGCCGTATAAGCGAAATATTTGTTGAGCGGACCGCGCAGATATGGACCGGATCACCGCCATGATCGTTTTCGTCGAGGTCGCCGAGCGCGGCAGCCTGACCGCCGCGGCCGAAGCCCTGGACATGTCGCGGGCCATGGCCACGCGCTACCTGGCCGCGCTCGAGGACTGGCTGGGCGCGCGGGTCCTGCACCGAACCACGCGCCGGCTCAGCCTGACCCCGGCCGGCGAGGTGGCGCTGGAACGCTGCCGGCGCATGCTCGCGGTCGGCGACGAGCTCAAGACCGCGCTGACCGACGCCGAAGGCGTGCCGCACGGCCAGTTGCGGCTGACCTGCAGCACCTCGCTCGGGCTCAGCCACCTCGCCAGCGCGGTGGCCGATTTCGTCCGCCGCTACCCGGGCGCGGCGATCGACGTGGTCCTGGCCGACCGCGCGGTCAATCTGGTCGAGGAGCGCATCGACGTCGCGATCCGGATCAGCCGCAGCCTGGAGCCGGGCCTGATCGCGCGCCGGATCACCGTCTGCCGCTCCGTATTGTGCGCAGCGCCGGCGTATCTGGCCGCGCGCGGCCTGCCGCAGCGGCCGGCCGACCTGGCCACCCACAATTGCCTGACCCATCACTACGTCGGCAAAAGCCTGTGGTCGCTGCATCGCGACGGCCAGGTCAGCGCGGTCGCGGTGGAAGGCTCGATCAGCGCTAACGACGCCACCCTGATCGCCCAGGCGGTGCGCGCCGGCGCCGGCATCGGCCTGCTGCCGACCTATCTGGTCGCGCCGATGCTGCTCTCAGGCGAATTGGCTCGGGTGCTGCCGGACTACGCGCCCGACGAGATGGGCGTGTTCGGCGTGTACCTGTCGCGGCGGCAGATGCCGCTGATCGTGCGCGCCTTCCTCGATTTCCTGGTCGAACGCTTCGGCGAGGAACCCGAATGGGATCGAGCGCTGGGGCTGGTTTGAGCGCTGCACTTCCCGACGCCGGGCGCGTTCGCCCCCGCCTTCCAATGGTTAGCAGGGCACATTTCATCGTATAACTCCGCTCACATGCCGTGAACCACGGGTGCCGGGGGCGGGGCATGAATCGGAAGGAGCCGGCGGCGGCGGCCCACAAGCGCTGCACTCGTCCGGCCATCGGTGCCGGCCAAAGAGGCTCGCCATGAAAAAGTGCCTGAATGCAGCGCTGTTGCTTTGCATGGGGTTGGCCAGCGGCAGCGTCGCGGCCCAGCAGGGCATCGGCATCGGCAATGCGGCCACCGACACGTCCGGCTTCGTCGGATCGCTCCGGGCCGGGAAGTCCAATCTGGTATGTGCGGCCAACAAACTGGTGGTTGGCGCGCGCCATACCGATCGCGCATTCGTCGCGCCGAACAGCGCCGACGGCATCACCACCGACTACGACCCGCGCTGCGCCAGCATCAGCACCGACGGCGCGACCGTGACGGTCACCAACGATGCCGGTTTCACCGATTACCCAGGGTACGACCAGCCCGGTACGGTCAATCAGAACACCTGCGGCGCCAATCAAGTCGTCGGCCGGATCGGCGGTTTCGATCGCGATATCGCCGGCATCTGGCTGAGCTCGGTGCAGCACGTCTGCTATGCGATGACGCTGGACGCGAACGATTGGGTCAAGCGGTCGACGACGATCGCCGCGACCCAGAACATCGGCGTCAACGAAGGCAATGCGGTGCATACCTTGCGTGGGCCGTTCTGCACCAACAACAACGATACGATCGGCGTGGGCATCGTGTCGCAGAACGGCGGCGAGGGCTACGACGGTATGCAGGCGCAATGCGCCCAGTTCGTTCAGGCGCGCTTCTCCGCCGCGCTCAACTTCACCAACTTCGCCTGGGCCACCACTCTCGGCGGCGCCGGCTGGACTGCGCAGCTGACCCACACCAGCGGCAACATGG